>NZ_JBHIRL010000001.1:0-354743 GCF_042197145.1 Bartonella sp. AA56HLJMS | reverse complement strand
TACCCTGAATTGTGTAAGTTGGTGCTTTACCATTAGATACATCTGCACCACCACCAAAATATTGTGATGTATTTTGACTTACACTTGCAACGTCCCGATTAACCTGCTCCAACTGCGCAAAATTCACTGCATCATCAGGTTCTTCCCCAGCTGCCACTCCTGTAATCTGCTGATTGCCAGCATCAATACCATCCACAGTTATACGAGCGCCATCAGCAAACAGAATGCCATCATCACTTATAGAGCTTCTCCCAGCGGTAACTCGTTCCACTGTAATATTGTTAGCTAGATCAAATGTTACATTATTGTTTTCCTCACCTTTTGTAATCTTAAGGTTGTCACTTGCAGCCGACAAATCTACAGTATCTTGTACACCAACAGCTTTAGCATTTTTACCCCCAATAGATAGCTGCCAACCTTGGTCTACGTAAGTTTTTAACGCTTTTAGCTGTGCAACATTAACGGCATCGGTAGAATAACTACCAGCAGCCACTCCTTCAAGCTGGCGTGTTACCTTATTTTTATAATCACCAATAGTCGCTGCATGCGCAGTACTTTTCCATACCTCACTGTTTTTATTTTTTTCGCTTAGCTCGATAGGACTGTAACCGCTAGCGCCAGCAAGCGATGTAGTCGAAGAACCGTCCCCAAGAACAACATTGCCATACGCCCGCGTTTCAGCCGCACGCGTTTCAGCATTCTTATCTATAACAATAGCTCCATTACCATCAGCCCTCACTTTTGAAGAGTAACCATTCGCGAATGTATATTCCTCAATGCTATCTTGATTATCATATACGGAACCTATCGCAATACCGTCTAGCCCTGAAGCGCGAACCATAGAGTTTATAGTAAAACTTTTCTCTTTTGCCGTATATTTCTCTGGATCTAAAACAACAGCTTTTTTAGCCCTCTTATCCCTTTTTGAATCAGAAACGAGCGTGCCATTCGCTGTGAAGATGTTTTGCGCATCTTCCCATGCAAATTTTCCGTCGGCTGTTAAAACATTTATTACAGAATTATAACCATCCATACCACTGTTATAATCATCATACGCAGAAATAGTACTTTGCGGATAAACTACAGCGGCATTCTTCACATTTTCAAGAGATGCCTTTGTTAAATCGAGATTTGCTGAAAAAACAGGAGCAGCATTCGATAAAAACAAGGCAACCGCAGTTCCCAACGAAGCTACTTTAAACAATGATGATCGACGATGTGAGCGAGAAAAACTCAAATCACGCAGATTTTGTGTAGTATATAATTTTTTCATAATACCCCCTTCATAATAACAGATTAAAAACACAAAAAATGTATGCTCTAGAACTCTAAAACTTTCTTATTTCCTTTGCGTGTTCCTGCTTTTACAGCGTGTTTTAGGACATAAATAAAATTAAGACATAAACTGTTGTTTCTACAGTGTCTTTAGAGGGTAATTAGGGGTAGGTTCGTGAAAGTCAATTTGAGGAAGGTAAAAAAATACTTAATATTAGAATGGATTTCGTTTTTCTATCAAAGGTTGTGTGTCGTTTTTAGCTTTGATCTCTTTGAAAGAGGTATAATTTTTTGTGCCTATTGATCATCCGCTTAGGCATCAGTTTATTTTTCGTGAATAAGATTTTTTTATTTCATAAGAGGATTTATGAAAGCTTTTTACTAAAATGCCCCATCTATATCCTTACTAATAGTAATGTGTCTCGTTGCTGTATCCTGTTTTACAAAAATACTCACTGCTACTTGTTCTTTTATTCCCTTCAGTTGTGAAAAATTTACTGCATCAGTATTACTAGTTCCTTCTGCAATATTTGTTACTTTTTTACTTGCCGCATTAATACTACCGGTGGTTATTTGCAAACCATCAGTAATTACTAAGTCTGTTGCATCGACTGTTGTTTTCTCTCCTAATGTTATGCTTTTCAATGCTATATCATTAGCCAAACCAAATATGAGCTTATTTTCATCGTCCTTATCTCTTTTAACCCTGAAGTTACTTCCTCCCGATGAAAAATTCATTGTACTATCTAGCACCCATATCTTTAGCTGCCTCACCAGAAATAGACAGTTTCCACCCTTTTTTTCTTATGACTTCTTCTAAATCTTGCAACTGTCTCAGGTTCACTGCATCGGCAGATTTGCTATCAGCTGCTACGCCTATAATTTGTCGCGTTATGTTCTTACTAGGAACACCAATACTTACTGAAACTTTCGTACTTTTCCATTGAGATTAGGTGTTTTTAGCCAGTCCTTGCAGAACAGACGTATCCCCAAAAACGCCAGCAGTCCTACCAGACACAGAGCTGTTCCCGATAGCCCCCCATCAACCATCACTTTAGAATAGGAACCTAAAGCGATACTTCCAACCCCTTTTGCTTTTGAATAGAAGCCCATAGAAATAGCTTCTTGAGCAAATGCTTATGTACGGAGTGACCAAGAGCAATCGAACCATATTCTAAAGCTTTAGAAACAGCTCCTACTACTGTTGAATAATCACTCTTCGAAAGTTGTATAATCATTTTCCCCGTATTCGCTCTTCTTATTATATTCACTACCTATTGCGATACTGCTTTTCTCTAAAGCGTAAGCCATATTGCCTACAGAAACGCTCCATTATTTTTCCGTTTGCGCTCCACTACCCTAAAGCAATACTTGTGTTTGGAGTACGTTGCATATCTGTAGAGCGTTGCATTATAAAGCATACGTTTAAAACTATACGAAAATAAAAGCTAAAACTGTCTTCTTTTAATAAAGGGTATATTCGTATTTACATTTCTTGAAGCATTTTAATAAATCAAAATAATAGCAATCAATTTTTTAAATCTTTACCATTAAGGTCTTTTATTCTCAACAAAAGTTGTCATAGGCTTTTTATATTCGGATTTTATATAATTACGGGAGTTTTATACATTTAGAATAGCTTTAGAGAGTTCTGGAAGAAAGTAAAAAATTTGCCCTTTTCTTAAATAAGAAAAAGGCAAATCAATTTTATGGATTTAGTCGTTTATTAGTTGAGTATCACATTAACCCCTGTACTTATACCCCAGTGACCTCCAGAAGTGGTAATTGACAAGTTGGAACCAATATCACCGTTCTCTGAAGTATAACCTGCACCAAAAGCAAAAGCAGATTGACTACGCCATAAACCACTACCAAATGCGATTGTTAATTTTCCAGGAATATCACTATAGCGTAAACCAGCTACCGCTAAACCAACAGCTGCTGCTTGTCTTGCCTCTTTTCGAACATCCTCAACAGCATAACTTAATGTCGAAAACTTCATATCCGTATACGAATTAGCCTCACTAACTCCATCTTTTACAAGATGAGAAACTTGCTCATCCGTATACTTATTGGCATTTTCAAGCACAAAATCCATCTTATCTTTTAATTGACCGCCATTAACCGCTTCTTTCGAATCCTTTTCAATCTTTCCATCGGCTACATTGGCTATTAATACTGGAGAACTGTCATCTCCACCAACTAATGTAACTTTATTGGTCTTTTTGCCCGTTTTTTTATCTTTATCGTATTGTACAGATCCCTCCGTAACTTTATTTTCAATATCCTTGACCTGATCTGTAATCATTTGCTGAGTTTCCCAAAGCTGTCCTCCATTCACAGCTTCTTTTGAATCTCTGTCTACCTTGCCATCCTCTACATTGATAATCTTACTTGGACTCTTAACACCCTGAGCATCAACATGAGATGCATCATAGCTTCCTTTTTCTTCATTCCAATTCAGACTATTCGAAGAGGTACTCTTTTCAACTTCTTTTATACGATCGTTGATAGTGCTCATGCTGTCATTAACAACATCAAATGCTTCAGAGACATTATTACGCTCCTCTTTATCACCTTTCGTACCATCCTTATTAAAGACCTGAACGGTGAATTTTGGTCCTTGCCAGTTTCCTTCCTTATCATAACCAGCTCCTCCACCAAAATATGAGGCAAATGTCTGTTGAAGTGTATAAATCTGACCACCATTAATCGCATCAGTCGAATCTTCTGATATCTTTCCTTTCGCAAGGAACGTGATCTTGCTGTTTTCCTTTTTACCTTCTTTCTCATGCTGTGCTATAAACGCACCTGCATCATCACTCCACAACAACGCATTTTGCTCAATGTTGCCTGAAATCTCATTATGAAGATTCTTGAAAACCTTATTTACACCGGCAAACGCGGCTGCAATGCTATCATAATCCTTCTCTTCAAAACTTCCATCTTCTTGGAAAGTCATTATCTTGAAACCTGGAAGCGCCCAGCCATCACCATCATACTTAGCATCACCACCAAAATACTTTGCTAGCGACTGATTCAGATCATAAATCTGTCCGCCATTAACCGCATCACTCGAGCCTGATACTATAGAGCCAGCCGCAAGTGATGTGATCTTGCTTGCTTTTCTGTCTTCACCTTCCCCATGCAGAGCTACAAAAGCTTTGTCACCATCGCTCCAAGATAAAGAATCTTGTGCAATTCCCTCTGAGACCTCCTTAATGCGAGCGTTCACATTCTTGATATTGTCATCAAGCCCTTTAAAGGCAGAACCAACATCGGTATGCGGTTTATCTGTTACTTCGCCACCTTTATCAATACTGGATAAATTATAAGTTGGCCCTTTAAAAGCACCATCCTTAAATTCAGCATCTCCACCCAACAATTTTGCTATATCCATTGAAAGGATGTGAACCTGCCCTCCATTGATAACATCCGTTGAGTTTTCCGCAATCGATCCGGCGGCTACATTATGGAGCGCAACAGGTGTAGCATCCTTCCCTTTCCCAAAAGTTACATTTGTATAATCAGTTTGATTATCTGTTGTTTTATCGTAAAGAACAACAGAAGAACTATCCGACAGAAGGGTATCAGAAAGATCCTTCAAACCTTTATCAAATTGTTCTTTGTTCACGGCTTCATTGTTTTTTTCTGCCGCCTTTACACCAGAAAGAGTTCGATCCTTACCACCCTTGTTTGCGATATTGATTTCACTACCTTCTACTCCTTTACCAATGTTGATAACATCTTCATTTTTCGTAACAAGCAAATTGCTGATTACATCGCTGATCGCAGTTTGAACCTTTGTGAAAAGTTTACCCACACCTGAAAATGCATCTGATACATTCTTATAGCTTGATTCAGCTTCAGTGCCATCATCATTGATAATTTTGAGCTTAAAATCAGGAACTTTCAATTCCCCATCCTTATATTCAGCGTCATCAGAAAAATATTTTGCAACCTTATCGCCCAGTGAATAAAGTTGAGAACCATTTACGGCATCCATCGATTCTTTCGTAATATCTCCTACAGCAAGCGATGTGATTTTACTTGCCTTTCTGTCATCACCTTCCCCATGCTGGGCAACAAAAGCTTTGTCAGCATCGCTCCAAGATAAAGAATCTTGTGCAACTCCTTCTGAGACTTCCTTAATGCGAGCATTCACATTCTTGATATTGTCATCAAGTCCTTTAAAGGCAGAACCAACATCGGTATGCGGCTTATCTGTTACAACACCTTTTTCATCAATATTCGATAATTTATACTCTGGTACTTTAAAGTTTTTGCCATCAAAGGATACATCTCCACCTAAAATTTTTGATAAATCCTCAGTGATTGCATGAAGCTGATCGCCATTAATCGCATCACTCGAAGCTGATATTATAGAACCAGCGGCAAGTGATGTGATCTTGCTGTTTTCCTTTTCTCCATCTTTTTCCCCATGCTTGGCTACAAAGGATTGTTCTTTACCATCCCACAACAGAGCATCGCCTTGGACAGATTCTTTGATATTCGTGACTTTGTCATTAAAATCATTAACGATGTTCTGCACATTCTTATTCACACTCTGGAAATTCTTATCAATTCCGTCAAAGGCTTCCGCTACATTATTGTAGGTTTTTTCTTCAACTTCAATTTCATTGCTCTCTAAGTTGAAAACTTTGAGTTTGAAGGTTGGTTTGTTCAATACGCCATTCTCATACGTAGCATCGCCGCCAAAATATTCTGCAACTTTGTTGCCCAGTGCATAAAGCTGGGAACCTGTTATAGTTTCGTGCGAATCTTTCTCTACCTTACCATCAGCGACATTAACAATCTTGCTCGCATCCTTCTCACCATGAGCAGCATTGTAGGCACCATCATCACCTACACTGCCATCCCAATTTAAACTATTCGAAGAGATGTCCTTTTCAAACTCCTTAATACGAGCGTTCACATTCTTGATATTATCATCAAGTCCTTTAAAGGCAGAACCAACATCGGT
Source organism: Bartonella sp. AA56HLJMS (assembly GCF_042197145.1). Taxonomy (NCBI): domain Bacteria; kingdom Pseudomonadati; phylum Pseudomonadota; class Alphaproteobacteria; order Hyphomicrobiales; family Bartonellaceae; genus Bartonella; species Bartonella sp. AA56HLJMS. The sequence continues at coordinate 348,484 of NZ_JBHIRL010000001.1, read as the reverse complement.
ATGCGGTTTATCTGTTACAACACCTTTTTCATCAATATTCGATAATTTATACTCTGGTACTTTAAAGTTTGTTCCATCAAAGGATACATCTCCACCTAAAATTTTTGATAAATCTCCAGTGATTGTATGAAGCTGGCCACCATTAACGGCATCTGTCGAATTTGTGCTAAGATCTCCACCCGCAAGACCTGTTATTTTTTTACCTGCAGCATCAATACCATCCGCTATTACTTTGGGACCATTTTCAATGGTTAATCCCGTTTTATCTAAAGTGACGTCTTTTAATTTTACACTATTCAATGTGACATCTTGTGCCAAATCAAATGTTATTTTTTTGTCTTTATTGTCTGTTGTATCACTATTTTTAATCTCAAAGTTTTTGCTTCCAGAAACCAAATTTAATATATCACCCGGCTGAAAGTTTGAAACAGCCTTATCATTAAGAGAAAGTGTCCACCCTTGTGCTACAAATTCTCTTAATTTTTTCAGCTGTGCAATGTTGACGGCATCAGTGTCTGCATAACCCGCTGCTACACCTGTAAGCTGTCGTGTTATCTTATTCGGAGTATCACCAACACTAAAAGCTCCTTGAGTGCTCTTCCATATCACACCATCATCCGTTGACTGGCTCCCTATGGAAGGATCATAGCCAACTGCGGACACTGAGTTACGAGAAACAGATTTATAACCCACAGCAACACCACCCTCAGGAAGTACTTGTACATTTGAACCTAATGCCATACTATTTTTAGCTGTTGCAGCTGAAAGTCCACCTAATGCAATACTATTTTCACCAGATGCATTTGCAAAACCACCTAATGCAATACTATTTTCACCAGATACATTTGCAGAACCACCTAATGCAATACCATTGTTGGCAGTTGCACTTGAAAGCTTACCTATAGCAATACTTTCTTGACCACCTTTTCCCTCACTGGCAGCAATTGTAATGCTCTCCGTTTCGGCATGCCATTTAAAGACACTATCATCGGTAGCTTTTTTAATCTCATTGTGAAGATTTACATAAGACTTACCCACACCTTCAAAGGCTTTGGCTACATTTGGAAAACTTTCTTCTTCAATCTCATTCGTCTCAGGATTTAAAGTTTTAATTTTGAACTCTGGATTATCCCATTGACCATTCGTAAATTTAACACCACCGCCTAAATATCCAGCTATATGGGTAGCTACAACATTCAACTGACTACCATTTACCACCTCTTGTGAATCTGCACTAAGATCACCAGATGTAACACCCGTTACCTTTTTATTTCCAGCATCAATACCACCGGTGGTTATTTTCGGACCATCAGTAATTACTAAGCCCGTGGCATCGAAGGTATTTGTACCTGTCTTTACGCTCTCCAGTGCAATGTCTTGCGCCAGATCAAATTTTACTTTATTGTCATCTTCGCCCTTTGTAATATTTAGGTTGCTACTTCCAGCAGAAAAATCTACCGCGCTATCCATAAGAACAGTTGTAGCATTTTTATCTCCAACAGAGAATTTCCAACCGTTTTGTCTTACAACTTGTTCTAAGTCCTGCAACTGTCTAAGGTTCACTGCATCGGTAACATTAGAACCAGCTGCTACGCCTGTAATTTGTCTGGTTATACCCTTACTATAATCACCAACACTAACTGAGCCCCGCGTACTTTTCCATTGTGTCTCGATGTTTGTTGCAGGACCCTGCAACAAAGGAGTGTAGCCAAACTCACCAGCAGCCCTATCAGCTACAGAATCGCTTCCTAGAGCAACACCTTTCGCAACCGTCACATTAGAGCTAGCGCCTATAGCAATTCCCTGCGGCGCCTGCTCCTGTGCATATGCATTGTACCCCATAGCAATCGCTTCATTTGCATAACTATGTGCTTTACTACCGAAGGCTATTGAAAAATCACCTAATGAAGCTGTTCTCTCTTTTTCATCATAACTATCGGTTAGAGAAGAACCGATTGCAATGCTATTTTTAGTATTTCTACTACTACCGGCTAAAGCAGTTAAGCCGATTGCAATCCCTTGGTCAGCCTTCGTCTGCGCTACCTGCCCGTAAACAATAGCATCATGAGCTTCTCCCTGAGCTCGTTCACCATGGACAAGAGGATTACCCAAATTCTCATCCCTAGTTATCTGATCTCCCTTTACAACTCTTGGAGTTAAAGCTGCTCTTGTGATTTTTTTACTTCCAACATTCATATCAATTGAACGTATCGAATCGCTGGTTTCTGCCAAAACATTCACTATAGGACTATAATCGCTTACACCAGTAAGAGTTTTTGTTAAAAAATTTGCATAGTCATCAGCAACACTTACCTTGGATGTCAAAGCAACATTCAGCGCTGTTAAATAATTTTCCTGTGATGAACTAGAAGAATCCAAATCATTCGAAAAAACAGGGGAAATACTGGCTAAAAGTGCCGCTATCGAAGTCAAGGATAGGACTTTAATAAAAGGAAAACGAGAAAATTTTAAATCGCTCCCTGCTAATTTTGTATATAATTTTTTCATAATGAACTCCCCAATGAAAGAAATAACTATAAACACAAAAAAGACACATTTAAACGCTATGAAGTTCCCTAAAATTGGTTTTTCTAAACGTATTCAAAAATTTAGTACCTGACTGAAAAGATAGAGAAGTTGTGTTTTTAGGTTTTATGGTTAATGTGTTTTGCTCTTTTACATTTCCTAAGAAAGTAAAATTTTTTTTGTGGTGATTGGTTTTTTTTAACCTTTAAACTTATTGGTTGTTTTTTGCAAGGGGTAGAGTTAATTTAGCGTATTGTTTTATAGCTTCTTCCAGTAAAGTTGAAATACATTTGAATGGAGATTTTTGTCTTAGTAGAAAGGTTTTTAATAGATTTGTAGAGAGCAAAAGGTTTTTTTATCTGTAGAGTGCTACAGATTTTTCAGATTTAAAAATTAAAGAAGAAAATAATAAACTTATAATTTATGAAAAAACTCATTATCTTATTTTGAAATAAGAAGTTCATTTTGTTGAAAGCGTCCGGTTTTTCTGTTTTTTAAACCTGTATTTATCGTTAGCGCTTATCAATTTATATATATATATTTACATACCTAACAACAATTCACCCCTGCCTCATGAGACAGGGGTGAGAAGGAGTTTTTATGTATTTTGTTTATTATCAATTCAATGTCATATTGAATCCCGCACCTACACCCCAGTGACCTCCAGAAGTTGTTGCGGATATGTTAGAGCGGTATTTTCCATTTTCTGAGGTGTAACCTGCACCAAAGGCAAATGCAGACTGACTACGCCATAAACCAGTACCAAATCCAACGCTTAATTTTCCAGGTGTATCATTGTAGCGTAAGTTAGACACCGCAAGACCAATAGCCGCTGCTTGTCTTGCCTCTTTTTTCACACTCTCAATACTATAGTTTAAGACATCAAACTTCATATCTGTATATTGCTTAGCCCGATCAACAGCATCATCAATCGCATCAATCACAATATTATTAACCCGTTGATCTGTATACTGCTTGGATTCATCAAGAATAATCTTCATCTGTTCTTTAGTATAATCATGAAGTTGACCACCATTTACAGCCTCTTTCGAGCCTTTTTCAATTTTACCATCAGCTACATTATCAATCAGAACAGGTTCACTGGCATCCCCCCCCGCTAATGTGATTTTATTGGTTTTTTTGCCGTTTTCATCTCTATCATAACGAACAGCATCCTCTTCAATGCCGTCAACTCTATTATTGATGTTATCAACTTTGGCATCAATATTGATAACTGTATCACCAATATCAGCAATCGTATTGGAAATGGTATCAACTCTGTTGGTAAGATGCTTCACATCTTTTTCGACACCAGTAACACGTTCATTGGTTTCCCAAAGTTGCCCACCATTGACGGCATCTTTCGAGCCTTTTTCAACTTTACCATCAGCTACATTGATAATTTTATTCGGCTTTCCATCGCGACCAGCATCATAGGCCTTTTCTTTATCATTCCACTTTAAAGCATCTGAATCGACCTTGTTGATGACATCATCAATACGGTTATTAATATTTGACATATTTTTATTGACGTCACCAAAAGCATCAGCAACATTATGGTGCTCTGTCTCAACAGTCGTACCATCAGTATTGACTTGAACAATCTTAAAAGTAGGATCTGTCCATTTGCCATTCTCATATTTGGCACCGCCACCGAAATAATTCGCAAGTTGGTTATTCGTGGAATAAAGTTGGTTACCTGTAATGGCATCTGTTGAACCTTGAGCAATCTCACCATCTAAAAGATACTTCAATTTGCTGTTTGTTTTCTTACCATCTTTTTCATGACGTGCAACGAATGCTTCTTCCTCATCATCCCACAGTAAAGCATCTTTAGAGAAATCTTCAATTTTCTGGTTAAACTCATTGGATACATTCGTTAAGCGTTGATTCACATCTTGAACATTTTTATCAAGACCTGTTAAAGCATCACCAACATTGTAAAAATTAGCCTTCCCTACTTCACCACCTACAATAGCGGATAAAGTATATTTCAGCCCTTCAAAAGCACCGTTAATGAACTTTGCACCACCACCAAAAAACTTTGCAATATCTGCTGATATTTTATTAATCTGACTACCATTGATTGCATCGTTGGAATTTTCAGAAATGCTACCATCTTTTACGTTATGAAGAGCAACTGGTCCGTTGTTCTTATCGCCGCCCAAAGTTACACTACCATAATTAACACTATTATCGTCATTCTTATCATAGAGAACCGCAGCAGCAGTTACTGTCTCAATATCTTTAGTAATATCCTTTATGCTTTTATCAAGTTGGTCTTTGTTAACAGCTTCATCACCCTTCTCTGCTGCCTTAACACCAGAAATAGAACGCGCTACACCAGCATATCCCGCAATATTGATCTCAGTACCAGCGGTATCCTTACCAATAGTGATAGGAGCAGAAACTCCGTCTTGCTTAACAAGACTATTTTTTACCACTTCGGAAATCTTATTATCAATATTTGTGATAGAAGTATTAACACCTGTAAACGCTTCCGTAACATTATGATAGGTCTCCCCCTGAATAAGGAAAGCTGGTTCTATACCGTTCAATACATCTGTACTACCACCAAAATATTTCGATGTATTTTGAGCGACTGTTTTGAGATCATTGTTAACAGTTGTAACCTTCTTATTCGTAGCAAAAAGCTGTGAACCATTTACCGCTTCCGTTGATGTTTGAGAAAGTTCTCCATCTTTTACACCGGAAAGTGTTCTTTCTTGCTTATCTTTATTTACAAGGCTGATTTCAGTACCACCGGTTGCTTTACCCACAGTAATAAGACTATCTTCTCCCTCCTGCTTTACAAGGCTATTTTCTGTTACATTATTAATCTGATTATAAATATCTGTGATAGAATCATCGACACCCTCAAAAGCATCAGCGACATTATGATGCTTTTTCTCAACAATAGTGCCATCCTCATTACGCTGAGAAACTTTGAAAGTAGGAGCATACCATTCTCCATTTTCATCATATCCAGCACCACCACCAAAATAAGAAGCAACGTCCTTCATTGAAAGGACTAAATGATGATTAACATGTCTGATATTTGTATCAAGCCCTGACAAAGCCAATCCAACATCATTATATTCCCGCTGTTTTACCTGACCATTTTCATCAATAGTAGTTAAATTATATCTCGGTTTTCTAAAGACTCCATTCTCGAATGAGGTCCCACCACCAAAAAATTCAGCAACGTTTTGGGATATTTTATTAATCTGGCTACCATTAATTGCATCATGCGATTGATCGGAAATCTCTCCATCTTTGACGTTATGAAGAGCAACTTGCCCGTTAACCTTATTACCTCCTAAAGTTACACTCTCATAATTGACAGTGCTATCATCATTTTTATCGTAAAGAACCGCAGAGGCACTTATATTCTCAATATTGTTGTTAATCTTTCCTATACTTTCATCGAGTTGTTTTTTATTAACTGCTTCATCATCATTCTCTGCAGCTTTCACGCCCGCGATAGTCCGAGCTCCTCCACTGCCTGTAATATCAATTTTCGTTCCACCTTTTTCCTTACCAATGGTGATATCCCCTTCATTTTCCTCTTGCTTGACAAGGCTATTTTTTGTCGCATTGGAAATCTGATTAGAAATCTCCGTGATAGAATTATTGACAGAACTAAAAGCAGAACTAACATCATTATGTGTAGTGCCCTGAATCGTATAGGTTGGCGCTTTACCGTTAGCTATATCTGTATCACCACCAAAATACTTCGATATATTTGTACTTATACCGTCAAAGCCATTACCCAACTTACTAATCTTTTGGTTAGTTTCATAGAGCTGCGAACCATTTACTGCATCCGTTGAATCTTCAGAAATGTCTCCATTCAAAAGAGAGGTAAGCTTGCTGTTTGTCTTCTGTCCTTCTCCGTGGAGAGCAACAAATGCCTGCTCATCATTACTCCACAACAAAGCGTCCCCTTTGACTTCTTGTGTAATATTCGTGATTTTTTCATTGACATCTTTTACTACATTCGTCAGATGCGTATTCACACTCTTCACATTTGCATCAAGACCACTCAAAGCTGAGCCAACGTCATGATAATTGGCTTTTGCCACCTGACCATCTTCAACAATAACAGATAAACTATAGTTTGGTCCTTTAAAGGCACCATTTTCAAACGAGGCACCACCACCAAAATAATTTGCTATATCTCCAGATATTTTATTAATTTGGTTCCCATTGATTGCATCATGCGAATCTTCAGCAATTTTCCCATCTTTAACATTATGAAGAGCAACGGGGCCTTGGTTATCTACCCCACCTAAAGTTACGCTACCATAATTAACGGTACCGTTTTCTTTATCGTAGAGAACTGCAGCAGCACTTGTAAGATTAATATCATTAGAAATCTTCTCTATACTTTTATCAAGCTGGGCTTTGTTAACAGCTTCATCATTTCGCTCTGCAGCTTTTACACCAGAAATTGTACGAGCATCACCAGATTTGTTTGCAACATTGATTTTAGTCCCACCTGTTGCTTTACCAACAGTGATAGTACCTTCATTTTCCTCCTGCTTAACAAGGCTATTTTTTGTCGCATTCGTAATCTGATTTTGTATATTCGTGATAGAATTATCAACAGTACTAAAAGCAGATTCAAAATCATTATGTGGCTTACCCTGAATAGTGTAAGTGGGAGCCTTACCGTTAGATACGTCTGCACCACCACCAAAATACTTTGATATATTTTTAGCAATTGTTGCCAGATTATTTGTAACAGTGTTAACATTCTGATTAGTCGCAAAGAGCTGCGAACCATTCACTGCATCGGTTGAATTTTCAGTAATATCTCCATTGGAAAGAAATTTAATTTTGCTATTGGTTTTTCCGTCTCCATGCTGTGCTACAAATGCCTGCTCATCATTACTCCACAATAGAGAATCTTTAGAAACGCCCTCAATTTTCTGAGTAAACTCATTAGCTACATGTGTTAAGCGGCTATTCACATTGTTGACATTGTCATCAAGTCCTGTCAACGCTGAGCCAACATCAGTATGTACCTTCTGTCCTACAGTACCATCTGCAGAAACAGTAGATAAATTATATCTTGGTCCTAAAAAAGAACCATCTTGAAATACAGTACCCCCGCCAAAAAACTTTGCAATATCTCCGGATATTGTATTAATTTGGTTCCCATTGATAGCATCATGCGAATCTTTAGCAATTTTGCCATCTTTAACATTGTGCAGAGCTACCTGCCCACCAGTCTTACCGCCACCTAAAGTCACACTGTTATAATTAACACTGCTATCACCATTCTTATCGTAGAGAACTGCAAAAGCACCACCCTCCTTAATATTGTTAATAGTATCAGTAATAGTTGCAATTTCACCATCGAGTTGTTTTTTATTAACGGCTTCATTGTCTCTCTCTGCGGCCTTTACACCAGAAATACTACGGTCTCCCCCACTGCCTGCAACATCAATTTTCGTACCATCTTTTTCCTTACCAATGGTGATAAGTTTCTGTTCTTCATCCCATTTAACAAGACCATTTCCTGCTATTTGATTTTTTACTTCATTCAGCTGTGCAACATTAACCGCATCAGTCTCTGCACTCCCCGCTGCCACTCCATAAACTTGTTTATTACCAGCAAAAATACCGCTACCAGTCATACGCGGACCACCAGTAATCACGAAACCAAGGTCGCTTAATTGGGTTTTTCCTGCTTGTACACGTCCAACTGTAATGAAGTCATTCAAATCAAATTCTACTGTTTTATCATCTTTTCTTACAATTTTAATGTTCTTGTTTTCATAATTCTCAAGTTCAGCTCCAGCAAAATTGACTGTTTCACCAGGCAGAATATCCACAGCAGCTTCACCATTAACAGATAACTTCCATCCCCCTGCTTTTGATACCAATTGTCTTACCTCGCTCAACTGCGCATAATTGACTGCATCGGTATCGCTTTTCCCTGCTGCTACGTCTGTAATCTTTTTATTTCCAGCAGAAATACCATCCAAAATCATTCTTGGCCCATTCTCAATAATAAAGCCTTCACTATTCATAATGCTGTTGCCTGTCGTGACACTCGTAAGCTTAAGAGTATCATTCAAAGAAAATGTGACTTTATTATTATCTTTTTCAATCTTGATATTTTTGCTTCCGTCCCCGCTCACTGCCGCAACAATATCTACTGTACTTCCTGCCCCAACATCTGTAGCATTGTTACCATCAACAGAAAGTTTCCAGCTTCCTCCCGCCTTTGATATCAATTCTTTTACATCGTTCAGCTGTGCAACATTAACCGCATCAGTCTCTGCACTCCCCGCTGCCACTCCATAAACTTGTTTATTACCAGCAAAAATACCGCTACCAGTCATACGCGGACCACCAGTAATCACGAAACCAAGGTCGCTTAATTGGGTTTTTCCTGCTTGTACACGTCCAACTGTAATGAAGTCATTCAAATCAAATTCTACTGTTTTATCATCTTTTCTTACAATTTTAATGTTCTTGTTTTCATAATTCTCAAGTTCAGCTCCAGCAAAATTGACTGTTTCACCAGGCAGAATATCCACAGCAGCTTCACCGTTAACAGATAACTTCCATCCCCCTGCTCCTTCTACGACAGCTCTCATAGCTTTCAACTGTGCCACATTGACGGCATCAGTATCTGCAGTACCAGCCGCCAACCCAGTAATCTGGCGTGTTATACTACCGTCAGCTTTTCCAACACTGATTGCACTTTTTGTACTTTTCCATGCACCATTGTTTTGTTGTGAATTTTTGTTACTTACAGGATCATAACCAGCAACATTATTAACAACACTGGCAACGGAAGCTCCACCCAAAGCAACTCCGTCTCCAGCAATCACCTGTGCATTTGGACCAATTGCAATCGAATACTTTGTTTGAGCTTGAGCAGCATAACCTATCGCAATCGTATCTTGATCCTTCGCTTCTGCGTTATTCCCCATAGCAATGCCGTGGATACCGGTTGCAAGTCCACCAATAGCAACTGCTAATTCTCCTGATGCACTTGCCTTATAGCCTAGAGCCAAACTACTTTTACCAGTCGCTTTTGTACTTGAACCAACTGAAACCGCATTTTGCGCGCCGGCTTTAGCGGCATAACCTATCGCAATCGCATCTTGACCACCTGTAGCCGCGCTGCTACCAAACGCAATACTATCAATGCCATCTGCCTTTGAAAGCCCACCTATAGCGATAGACGATCTTTTTACCGTTTCCGATCCAATCCCTATGGCAACACTTGCCGCTCCATTCGCAAGAGCAGAAACACCAAAAGCTTGTGCTCCTCCACTCTTTGCAGTTGCACCCGCACCAAATGCTGTTGAATAATTCCCTGTTGCAGCAGATCCACAACCGGTTGCAAAAGAATACACACCATAAGCCTCAGGCATAGCACTCGTGCTACCACCTGTAAGCTTCCCCATATAACCAGTGCTGCTGTTGCTCGTATTACTATCACCACTCCAAGTGACCTTATCAGTGGTCACGCCATAAGGATAACGACCAGAAAAATTTGTATTTTTGGTAAATCTATCATATTGCTGCTCTGCGGTTATTTGATTAGTACTAGCAATTGACTCCTGTTGCTTGCCACCACGACCAATGACATTATCCACACCACAGTAATTATCATCACCCGCAAAAACAATACTGCCATGGCTACCATGGTCATAAGACACACCAGAACCACTCGTGCTCATAGTTTTGTCACCCGTTATCGCGAGATTCGAAGCAACAACAGGAGAAACACTCGATAAGAGTGTGGCCATTGCCGCGCTGAGAGAAAAAGCTTTAATTAAATTTGGTGGGGAATATTTTTTTTTCATAAGAATCTCCTCCTACAGAGTTCAACATCATCACAACGCGTGAAAACACACATGGCAAACCCCTTAGTTTGCGCACTTCAAAAACCAATAAATCAAGAAAAACCCCTCCCATCGACACCGCTATTTATTACGGCATCGACCTAAAATCTCTGCAACAACATCGAATCTAGAAAAGTCCCCAGCCCTTTTAGCTAGAGGGATTCAAGCTAAAAAATAAATAAAAACACAAGACTTTGAAAATATACCGTAATCTCCATTCAAAAACACTGCGATTTATCTCTTAACAAAAATAGTTTCACTAAAGAGCAATTCTACTTTTCAAATAAAGCGCATCAGAAGAATGGCAAGAGCGTAAAAATAATTTTTTATAAATTTGTAAAAATACTTCTCAATAAATTAGCTGTTCTTATAAGCACAAATTTATGATTTTTTTAACTTATCGCACAATGTAATAGATAATGATTATCATCATAATCTCACTTTTTGTTGCGAGGTAAACTGTTTCAATATACTATACATCTCTTTGAAAGAAATCTGTTTTAAATATAATGATGCACGCTCTGTAAAAAGTTTTAACGTACTCATCTTATCATCTTCATAAAAAGACAAAAGCGCATCTATAAATAGTCTTTCGTTCTTCTCTCTTATATATCTGTTACCCTTCTATAGGAACAAAACATCGTCATTGTATTTTCACTATTGTATAAATTTTTTAATATCACAAACCGAAAAGAAGCTGTTTTCTAAACTCTTTCCTCTCACAGAACCCACTGTATTTTCACTGTTGTCCGTATCTTTTCTTCAACCAACAAATATTTCAGGAATGATGCTATACTCGCTTCCTTTTGAAGAAATTTTGTTTGTATTGCTACCTGTCGTTCTTTTTATGAACCGTTTTATTTTTAATCAGAACAGTCTATTGATTTATAATGATAGTTTCTCGTTTTTCAGGTTGAATAAGAGACTCGAAGATCGTGAGATCTTCATATTCCAAACTTGGTTATACAGCAGAAAACCAAAAAAGTTTTATTTTTTAAAAGGCTGTTCATTCGTATCTTATGAAATTTCTAGATGTGCTTTTCAGTTTCGATTTTACGCTTTAAATGTAATTTTAAAAGTGGCAAAGTGGCTTCGACTTCTTCTATATCATTGAGGTTTTGAATAAGCTCTTGCAATCTTCCATAAAGCTCTGCTGCTAATTCCGCAACATCTTCAGGAGAAAGTGTTATTTTTGCATCATGATAGGTCGTATAAGCTAAATGTCCAAGCTTTTTCATCAGCCCAACAGGTATCGCTTGCGGTTTAAAACCAGCTGCTTTTGCCTTTGCCATATCTGAAAACATCTCGCCATTTCCCGTTACTAGCCAATCTAATGAAACACCACAAATTTCTTGATATTTGGAGAGCGCAGAGGCTGTAGGCTCACTTATACCAGTTTCATAAGTTCCTATAGAGCCAGCAGTGATACCAAGATGTTCAGCAAACTGCTTACGCTCTGTAAAACCAAGAGCGTGACGCACTTCACGAAAACGTTTTGCCAACTCAGTTTTAGGTTTTGCTTCCGGACGAGCCAAAAAAACACTCCAAAATCAATATAGTTGCTGACTAAATAATTATATTGATTTATATCTATTATTACTGCCCCTTAAGAAGAGCAGTTATCACATACATAACCCCACAAAAACGGATGTTACAGCATCCATTCAAGCAGGAGCGAAAATTATGACAATTACAAAAAATGCAATCGCCGTGGTATTTTTCTGAGCTGCGCCCTGTAATATAACCTCGAAAAAACTCAAGCCTATCAGAGGTTATTTTCCAGAGTCAAAAACATTTGGACACAGGCCAATGAAAAAACTAAATGCGCCACTGCCAACTCTATCAGTTTGCATGCCAAGCCAATTCTTGCCAACTGCTTTCTCAAAAGTTGCAGTCATATTCTTTCAAAAGCAAAAAGCCTAATACGATTCTCTTCATTTCATGCTGTGCAATATACCACTGAAATCTTATTACAAAAATATGCAAATGCATTTCCCATAGGTTTTTATAAAGTAAAAAGTTTATCAATGTCTAAAAATCAATATAAAATAGGCAAAATAATTGGTATTCTACAAAAAACGAGATTATCACTCGTTATTAAAAAGTTAGACGTTTACAAACCCTGTTTGCTTATTTTATATATTAATGGCACTGATTTAGCTGTAACTGGCAATAGAGATTTCAGGGTGTTTGGTTTATCGTCAGAATACTCTTCCTCTACGCATATTAAAAGCCTTTTGGCAATGTATTTTAAATGCTATAAATTCTATAGTAAACACATTGCCATCCATATTTACAATTGGGCGCTTCAAAATCTTGGAGTAATAAAATCTTTAATAGGCTTTGATTTAAAAGCGCGTATTTTGCAGAAAATTGACAAAACCATGAGGTTCGTATACATGGCAATTCTAAGTGATGATAGTGGAGTGATACTTAAAAAAGCTGCATGGAAACCCGCAACGTTGAGGAATTAAGCATGACCTCTTTATGCGATAAAGAATTATCTGATACACTGGTTGGTCTTTATGACGACTATCAACGCGGTTTCGACATTGGAGAAGAGCTTAAATTGTGCGTGGATTTGGCGTTATCTCTTGAATTGGAACTCAGTATTCACCGTTTAAGTGAAACAGATGCTGTTTTAAAAAAAGAGATTGTGCAAACCTTGCATCGTCGTAGAAATACTCATTCCAATGAAGATGAAATTGATACAATTTTTCATATGGATTTTGAAAAACAAAAATAATACAATACTCTCCCCATGTAATACGATATTCCCTCATCGCTTTACTTTCTACTACGCTTAAACAAAAAACTTTCAAGAAGATTTAAAGTGTTACGTTTTCGTCTTCTTAACAACAGTGAGATGAATTAAAGAAACGCATCAATTCTTTTAGATCATTATCAAAAAATAGAGAGTATTCTCTAGCATACATCAATTTATGCTTTGTTCATTAAGCACCAACTTTTACATTTTCTCAACTCTCCTTTAAAAGCAAAATATGAAATGTGCTGCAGCGTAAATGTTTAAAAATAGCGTATATTGACCACTCTTAAACGTAATTTATTGTTTTTCATGTTTATAAAACAGCACTATGAGTATTCCAACAAACGCAACAATGCTTTGAAAAAAATATATCGATTGAGGTGATATGTTACTGTTATCGCTTGCCATGATGAGATAGACTCCGAGGATCAAGCATCCAGAGATACCATTAAAACTTGCCTGCAATCTTCCTTGGTATTCAGGATCACAAGAGAGTTGTGATAAAGAAATCGAAAGAGCCCAACTCGAAAGTCCAAATCCAATCATAAAGTAAACAGGAAAAACAACAAAATTGTGTGTATTAACAGATAAAATAGCGAGGCCAATAGCCATAAAAGCTAATAAAATGGCTAATGTTTTCCTGATAGATAAAACTTTACAAAGAAGTGGTGAAAAAAACGCACCTGTCAATACGCCCATAGAATAAAGCACCTCAAATATTGCAAAGGTCCTGTTATCCGCATGTAAAACCTCTTGTATATAAGGAACGAGAATAACAGGAATGGTCATCAAAAGAGTCATAATAATCATCTGGCTTATATAAGGTACAAAAAGAGCCGGATTCTGTTTAAAATAATGAAGAGATGCTGTATAATTTTCCCACCAATTTTGCTGGTTTTGTTTTTTAGATCTTCGGTTTTTAGGTACCTTCATTGCAAAATTAAATAAACCAGCAATGATAAAGAATATACCACCTATTAGAAGAGTTCCTTTTGTTCCTGCATAGGACAGTATAAATCCACTTAAGCCCATACCTACGATAGTGCCAAGTTCATAAACCATATCGATGGTTGCATTTGCATTGATGAGCTGTTCCTTCAGCACAATACTTTGAATTAAAGAAATAGCTGATGGCATATAAAAAGGAATAAAAATACCCAAAAGAGCAGATAAGACCATCAATTCAATTTCTATACCAAAATGCCAAAGCATTACCCAGCCCACGATTACCAAACCTCTCACAAGATTTGAAATAATAATCTGCGTTTTACGGTTATATTTATCTGCCAATATGCCAAAAATAGGCGCAAAAATAATGCCAGGCGTCCAAAGAAAAAGCATCATCAACGCTACACCACGGATTGAGCCCGTCTGATTGTAAGCGATCCATGACAATGTAATATAATTTAGTCCACTTCCAAATGTAGCAAATAAGCCGCTCAAAGTAAAATAGAGAAAAGTTCTATTTTCAAATAAAGCAATGCGTTCCTTCAAATTTGAAGTGAACATAAATTATCCTCTAAAATGAATACCAGTCGATATGCATGATACATCCTGTTTAAAAACAGGCATTCTTACAATTTTTATTTTAGATCATTAAATTTAAGAAAGCAAAATTTCTTTTTTGAGGCTTTTACAATCTTTGTGCTGTTTTATGATTAATTCTTCTATGAAAACGGAACATTTATGGACAAAAACAAAATTAATATTTTATGTGCGTTTTATTCAGAAGCTACACCTTTATACATCTGTGAAACAATTTTACGGTATGGAAGCTTCACTCACATTATTGTCCTTATTATTCTGTGCACTAAAATATGCTCGAGTATATTCCTCCATGTCGTTCTTCTATCACCACACTTCGTCTCTAAAAGAATAAACATACTATTATCCTCACAATAAATATTGCTAACTTTTCTACTCCCCTTCTCTAAATCTTTTAAAACAAGCCCATTACAGTTAGTTTTCTAATTAAAATATATAACGTGATATTTTTCCTGAGCAGTTAAATTATTGCAATCACATCTCTAAAGTTTCAGATTTAGAGTAAGAATACATAAAGGAGGATTTATCGTGGATAAATTGATTAATAAATGATTTTATTCATAATCAAAAAAACTTATCTATATGATGTCGTATTTGATGATGAATTAAAGAAACAGGAGTAGTTCCATTAATTGTTATAAACCGCTCATCTATTTCCGATAAAACTTTGTATACTTTGTAAATTTTTTCAATAAAAGAGAGTTTTTCTTCGTATTTTAAGTTTAAACCATCCCTTTTCTGCAACCGTTCCAGTATAGTAATGGGCGGTAAATGAAGATAAAATGTAATATGAGGTCTTGGAATAGATTGATTTAATTTAACGACACTTTCAACAGAAAGCTCTTGAGCATAAAAATAAGCAAGACTAGAATAAACATATCGATCGCTAATTAATAAATTTTGCGATGACGTTAAGGAAGGTTCAATAATTTCAAGCGTATATTTGCGTCTATCTGTCGCTGATAAGAGTGCTAAAAGCAACGGATCAATTGCTTTTCCATTATCTAAGTAATCTCTAATTTCTGGATTATTTCTATACCAATAACTGGGTTGAAAAGTTTGTATTATATGTTTTTCTGTTGAGTAATGGCGAGCAATTTCTTTTGTTTGTGTTGTCTTACCACTCCCATCAAACCCGCATAAGACAATAAAAGAACCAGAAAATTTCTTTGAAGACCACATGGAATTATAAACTTTTTTATCAAGATCATTTTGTCTATATACTTTCCATAAGTTAAATTGTTTTATGTCTGAAATCTCTTAATGTTTAATAAGGTGTTTTTTACTCGTCTCTAAACAGAAAAACACAATACTCCCGCATTTTGTATAACTTATTAACTTTATGATAAATGGCGGTATATAGACTTAGTTTTAAGATAATGTTATATTTTAGACAACTTAAAATGAGATTAAGTATTTGTAAAAAATATATTTTTTTGATCACACTCCATAACCTGCCATTTTTTAACGAATTCTAGTAGAGTTTCTGAGGATTACTCCTATAGCGTCGTGTAAATGTATAGAAATGAGTTCGATCTCAGTATATTATTGTCCTAAGAGCTGGTACTGGATTGCTCTACATAGAAATCTAATGAAATCAGCTCTATCTTTTCTCAAACCACTGCCCTCGCTATAAGCATTTGATATCCGATCCCGTCAAAAAGCAGCAGAGCAATTCTTGGAAAACATCACTGAGATATTGAAATATGCCTAGCAAAAGCGTTTGAATCAAATGTTTCACTATATTTTTCGGTATATTCATAAACTGAAACTAAGAATATTATAATAAGCCCTCAAACAACGACGATGCCCAAATCAGCCGTAATAAAGCCTCCTAAAACTGAACCAATAATACCTTCTCTCTATAAAAAGACTACTATGTAAAGGCCTTAATACAATACCTTAGCGCTAATACCATAAATGTTTCTGATAGATAACGAAGTTTATTGTCACAATAACAATCTAACAACGGTCAATAGAAAAACCTCAACCTTGAGTATAAATGGAGGCAATCTTGAGAGTGCAAACACAGCCTTCCCAAGAACATAGCTATACTGGTCATTTAGCGAAGAAACTCCTCATTGGAAAAGCACCTCACAAGAGATACAGTAAAAATACCAACCGCCTCCGCTCTCAGTTTCTCCAAAATTAGCTATCGCTATGAGAAACGTTATCGTTCAAATCTGTATCATGCTTCTATCGAAAAAACTTGACATGCCTAACAACATATATATTAGCTTTTTGTAAAAATGTATAATGTATAGCATGTGTATTTAACATGGGGGGTAATGTGCACAAACAACTGATGTTTCGGTTTTATGGGCTTGTTGTCCTGCTGTATCTTTCTGATATGGTTTTATTTTTAAGTAATCTTTGGAATGCTTATCGCATAACATCCTCATCGGTTTTCTTGGGCGTAACCATGGCTTTGGGCACCCTTATGCCCTATCTTTTGAAAAAAAGCGGTCTTGTGTGCATTAAAGCCTCACTGCGGTTGGTCGATTTATACAAAAGGCGGATCATTATCTATAGCCTTCTTTTATTGATTGCACTTTTCCATTACGCTGATTCCCCCTTTGGTTTTATTGCTGTCTCTATCTCTATCGGCTATCTCTCTTTGATTACCTTAAGCACTCTCGAGACTTATAATACTAAACTAGCACTTAGTGGTTATATTAGCGCCCAAAAGGCTTCCCGCATTATGCAAACAGTGGTGCAAATTGGCGCATTTTTGGGAGCAGCACTAAGTGGTTATCTCTTAGAAGCGACCAGCCCTCGAGGGGCAGCGGCTGAAATTGGTTATAATGGTTTGATTGTGACACTTTGTATGTTTGACATCATTATAAGCCTTATAGCCGGATATATTATCTTTTGCGATGAATACAACGCTACAGATACCACAGCACTTGCAACTGGTAAGAAGCCAGCACCTACACCGCAAGTGGATGAGCTCTCCCATGAGCTTAAACTTTTATGCGTCTGCATAGGACTTATTGGCTTTCATATTTGCGCTTATAATACGCTAGCAACTATTCTTTTTCAGAGTGTGAAAAATTTTGGCTCTGAATATTATGGGCTTTGCAGTGCGGTTGCGGGCGTGGGCGCTTTTTTGGCTGCTTTTATCAAAATCCCTCGTTTTGAATTTATTCTCCCAGCCCTTATGTTGAGCGTAGCTGATCTTATTTTTAGCACCACACAATCGCCCTATTTGGCTGTGGTCTTTTGCTTTTTTATTGGCTTTTCAATGAATACCATGCGAATTAATGCCCGCAAACATACGATTGAAGCGACCAAAACAGAGGCTCAAGCAGAGCTGGTGGGAAGCTATAGCGGCATGCTTTATACTCTCTCCCAATCGGCAGGTTATGTCATTCTTGGTCTTCTTACAAGCTCTGCCCTTATGGGTCCTCAAGCAGCTGTTTATCTTCTGCCCCTTATAGGGTTGATAATCTTTATTTATGTTCTTTTCCTTTTATCGCAGCGGAACAAAGTATGAGAAAACCTATTCTTATTGTCGACCCTTTCTCCACGGGTGCCCTCTATGGCCCTGCTTTGCAAAAATTAGGCTATGCTTGTTATGGTGTTGTCTCTCAACAAGCTCCTTTTTCACACTATATGCTTTCTTATCAGGGAAAGGGCATGGCAGAAGCGAAGCTTCATAGTGTAGATGAGATAAAGAAACGCTTTCCTATCGACACGATAGAGGCTGTAATAGCGGGTGCCGAAGGGGGTATTTATTGTGCAGATCAATTGGCGGCTTATTATAATTGCCCTGGGAATAACCCCTTGACTACCGATTGGCGACGGAAAAAAGCAGCGATGCAAAAACGCCTTTGTGAAAATGGTTTATCTTACATCCGATCAAAGATTCTTACAAAAAACGATTGTACTTTCGATGGTTTTGAAAGCCACAGCGGCTATGTGGTAAAGCCAAATGATTCTGCAGGGAGTGATGGTGTTTTATTTTTCTCTAATCTTGAGGAAGTAGTAACGTGGACCTCTGAAATCGACTGGAAGAAAAAAAATATTTTTGACGCACCTAACGAGGCTTATTTGCTCCAAGAAAGATTGGAGGGAGAGGAATACATCGTCGATGCCGTTGTAAAGGGAGAGGCTATAAAAATATGTAGTTTGTCACGATATAAAAAAGGTATTCATAATGGAAGTACTTTTGTTTATGAAACGCTTGATGTGCTTGATGCTCAAGATCCCTCTTATGCCCCTCTTATCTCTTATGCAAAACAATGCATTCGCGTGCTGGGAATTGAATATGGACCTGCGCATATGGAAATCATGCAAACAGCTCGTGGTCCAGTGATGATTGAAGTAGGAGCCCGCCTCCACGGAGGAATTGCACCCACCTTGTTCGCACATTGCTATGAAAATGATTTACTTGAAAGCTCCGTTAACCTTATTGCAGGCGTGTTTTCGCAAACACCAAGTCGCTTTAAGAAAAAAGGGCGTATTATCTTCCTTATCAACGAGATCGACGGTCATATTATAAAAGATGTTAATGTATGGCGGCAAAAGCTTCATTCTTGGGAAAATGTGGTTCATTTTATGCTCTTTTTTAAAGAAAATGAGCCCCTCCCCCTAACCATCGATTTAAATACCTGCCCAGCTATTATAGCAATTTGGGGACACAGTGATGATGAATTATCAGCTTTGGAGAGGATCATTCGTAGCAATTTCTTATAAAATACAGCAATTGGGAGGAAAACATGGATTCAGAAGCGCAGTCAATTGAAAATATAGACAAATATTAAAAATGGAAGCAAGTCATTTTTAAAGAATTCAATGCAACCATGAATAACACAATTAGGCCTTTTCTGCCTATTCGGTGTAAATGGATACTCAAAAAATATGCTTAGATTTGGGTTCTACAATAAGTTGACCGCAAAAAATATGATGGAAGACCTGATAACTTATTGCAATAATTATAAAATTTTTGGAAAGAACACATCTTTTGTTGCATTCGAGGAGCCGGCCCCATACAAAGTATCGAAGTTTATAGAGAAGAATTCTGATCTATGCTTAAAAATTTGCGAGATTTTGACAACCGAGAATGACCTAAGTATATACAAAAAATATGTACAATCGTCTATGGGAGTTCTGCTTTCATGGCGAACCTATGTTTATAGTTTGCAATATCCCGTCTCATATAAACAGAATTAAGTAAGTTCTATATTTATGTTAACTTTCCAGCTTAAGTGTTTTTTCTAAGTCTTCTCTCTACAGAACAAAATGTATTCTCATTGTAGGAAAAAGGCCTGAACCTTTTGATATTATCACAAAATCTCCTTTTTTAGGAAAATATGGCGAACCCCAAAATAGAGAATGGACGCAATACTTCCTGCAAGATAATAATATTGAATCCCCACCTTGCCCATATCATATAATGGAGCACGATAATGACTAAATTTTCTAAAATTAAATTAAATAAAAATATCTATGATATATTCAAAATGATGCTTCCAGAGCAAGGATCAATAGAGATACAAAGAGATTTTCCAAAAAAAAATACACGATTGGCATATTCACCAGGTCGATGAAACTCTCTTAATTATAGAGGGTGAGTTAGATTTTTTCTATAGCGAAAAACATATAACCTGTACACCAGGAGATATTATACATCTACCTGCCAATACAAGGCACAAATCAATTGCGGCAGATGTAGGATGCATATATGCAATTGCTACAGAAAATCTCACTATTGGAGATATTAGAGATGGGTAACCGCACGCTCTTTAATGGATTCTTTCTCATACAGGATTTTATTCTTTTACTCCTGCCTCCCATAATGCGCCCATAGATTCTGCGGAAAATAAGGCTATGAAGTTTACGTCCTCTACCCAAACCAACGTGGAAACTTTTCAGAAACCGCATTTTACAGTACAAAATAGAACGTTATTCTTTAGGAAAAAAAATGGATCAAGCTTACCGGATTAAACAAAAAGGAAATAATTTTGTTTACAGCTTTATTGTCGAGCATTCACGAATGGATTCTGGTATTATCTCTATCTGAAATTCCCTACAAGCATGAAG
Source organism: Bartonella sp. AA56HLJMS (assembly GCF_042197145.1). Taxonomy (NCBI): domain Bacteria; kingdom Pseudomonadati; phylum Pseudomonadota; class Alphaproteobacteria; order Hyphomicrobiales; family Bartonellaceae; genus Bartonella; species Bartonella sp. AA56HLJMS. The sequence continues at coordinate 327,727 of NZ_JBHIRL010000001.1, read as the reverse complement.
CAGAAAAGTTATCAAGCATATTTAGTATACCTAATGAAAACTGCTATTACCATGCGTGATGGCTCTAAAATGTAGATGGATTTGAATTTTTAAATAATTTTTAACTCTTGCATCACTTTATTTCCATACTTTTTAAATAATATTCAATAACTTAAGTAAAATAAATATTTTTATTTTGGGTTTTGTTGTGTTGTTAATCTAAAGCATGTGAAGAGAATATATTAAAGAATTAAAATATTTATATATCGAAATTGAAGATGTCCTATTTTACCCAAAAAAGAACTATTATGACATAGGTGAATTTAGCTATTAATCTTTTGTTGCCAACAAGTGGTAAAATGATGCTGAATGTAGAAAAAATTGCATAAGAACCTTTAACAAAAATGATTAAAATTTAGATAGAATTACAAGGTATAAAATAGAATTTATTCCATCAGCGCTGCAATTTTTTCTGGTTAATTTATTCTACCAATATCATTAAAGCTTTCTTCTAATGACATCGTCTATCATTGGAAGGAGATATATGATTGTTTTTCGAATTGTGACAGCACAGAAATTTCGTGATTTATTTTGTCCATTAAAAGATGTTTGTTAGTTGAGTAAGTTAAAAAATACATAGCATTCCGTATAATGTAGTGTGTATGTATAAAACTTCTCAGGATGATCGTGTTATTTGGGAAAGATTTTACAGCAATTACGAGTATCTCTAGAATGAAAAGCACTGATTTTTAGAACAGAGAAAAACATTGATTATAACAGTTTATTAGGCTAAACGCAAAATATTATTCTAATAATTGATGGTTAATTGTAACGGGATAGTTTTTTGATAATCATAAAGAAAAAGGTATAGAGCGTGTTTCTTTTAGTTAAGGAAAAGTATTGCTCATTTTTCTTTCTAAAAGTAAGCAAATTCAAAGATAATTTTTTGTTCTTGTAGTGGTGAGAAAATAATTGTCGAAGTCAGTGAAGGGGAGATTCTAATAGATTGTTACAAAGTTTAATAAAAGTTGGAATACTTAAAAATTCTTAGTTCCTATGATGATTTAAGAATACCAGATTAGGATACGGAGAATTCAAGAGCTCAAAACTTTGTGATAATATTGGTTTAGAATTACATCTTGTTCATTCAGACGAGATGAGCCAATTATTATATGTCACAGAGACATATGGGTGGAAAATTTAAAAAAAGCTTATCCAGAATCTGACTTAAAGGTTATTGGAACTTTAGTAGTAAGATTGGCTTGGTCTCATGTTTCTCAAAAATTAGCAACCAATCTTGTTGTGACTAGACTAAATTTGGAAGATCTGCTCACTGAGCGTTTTTATAATATTATGAAATGATAAAAATATTAATATTTCTTCTTGTCCGGGACATCAAGCCGGTGCTATTTGTATTTATTATCCGTTGCACCATTGTCCGAAATATATTTTAAGTAGTTGTCACTTGAAATATGCCTTGGAAAATTATTTGGCAAGAGAGCGTACCTATATGTATTGGAAAGTAATTTCCTATTATTTGTCTCAATCTATGGGTACAACGTTGCCAAGTATAGAATTCATGCTGACAGATGACTTTCAAAAAATAAGTGCCTATAACGCATTTGAACTAAACTTTTATAAAAAACTGGAATTTAGTACCGAACCATATTCGACAATGGAGAAAATCATAAAATGGCTTGAGTCTCTGTTTAAGAGGGAGGAGGCTATTGCGTAATTCTGTTTTTCTTATGATTGTGATTGGTTGTTTGACGAGTTTTTGTGCTAGTGGTGTATTATCTATTGGCCTTTCTTTGTTACAATTCCAAGATACAACGGGAGAAGCGTCTGCTACTTTAAATGTCGTTAATTTAATCGCAATTGGAATTGCTGGCTTATGTTGGCGCACTATCAAGGCTTTATAATTGGGTTTTATAGTCAAATTATTGGCGCTTGTTTATTGTCTTTCTTATTATTTATGAACAATCCAGTACTTATTTTATTTGTATTTTTTTTACTTGCTCTCTTGATGGGGGCTGATAACCCAAATAACAATAGTGCCTTGAATCAGCTGATTCCAGCTCCCAAACAAAAAGCTGGAATTTTTGCATTTTACACTAGTTGCTGTCAGTTTTTTGTTATTATATCCCCATTGCTTATATATTTTATAATTGCGCATTTGGGGCACAAAATAGCCATAGCCTTTATTGTATTTATCTATCTTTTGAATGCCTGCTTATGGTTTCGTATAAAGTCTATACAACAACTAAACAGAGCAAAAGAGCTATTAAAAAAGCCATCTCAAAAAGCTTATGGAGTTGGGTTCAGGTGCCTTTGGCGGATTTCTGCGTTGCGTTTTTTAACGATTAATCGTATTTTGAATAATTCTCTCTATACGGGGCCTATTGTTTTATTGCCACTTGTTCTTGCTTCTATAACATCAGATAATATAAAATTTACAGCCATTCAAAATTCTATTTTTGCTTTGTCAGCACTGGGTTTTGTGATCAATGGTCTTATCTCATCTTATTATTTACGGAAATTTCCATCTTTAATTCGTTTTTTTGTATGGGGGGCACCGGCTTTTGCCGTGATCGCAATCTCTTTTGTTTTATATTTAAATTTTACTCAATATTCCCTTTATATTATGGGATTTTTATTAGGTATTGGGCAATTTTATTTTAGGGTATCGGGAATAACAATTGGACAAGCTATCACACCTAGTGAAAATTTAGCCGGGGTGATTTTGGCAGGCGATGCCAGTGTACGCATCATAACAGCTTTATTCTCTATTGTACTTTTATATGCAGGAAAATTTTTTTCATTTTCTATATTATACGTCCTGTGTGTATTTATAGGCTTTTGCGCCCCTTTATTTATTTTGCACGGACTATCTATTTACATACAAAGCTTAGAGATAAAAGAAAGCGCCGCATGAATGATGTTCAATTATTATATTACGTCAGCCTTTTTTTGATTATCGTATAGATAAAAATTTTGTACAAATATTCATGACATTAATTTTAAATAAACGCATTGCGTGAGAAAAGCTGAGGTATTCGTTACCTCTCATGTGGATAAAACGCATTTAGCCCGTTAATCAACGAAATTGCAAATAGCACTATGATCACCATTAATTCTAAAAGCTCTACCAGAAGTTAGTGATAATGGCAAAAATCCTTTAATGATATTTGAAGAGATCGTTTATGCTAGATCAGGTTATCTAAGATCGAGAGGAGAGGAGCTTAAAAAGTATAAAATTCATGGAAATTCAACAGCAATTTCTAGGTGTACATAATGATAAGCATAGATCGACGCGAACTGGTGAATTGCAAACAATAAAAAATCCTGCAAATGCTGAGCTTTTTAAACTATGTCATATCAAGCATATGAAAGTTCGTTTTAAATTAATGGCGGGGTATTGACCCCCTTTGAGTTCGAATCCTCTACACCTACTATTGAGTTGCAACAATAGTCGTCCTGAAAGATAACAAAATCAAGGTTTTTGTTGCTACGGTACTGAGGGTTTGCATTTCAAATACTGGGTAGCATGAACCCTTTAATGCAGATTACTACGGTACTATACCGAGGGTTCGAATCCTGCCTTGCCTTCATTGGAAACGGATAATCGCCGCAAAATATACGGTGATTAAGCCAGTTATTCACCGCAACGTGCTGTAGCTATTGCTGTCTTAATAATCGGAGCAACAGAATCTTTAGATATATTTCTGTCAGAGCAATATTTAGAATTAAGCCATTCAAGCAAAGGCTTTTGTCCCTTGCTTGAATTACATCCACAACAACAGAGCGCTATATTTTCCCGTGTGATTATGGATGCGTCATTAATGATATGCTCCCAACTTGCCGCCGTTTTTCTAGAAACGTTTACTGGCGTAAATTCTGACCTGCAATAGACGCAAATCTTATCACGATCCCGCACTTCTTTTTCCAACCAATCAGGAATGTTCCAGTTATTAGCCAAGGTTACTTCTCCTCGGAATTTGTTGCGTATCTCCAGAGGCTGCATACTCATCCAGCCAGCAGAATGTGTTGACCAGTTTCATCTGCTCTACAGAGTCGCATGGGATTTCCAGCAATTTTGGATTAGCGATCACGACCGCCAAACACTGTACGCGTGACACGGCAACATTCAAACGGTTCTTGCTGTAGAGAAACTCAATGTTGCGCGGCAGATCTTCGGCGCTGGATGTCACCATAGAAATCAGCACGATCGGCGCTTCTTGGCCTTGGAACTTATCAACGGTGCCGATCTTAGCATTGTCCGGCAGGATGGAGCGCAGATAATTGACCTGCACATTATATGGCGTGACCACAAGAATATCGTCCTCGGTGGATCGGGCGGATGCCATTACGGTCGGTAAACTCTTGGCCAAGCAAAGCATCATATTTGGTTTTGATGATCTCGCCTTCCTCAACGCTTTTTTGTGAGCAGCCTTCATGCTCTGCCGGGATCATGACAATCCCTGCATTGGGCAGATCAACGCCTTGCAGATTCAGGCCGCGCTCAGCAGTGCTTTTATGAGCAGTCAGGCGACCATCATAAAAGGCATCAGAAATAAACTAGCAGATGCTTGGACGCATACGGCGTGTCTGGCCAAGGAAGATGCCGCGCTCAGCCGGAATAGTGGAATAATTGCCCAACAAGAATTCCAGCACTGACAATCCAGCCTCGCCCGGATGAGTGCCTTGGATAGGCTGACCAAGCTGCATTTGATCTCCTACCAGAATGATATTCTTGGTCGCCGTGGCCATCGCCACCACATTGGCGGTAGCAACTTGTCCGGCCTCATCAATAAACAGGTAATCCAGCTAACCATCAAAGTGCGGGCTGGCAAATGTCCATGCGGTATCCGCAAACAGATCAGTGCCAAGGCTCATATTCTCGATCTTGGTTTCTGAGCGGATGAATTGCCCATCAAAGACGGTTTCATCATTACCGCTGCTGGTTTTTTTTGATGCCATGGAAGTTCCGGCCTTTTTCAGCGGCAACGCTTTCCACTTTTTCCAGCAAGTTGTGAATGGCCTTGTGCGAGTTGGAGGTAACGCCGATTTTCTTGCCGCGTTTGATCAGGTCCACAATGATATGGCTACTGGTATAAGTCTTACCTGCGCCCGGTGGACCTTGGATAAAGAGATAGCTGTTATCTAATGCCGCAATGGCTTCCAGCGCATCGCCTTGCAGATCATCAGAGGTGATAACCGCTTCGCCCGACTGCTTGCCCTGAATGCGTGGTACATTTCGCGCCAGTAGTTCTGTCGCGGCATGAGTGCCTTCTGACGCTTCCAGCACATGGTCGGCATAGCGGTAAATAGCGGAGCGGATGATCTTGCTGTCAATCGGTCCCGGTGGGCCAATTGATAGGCTTTCCGGCAATGGTTCTTTGCTGACCCCGCGCTTGATTTTGACAATGCAGGCATCTTCATCGATTTCAACAATCGTGCCTGCATTTTCCATGACAGCAATATCAACGGCCTGAGCGCCGACCTTCAGCTTGTATTACTGTGAAGGAAAGCAATCGCTGTATATCAGGGAACGCTTTTCAGGCTCGGGGCTGCCAACTTGCCGCAGGCCACCAAGGCACTCCGTATCGTCAACCAGCTCATCTTCAAATTTGTTCTGCCGTTCAAAGCTGCTCCACCATTGCGGCTTGGCTTCCCGATTATGAAACTCCCGCAGATGCGATAGCCGCTCATTGATCGGCGGTGGGTTATTCTCGATCACACCAAAGCGGGTTTGGTAATCCTCATATTCGATTTCCCAGTCCTTGCGCTGTAGCTTTTCTTCCTCGGCATATTCCGGAAGGCCCTTAAACCACGGCGCATCTTCCGGCTTAAGTGTCAGCAGCCAATCACGCAGCAAATGCGTGGAAACGCAATCCACCTCGTTATAATCAGGAATCTCTTGCAGCAATTCATCAGCACCTGTTTCACGCCATTCGTTGTAGACGATGATGCTATCGGCGGCGGGTCGCCACAGCATTGGCACGCTTGTCCATATAGAAGGTTTCCATGTTTTTGATGGAATAGCCGGGTTCAGAGGTGCGGATGCTTTCACGCACCACCAGATACATATCAATGAATTTCTGGTTGCGAAGCAGATTATCCAGCTGCTCTTCGCAGACCGCATAACGGCAGGCCAATCGTATCAGGGCTGTGGTTTCATAGTGGTTGTAATGATAGATATGGGCATGTGGGTGTTTAGCAAGATGATCAGCCAGAAAGCCCATGAAGCGCTTAAAGGTCTCTTTTTCTTCTTCATGGTCATGCGCCCAGAACGGAAGGAACAGCTCCTTGCCATCTTTGAAATAATACACCCCAAACAAATACTCCAAGCCATTCGGGTAAAGCGGATCGCCTTTCATATCAAAGAACAGGTCACCATTATCCGGCACTGGCATACGGGTAAAGCCCTTGCCTGGAGGAAACGGAATGATCTCGCATTTATTCTCCCCAGTGGTGGCTTTGTGGTGTTGCAGGACAGCTTGGGAGCGCAGGCGTAAAAATACATCACGGCTCAAATCAGGGATTTTGGTGTCAGGTGCAGTGGCGGCAAGCTCTGCAACGGTGCGGATACCAGCCTTCCGTAGCTTATCCATCTGTGAGCGCTGAATGTTGGCTACAAGGCTTAAATGGTCATCTTGCACCCACTGCGCTTTGCAGCCATCACGCCACGGGCAGAAATTGCAATGGCCACAAGGCTCAGGATATGAGTCTCCAGGCAGGTTTTGCAGATAGCTTTCAAAGCGGCCTTTGGCGCGGGTGTAGTAATAGAAAAAGTCAGCCACGCGGAAGCTGTGTTTTTCATGGTCGCCCAGAAACAGATGCATATCAGCCGGGCGCAATCCTTGCAGGTCAGTCAGCAGCTCAGAATAGACGCAAAGCTGCATGATATGCTTGGGCTCAGCCGTTCGCGCCAGTTTGGTATCCAGCACCTCATAGCTGAAATCCCCTAAGTCTGATGACGTATCGCACTTAATCAGAAAGTCAGCTTCACCCCGCCAAGGCGGCACAAAGAAAACGACCTGATAAATGACATCCGCACCGGACTGCATGGCCTCCAGTGTTAGCTGGGCACAATCTTGCAGATTGCAATCTTTAGGGATTTCAACGACGGATTTACCTTCGTCTTTAAACTGCTGGAGATACACCGCCTCATGTTCCAAGCCTTTTTGCTGCAGTAGCTGAGCTGTAGTGCTGGCTTCGGCCTTATCCATGCTCTCGCTCAGCGCCTTCACATCAAGGAAGCTCGCATGGTGACACCCCAAAAAGGTGACCAAGTCCGATGGTGAGTAGAGAATCTAATCGTTACCGTATTGCTGCACTTACATCCCTGCCATTTTTTATCATTGCCCTTGTGCTTATGAATATTTTAGAATATTTTACATCTTAATGACCAAATTATAAGTGAGAAGGCATGTCTGACGAGCACGATATTCTGACAGTTGAGGAAGTGGCCCGTTACTTAAAAGTAACAGAACGGCACGTCTATAAACTCCTTTCAGACAGGAAGATACCCGCGTTCAAAGTTGGTGGAGCTTGGCGTTTCAAACGAGAGCAGCTCGAAAAGTGGATAGAAGAAGGCGTTAACGAACAATCAAAAGAAAAAAGAACCAACAAAGATGATTGATATTTTTAAGACAAAATACAGCGATTGGAATTCTCTTGAAAGAACGCTTGAGGCTATTGGTGACAACAAAGCTAAAGGCGATGCGTTTGAATATTTCTGTTATTTTTATTTGAAGTTCTTATCTGACTTACATCAGATTAAAGAGATATATTGCCCAATTGTTGATAACCGTCCGTTTCCAAAGCATGTTGTTGATAAGCTTCGTCTGGAGAAAACAGACTATGGCATAGATGGAGTTTTTATCAACAACGCAGGAGATTATATCGCTTGGCAAGCCAAGTTCCGGTCTGGGCGAGCAGCACTTACATCACGCGAACTTTCAACATTTTGGGCTGAAGCAGAGTACGCTGATTACAGGTTTATTATTTCTAACACTCACATTCTGCCGAATGTAGCTCATAAAAAAACCGGGCATCTAAGTGCATTAGTTGACCGATTTACCTCTTTGGACGAAGACTTCTTTTCTTCTTTATATCAGTCTGCCATTTCTCAAAATATTCAAATTGAAAGAGATAAGAAGAGTCCTCGACCATATCAATCTGAGATACTTCAAGACATTATTTCTGGATTTTCATCAAGTGATCGAGGAAAGCTCATTGCGGCTTGTGGAATAGGAAAGACTCTCATCGCACTGTGGACCATTGAGCATCTTCAAGCTGACAACGTAATATTTTTTGCCCCAAGCCTGCAACTTGTTAGGCAAGCACTGGAGGAGTGGTCCGCTGAGTCTTCATCGCCATTTCAGTATTTGTGCGTTTGCAGTGATCAAACAGTTGATGCAGAAGTTGATAGCAATAACATTGATATAGGCGATATTGATATACCTGTGACTACCTCAGTAGAAGCTGTACGTAATTTTATTGCCCATCCTTCTAATAAAAAGAAGTTTATTTTTAGTACATATCAGTCTGCGGAAGTAATAAAGAATGCGCTATCCGAGAATGAAAATAGCTTTTCATTCGATATCGCTTTTTATGACGAAGCGCACAGAACTGCGGGAGTTTCAAACTCTCAGTTTAATATTGCTCTTGACGATGCTGCCATTAAAACAAAGAAAAAACTTTTTCTTACCGCTACAGAGCGCCTCGTTAGACCAAAACTAAGCTCAAAACTCGAAGAACATAATCTCTCTGTTTTTTCTATGAATAATAAAAGTATCTATGGTGATGTTTTTCACCGGCTTACTTTTGGTGAAGCAATAGAGAAAAATATTATCTCAGATTATCGCATTGTATTTACGGGAATTAGCAGTTCTGAATATAATCAACTTATAAAAAACAATGTTTATGTGACTGATGATAATAGTCATACAGAAACTGTTCAAAATATTTATAAAATAGCTTTGCTAAAGAAATCCATACAAGATCTTGGTTTAACAAAGGTTATATCATTTCACTCCAAGATTTCTGAATCTCGTGATTTTGCAAATCGCTTGTCTGCTGAGAGCTATTTTGGTGATAAAAAGACTGCTATTGCACACATCAACGGAGCCATGACTGCTCAAGATCGTGCTGAGATAATACAAAATTTTGAAGACTCAGAACTGGGCGTGATCACAAATGTTCGTTGCTTGACTGAAGGAATAGATATTCCTCTAATTGATGCTGTCTTCTTTGCTGACCCTAAAGGTTCAATGATTGACATTGTGCAGGCTGTCGGTCGTGCTGTAAGACAGAAATTTGGAGAAACAGGCAGGCTTTCGTATATAATCGTTCCTGTGTTACTCGATCAAGAAGGTGAAGATGTACTTTCTGGAGCTGGATTTGAAGCTTTATTTAATCTCATTCAAGCTATGCGAGATCAAGATGAAGCTCTTGCAGAATGGATCGATTCAATCAATTTGTCTGCTGCAAAAGGTCGAATAAAAGGTAGTAGTTCTGTTCCGGGAAAAGTAGTTATAAATCTGCCAACGGAATTGAACACTTCGGACTTTGAAGATGCGCTTTTGCTACGAATTGCAAACGTAAACAAAAACCCAACGGGTAGCATAGGTGTCGGTAGTAAACTTGGAAAAAATGAAAGAAAAGGCGACTTCACACGTATTTTTAAGACACTTTGTGACTATACACCAATAAAATTAGAAGAAAGCTTAATAACTCCTACATTTGAAATTATCACTGATAACCCTGATGCAATATACACATCAAAAGAGATCAGAATAAACAATAACAATGTATCTCACTGTAAAAGGGTCGGCTTCCTTCATGAAGTAGAGAGAAACAAATACCAATTAAGTAAACTAGGCCTTTTGTACAAGCAAGGCCATATAAGCTTTTTAGACGCTCTTAGAAACCAGTTTCTTTTGTACAGGGAAGAACATAAAGACGGTATTCTCTTTCCATATAGGGAGGCGATTAGCTTCATGCTTGAAATAAAGAGCCTGAACTACATCCAGTTTTTGTACAGCTTATTTTCAATTCAATTCAATGATGGAAAGCCTGATTTAGAACTTGCAATATCGGTTGCCAAGGAAATAGAAGCTGCATACCCTAATATTTTGCTTACAAACGAAGCAAATAAAAATGAGATACTTAAAGACTTAAATTCAAGATATGAAAAGGCTTTTTCGTACAATAATGTATGGACAGATCGTACTACAGCTGGAAACCAGTATCGGTACCTTATGCGGCACCTAGAAATCTTTGATGAGTGCTTTACCTCAAATAAAAATATCTTCTTGATAATAAAGGAAAAAGAAGCGTTCCTAGCGTCACTCCTTGCGGAGTCAGAAAAACACATACATAAAGATTATGGAGATACGCTATGGGTGAAATAAATCAAAAAAAATATTTTAGCAAACATTTAAAGTCACTTGGTCACACTCCGATTTATAAAATGCATAAATATTTCGCGAGAAGACCTCACAATGTATTTCGTGAACTCATCGACTTTTATACGAAGGAAGGTCAAATAATTTTTGATCCATTTGGTGGAGGGGGCGTCACCTTAATTGAAGGGTTAACTCTTAATCGAAAAATTGTTTCGACCGATGTTAATCCGGTAGCCTCTTTCATCCAGTATTGCCAAATTTGTGACGTTGATGCCGCTAAAATTCTTTCTTATGCACTTGACCTTAAGAAAATGGTTAAAGGTCATTTTGAAGATTCTTTTACAACAAAATGCGGAAACTGCAAAAACGACAAGGCACATGTTCGTTGGATAGAGCATGCATATTTAATAAAGTGTCCACATTGTAGCAAAAACACGTCCTTTCGTAATGACAATAAAGCGCTTAACGATGCTGGAAAACCAAAGAATGGCATATATGTCTGCGACCATTGCAGCTCAAATATTAAAGCAGCAGACGCTCCCAGAATTTCCAGTGAAATAATTAGCTTAAGATATCGATGCAAGAAATGCGGAGCACATGATGCAAAGGAACCGTCTAGAGACGATATTGAGAAACATAAACAATATAGGGAAAACCTAGAGAAATTAAAAACTAGTTTAGGACTTCATTTTCCTGATTTTGAAATTCCGGCTGAATGGGACCGACAACAGGAAGATTGTCTTCATAGAAAAGGCTTTGTGAAATTTACGGATTTTTTCACCCCAAGAAACCTTTTGATTTCGGCGAGCTTTTTTGAAATGGCCAAGAAGCTTAAAATTCAAAAAGATATGAGTGATCCCGAGTATGATTTTTTAATATTTATATTGAGTTCATTAATCAGGTACACCAACAACATGAACTTCTCAACTTCATCTTGGATGGATGGAAGACCTGTTGCGTGGGCAAAGCATGCGTTTTGGATACCAAATCAATTTATTGAAGCCAATCCATTTGAATATTTTGACAATAGATTAAAGGCGATCAAGTCTGGCCTAAAAGATCGAGATTCTAGATTTAATTCAAAGAAAAATACTCTGAACTTCTCAGACCTTGAAAAGGGCTCTGCGGACTTCATGGTGCAATGCGTGGATTCAAAACAGGTCGATATCCCAGATGGTTCTGTCGACATGATTATAACTGATCCACCATATGGAAGTAATGTCCAATATGGTGAATTGTGTGCTTTTTGGCAGGTCTGGTTAGAAGGCAGAACCAAGTTTCCACTTCCAGAGAATAAGCTTGCCTCTGAAGCCGTTGTTCACAGAAAAACAAAAGATAAAACCTACCAGAAAGATTTTTCCGATTACTATGAACTTTTACTCGGCGTTTTTCAAAAATGTAACAGAGTATTAAAATCAGACGGTTGCTTGGTTTACACCTTTAACAATAAAGATATTAGAGCATGGTATGCCGTTATCAAAGCAACCTTGGATGCAGGATTTCATATTGAACCGGAAGGGATTTTTTACCAAGAAGCCATTCATGCTTATCGAGATACGGCGCACCTCCGTCACGATGGAACTCCACAGGGTGATTTTATTTATACATTCAGCAAGAAAAGTCTGCCTAATGAGAAAGACTATAATGGCAGTTTCAATGAATGTCTCAATGATACGATGTTAAAGCTTCAAGAAAAAGACTGCAGTGTGTCATTCGGGGAATTTTTAGTTGAGCTTTATGCTAACTCGGCCCTTTGCCTAATACGTCAGATTAAAGATGGAGCAAATATTGAGGATATCGAAAACGAATTTAATTCGATGTCGCTAGAAAAAGCCTATGCGCGGATAGATCTAAGAACTAATCAAGAAACGGAGGGCTTAGCGGATGTTGCAGCTTGCTAAATCAGAAAATCAAACACGTTTGATATGGTCGGATTTGGAAGATACATTTTCGTCTACAGAACTCTGTAAATCTTTAGAAGATCTAGAAGAAAAATATAATGTTTCAAATGAAGAATCTTTCTTTAAAAAACTAGTTAACACTTCTGTTTCAAAATTACAGCCATACCACAGGTGGGTTAGATACCGCGAAGGTTATGCAGGAGATCTTGTTAAAGAAATTTTATCCAGATACCCAAACGTTTCTGGCGGTATTGTTCTTGATCCCATGTGCGGCTCAGGTTCAACCTCTGTAGCAGCGTCAGAGCTAGGCATTTCATCTGTCGGCCTAGACGTTAATCCTTTCGCAATATTATCTACAGAAGTCAAATCTTACGCTTTATCTACAGGTGAACTGCAGAAACTTCATAAGATAATAAATAATTGGAATAAATGTACTGACCATGAAAAATATGAATACAACGAATATGAGGATCAAATTAGTAAATATTTTGATCAAGGCAACTTTACTGAACTTGTTAAAATAAAGCGTCGCATTCACGAAGAATCAAATAAACGCATATTCAACATTTTGAATTTTTGTTTATTAGCAATTTTGGAGGACTGTTCTAATCGAAAACGTGATGGTAACGGGCTGGCAACAAGACCTTCACCTGTAGGTGACGTTAAAAAGCGTTTCTTGGACCAGCTGCAACTAATACTGATTGATTATGAAGAGAACCCACACAATGAGGACAGTTTAGCACGTGGCGTAGAATTTGATGCAAGAAAGTTGAGTTTAAGTGCTATATCTGGCGATCACGCTGGCTCTATTATATTTTCTCCGCCCTATGCAAATTCATTCGATTATTTTGAATCATATAAGCTGGAAATTGTTTTTGGAGAATATTCTCTACTAAGCAAACTTGGCAAATACAGGGAAAGGCTTGTACGAAATTATAGAATTAAAAAGTCTGCTGAAAAAACAACTGATATTGATTTAGTTGATACGCTGTGTGTTGAAATCGAAAAAAAGATTCCTGAAAAAGAGAAAATGACTGGCAAGCGTGACATTCGTACACGTCTCGTGCCGGGTATGCTTCGATCATATTTTTATGATATGCGAACAATTATTGAAAACTGCTACGATGTTTTATTAAAAGGCGGATTTATGCACATCGTTGTCGACCAAAGTGCTTATGTAGGAATACCCATACCCACAGATACACTCCTAGCTAAGATAGCAGAAGATACAGGTTTCAAAGTAAGGGAAATGATTGTTTGCCGAGGAGCTAGCACATCTGGCCAGCAGCTGAAAATGAACCCAAGACTCAAAGAGCTGCTTAGAGAAACAATAATTGTACTAGAAAAACCACTCTAGTGTATTTGATAAAGCAAGCATTCGGCATACCTACGCCGAACTAGCCCTTTGAGCTTACGTCTGCCCGCCCAAACCCAGCGCATGAACTGTTCTGGTACTTCGGCGTATTCCTCACGATTGATTTTACGGCGCAGTGTTGAACGCTGGAGTGCTCCGCCGCCAAGATTGTAGGTGAATAACACTAGCGCATCGAATTGGCCATCTGTCAGCGGCACATTGATTAAGTGCAAGACGGCACGCTTTGCGATCGTGGCATCTTGGCGCAAGAGTTCTTCAGCCTGTGTTTCATCAATGCCTGCCGAAAAGTCCTCGTCGTTTTTCACAACATGGCCATAACCGATTGTGGGATAGCCAGCCGGGCAAAAATAAACGGTTCGAGAGAAGCCCTCGAACCGTTTGATCAGGTCCAATTCGTTTTGTGTGATATGTCTCATTTTTCCAGTGTTCCTATAACTTTAAGGTTCTTGCTCCCATATTCAAAAACGCCATGCCATTGCTCTTGCCCGAGGACTTCTTTGCGCTCAATCATCAGCATAAAGCGGTCAATGCCGTATTTGCTTGGCCGTGGCGTAATCTTCCAGTGCGTACTAAGCTTTACGGGCCAGTGTGGTGGCCATTTTCTTGACCGTGTATTCAAAAGCATCGAGCAGTGCTTCGAGCTCTGCATCGGTACACTTCTCATTTTGAACATCTTCAATCACGGCCTTGTAAAATAGTTTGCTCATGGTGTTATCTCCCTATTTTCAATTACTTTTTACACTTACAGTAACGCTTCATTCCGGGCGCTTATCAAGTGAATAAGATCTTGTTTTTCAAGGATTTGAGCGGAACTTGGCTAAGGCACGTTGATCAAACCAGAAGGACATGACAGCGGCAAATAATGCCTGTGTTTCAGCATCCCACAGGGCGATCAGTCCGTCGGTAATTCCGACACCCTGATCCAATAACTTGAACAGTGCAGCGGTTTTGACGGTGGCGAACAGAATGAAAAACGCATAGGTGATAATCGGGCGAACAGATGCACGCAGAGCCTCAACCCATTTCACCCCACTGGGCTGGCTGGCATGAGCATAGAGCGCTTTGCTTTCTGCCACATCGGCCTGCACCTGTATTTCTTCAAGACGCTGCGTATGGCCTTGACGTTGCGCTTCCATATAAAGCTCACGGATGGCAGACAGGCGCTTGTAAATGGCGCTTTGTTCTTTATCCAAAGCCTGTGCGGCAAAGGCCAGATCATCCAGAGTGGCCTCATGGATAGGTTTGGTGGTGTCTTCTTCTATGGCACCAAGTGCCGGGATTTGAATAAATGCCGAAACATATTTGGCGTAAAGGCTGTCTTTAATCAGCTTTTGTAACGATGGTTTAAACATGAAACCTCCTTGATTTCGTAGGTTAAAATTTGCTCTTTGGTCATGTCGTTTCGGCTGCCGGATTCTGACGCCGCCCAAAGAGCAAAGCGGTCGCGGTATTTCCTGCTTCAGGTCTTGTATTTCCGCGAGAACCCAGCATGTTTTCTTGCCTTCAAGGAGTTACTTACCGAGAGGGCTCAAAAACTGTCGGCGGCTCAGTGCAGATATTCCGCAAAGCCACGCTCCTTCAGCGATCCGCGAAGTTCGGACAGCGTCCCGTAGAGGGTTGAGCGTGGGGTTTTGGTTTTGCGTGAGATTTCACTGATGCTGAGCGTTCGCAGATCAACCAGCAGAAACACCAGATGCGGCGGCATCTGCTGAACAGCTTGTTCAAGGTCAATCTGAAGGTCGCGGTTGGTCAGGTCTTCGGTTGCAGGGTCAGGCAGAGCGTTGTCGTCGCCGTCCTTATCCTCAAGCCACGCATCAAGTGAAAAATCACTGATGCCGGACCCACGTTTTTGGGCGCGGGCGGCCTCAATGAGGCTGGCACATTTGTGGTTGAGGATGCGGTCAACAAAGGTCGACCATTTTGCTTTTTCAGGAACATAAGTCTGCTTGCGGAATAAATAATCCAGCATCAACTCTTGCTCGAGGTCCTCGACTTCTACGCCATGAATGGCGGAGTGCCGCATCAGGCTGCGTGCGTGATAACGGACTTGGTTTACGACATAAGGATAGATGCCTTCATAGTTGTTTTTGCTCATGGTTTTCGTCTCCAGTTGCGGTTAGCCGCCACGCGGGCGGGTCAACTGGGACTGGCGAAAACTCACTGGAGACCCTGAAAATCGGTGCGTTACTCAAGGCGCAAAAACAAAAAAGCCCCGCATGCCGGGGCTTTGGTGGGTGTAAATTTTTTTGAAAAAATTTCAAGGTGGTCGGTGAAATTTCACCGAAGGGAGATTAGGCAAATCCAAAATGCTTTAATTGCTCATCCCAAATATCGGGAAATGGGGTTTGTATATCCTGCAGGCTTAACTGGCGCGGCTGCATGCCATCCAAGATGGCCTTTTTGATCTGGGGAGCAAGTTGATTGAGGCGCAGTATCCGCGACATATAAGAGGTGTTGATCTGGCGTTGGCGTGACATGTCATCAATGGATTTATAGCGCCCCGTATCAAGCAGGTTTTGCCAGTAATAAGCTTTGGCCAAGGCCGTTACGAATGTTTCGTCTTGCTTGGGTGCTTCTTGTGGCGGGGTCATTTGGTAGCCTGCGGGCAAAATAATCATTTTCTTGCCACCATATTTCTTGATCCGCATTGGCACCCGGATTGAAATGGTGTTGTTCGCCATCATTTTTACGCATTTATCCATGCTTTCTCCTCCAGTTTTTTTGTTGAAATGCCTTGCAGCCGCTTGTCTTGCTCGTCCAATTCCCGAGCCAAACTATCCATGCCTGCAACCCTGATCCGGATATCGACAAATTCATAATTGACGATGACTTTTTCAATCATCAGCTCAAGGATGCGTTGTTTTTCAGCAGGATAAAGTTCTTTCCAGATCGGGACGATGTCATTCAGGTTGCTGTAAACCTCATGCTCCGTGATGGTCTCATCCTCTTTTTGTGCTTCGCGCCACGTTTCCATGATCATCTCCGGCGAGGCAAAAACAGCTTGAAGCTGATTCAATATCAATGCCTCCGTTTCATTGGCGCTGACATTGCGAACCTTGCAATCCGGGTTGATACTTTTGCGGTAATGTTCACAGGTGTAATAGCGATAAAGCCTGCCACCTTTTTTACGGGTATGACTTGCCACCAATCCACATTCGCATTCACCGCACTTCAAAAGCCCCATCAAAATGGCCTTGGTTTTCTTCCGCGTGATTGCGCCTCGGTTGATGGTATTTTCTTTCATGGTGGCGCGGACTTTATTCCACGTATCCATATCGATGATGGCTGGATGGCGGCCTTCGTAGATTTTATCTTTATGTTTGATTTTTCCGATATAGATGGGGTTTTGCAGAATCTTATAAAGGCCGCCTTTATCCATTGCTTTACCACCGATAACACGTCCGTTTTTGGTTGTGCGCTTTTTGCTTAATACCCCCATGCGCGGCAACATCTTTGCCATTTCCGTGGGCGACTTGGTCATCAAAAATAGATCGAATATTTTGCGGATACCCTCAGCCTCATCGGGCTCAATCACAAGCTCACGGTTTTTGACCACATAGCCCATAGGTGTGACACCCCCATCCACATGCCTTTGCGTTTGGAGGCTGCCAATTTATCGCGGATACGTTCGCCGATCACTTCACGTTCAAATTGGGCAAAGCTGAACAGGATGTTCAGCGTCAATCGGCCCATTGATGTGGTGGTGTTGAATTGCTGAGTAACGGAAACGAAGGACACTTTGTGCTCGTCAAACAGATCAATCAGTTTGGCAAAATTAGCCAAGGAGCGTGACAAGCGGTCAACCTTGTACACGACAACTGTATCAATCAGGCTGCTTTTGATGTCGTCCATAAGGCGTTTTAAAGCTGGGCGATCCATATTGCCGCCTGTAAAGCCGCCATCATCGTAATTATCGGGAAGCTGGAACCAGAGCCTTCATGCTTTTGTGAGGCGATGTAGGATTCACAAGCTTCTCGCTGAGCATCAAGGCTGTTGAACTCCATGTCTAAGCCTTCCTCGGTGGATTTGCGCGTATAAATCGCGCAGCGTTTTTTCGGTGTGGTTGTGCTCAATGTTTGTCTCTTTGTGCTTTGTTGTTTAATCCGAAGAAGGCGGGTCCAGACCAGCTGCTGCCTGTAATGGCCAGTGCAACCTTGGACAGGCTTTTGTATAGGCAGCCTGCATATTCATAACCTTCCTCAAAATGGTGACCTGATATTCGATGCCCTTATATTCCCGCACCAGTTTGATACCGGAGATGGGCCGCTGATATTGTGTCTTGCGTTTCGGCTTGGCTTTTTTGCCAGAGCCGAATAAATCATTGGACTACTATTCGATCCGGTTCTCAATCTGTGGATCAACGCCGTAAGCAAGCTCCTGCAGGCGATAAGCCAGTCTGCGGACAATGTGGCTTTTATGGCCACCGGGTGGTTCGTCCTGATACACATCCCGCCATAAAGCCTTTAAGTCGGATAACGGCATATTTGGGAGCGCCGCCACACGCGCCAGAAGTGTTTTATCCATTCTTCACTTCCTACGATTCTGCTTTTTTCTTTTGCTTCAAGCACAGGCGTTGCCAGCCCAAGCCGACAATATGGGCGACTTCCTTTTGCCGATCTGCATCGGACACAAGTCCGGCAGGAAGTTGGCCCAGCTTGATTTGTAATCGCTCCCGTTCGGTGAGCTCTTTGTTTTCATGACTCATCAGGAACTCCTTGGTTTTTTGGTTCTTCGTCATGGACATGAATGCTTGGAAAAAACCTGAAGTCCAATGAATTAGAGGGATGTGTTGGCTCGAACTGACGGTTCAGGCGTATCTTGCGACGCAGGATGCCAAGTGTCAGCAAATGCACTACCTCATTGCGGCAATCTCGTTCATTTATTAGGTTTGGAGAAAGTGAAGACATGGCGAACCTCCTTGAGAATTATTGCGTTGTTCAAGGAGTTACTTACTGAAATGACTTGAAAACTGTCGGTTCAGTCAATGCTGTGCATTGAATCAAATTAGTCTTGTGAAAATCATAAGCCTAATTTATATTAGGTTGTTAATTAAAATATAGTTGAAGTTTGAAAATGTCAATTTTGCTCAAAGATATATGGCCGATTGAAAATTTGGCCGACTATAAAATTCACTTTGCGAGATACAACCAGCACTCGCAGCCGCTAGAGGTATGGGGAAGAAGCAAAGAAGAATGGCAAGGCTGGCAGGAATACTGGCCGGGCCGCAATGATTTTAACAGGCCGCTTATTTTCTCACTCATGCAATTTCACTACGAAACCGACATCTGGCTGTTCGGTGGTGTATTCAGAGTATTGGAGAAACATGCAGACCGCTATGAGGTTGAGCTTACTGATTTGGGCAAAGAGTTTATTGGGCGTCTGAAAATCCGATCATCTTATCGCAACCGCACGACTAGGACCAATATGGAGCCACATTACCATAAGTTTGAAGTGCAAGAGATTTTGCGTGAGCCATATTCCGGTAGAGCATTCTGCGGATACGATAAAATAGACTTATCATTTGAAGAGCTCGAAGTCTTGATCAAGAATGACAGGCCAGATTGGAAAACAGCACTAGAATGCGTTAAGGGTATTTACCCGATTACCGATACGCATACGGGAAAACGCTACATCGGCTCTGCTTATGGTGATCAAGGCATATGGTCACGATGGAAGTGTTACATTGAAACGGGTCATGGGGGAAACAAAGGCATTCATGATATGATAAACAAAGCGGGAATTGATTACTGCCGTTCTCATTTCCGTTTTGCGTTGCTTGAGCAGCGGCTTAGCACCCCCCCCCCGATGAAAAAATACTGGAAAGAGAAGTCTTCTGGAAACGCATTTTGCTCACAAGAGGCGAGCAAGGGCTTAACCATAACTGAGTGTAAGATGGATAGATTAACACAAGCACAACAGAGTTTATTACAGGCCATTGAGCGCCTGAAACGTGCCATGGAGATGTCGCCCACGGTACAAGAGCTTGCTGTGGAATTAGGGGTGAAAGCACCCAGTGTGTTTGAAGGGCTCAAGCGACTGGAAGATAAAGGCTATATTCGCAGACAGGCGCGAAAAGCGCGGTCCATCGAAATCCTCTATGCACAAACACCGGATAAGACCAACCTGACGGCTGTTCCTGTTTTGGGAATGGTTGCGGCTGGCCAACCGATTCTTGCTCTTGAAAACAAGATTGGTCAGGTCATGGTGCCGAATAATGTTCTACGCGGGAAGTGCTTTGCGCTCAAAGTGCACGGCGACAGCATGATCGATGCTGATATTTTCGAAGGAGATTACGTTGTTGTGCGCCAGCAATCTATTGCTGAAAACAGCGATATTGTGGTGGCCATGGTTGGCGAAGAGGCCACTGTAAAGCGGCTGAGTATTGAAGGGGAGCGTATTGAGCTGCGCCCTGAAAATCAGAAACGAAAACCCATCATCATAGGACAACAGGATGAACTTAAAATAATTGGGAAGGTCTTACACGTCTGCTCGGGTGTTGACACCGAGGCCCTCCTAGACGAACCCCAAGGAGGATAACTACATGAGCACCTATAATTTACGACGTTTTGCCCAACCTGATGTTTTGAAACACATCGAACAAGATAATCTGATTACTTTTCTTAAACGGTATGAAAGCTACCTGACCGGACGCGGGTTCAGCTTTGAACTGAATGAAGATAATGAGCTGGATTTTGAAACGCTCTGCCAAGTTCTGATGAATCCATCAGAGGATATGGACATTGAATTCGTTGAAGCCTTGTTTTTCATTCAAGAAATGTCCGATGGTGAACATTTTGAAGAGTTGAGTGAACAGGCTGAAGCCAATAATATTGACACGCATGAAGATTCAACAGCAGCTGATTTGGCCTTAGCATTATGGCTGCACGATCCCGAGCTTTTAAAGCGTCCTCACGCAGAGGCGATGATCCTCAAGCCAAAATCATTCATGTATTTCCAGTCTGATCAAAAGTCCCCTGATACGTTTACTCTTCCAAAATCAGAAACCATGCGAACGCTGGAAGCTGATATGGACGCTTGGTTTTTGAAAAATAAACGCGGCACTGACTGTCGAATTTTGCCTGTCAGCGCAGAGGACGAAGACAAGACATACTTCCTGATCCGTCATGGCATGCCGTTTAAGCGTGAGGGCAAGATTGAATCTGGACAATCCAAGACCATTTTTTACCGCCCAGAGTTTCATGACGTGATTGTCTATGATCGTGCCAATAATGAACTAGCCGTCTTTAATAAGTCCGGTGCCAAGAAAGAGCGCACCATGTATTTAGATTTGTTCAGCCAACATCTCTTCGGTCAGGCTGAATATTTCCCCGGCGCAGAAAAATATACATTGCAGCCACTGATCGATAACGGCGTTGATGCTTTGGCTTGTGCCGATATTGATGGGCTGGAAGATATAAAGCTGGTAGAAATCCAGCACCAGTTTCTTGGACCGTATAATGACAAGCAGACGCTACGCTCAAATGATGTGTTTGCGTCCTTAGCCTCAAGAGATCGTGAATTCCCGAACTTTGGCAGACTAGTCTCAGCCAGTTTTTCGGTGAAATTTGAAAATGCCAAACGTCCACGCATGGTCAAGGTGCGAACACCGAATATGGCCAACTTTGATCGCAAGGAAGATTCTCACCTGATTGAAACATGGCTGCGGAAACGTGGCTTTGTAAATGAGCAGAAAGAGGAAGAAGACAGCAAACAACCCGTAGCACATCAGGAGAGTCATGACGCCGTATCAATCGCCGCCATGGCGTAAACTCACAGAGCTTTCTGGTGGCAAGGGTGTAAAAGCTGAATGGCTAGACTTTCCAGAAGAATTGCTTGCCATCACCAATGAGCAGGCATCTGCCATTCCCTGTAATGGCCGAGCTGGGTGCTACATGAATGTCGTGCAACATGGGTCTAGCGATATTGTTGGCATCTGCACATCAGATACCAAGCAGTGCGACCGACGCACGCTCAAAAAATCAGAACTGGCGCTGTATCGCATAGATCATAAAAAGCTGGCGACCAAAATTGCTGAGGCCATTGGTTTTACTGAGGAAAATGAAAAGATCACGGGCCAAACGGCTCTTTGGAAATTTGGTGTGCTCAATCCGCAAGCCGAGCATAGCTTTCCTGTCTATTGCTTTTTGGGCCAGACATCCTCGCAGTTGGATAAAATTGTCAATCAGCTTTGCATGGCTGATCAGACGTTTCTGTTAATTGCCTCCACCAGCAGTCTTATCAGCACTGCCAGCTCTGACGCAAGCATCAGGCATAAATCCAAGCTCATCGGCATAAATGATGTGCTCGTCGTTGATGCTGCAGGCAAGGTCACGGCGAGAGATAGCGCTCAAACCATCATCTCCAATTGGTTGGAAACGGTGTTGCCGAAATCAGCTAAACCGGGATCTGAGTACCAATTCCCGACACCAGCAGGCGCAACATGGGAGCAGTTTGTGTTCGAATTTACCGCAACAGAGATGTTGTCAGTGACATGCGGACAAACTCAGAAACGTCTGGAACCTGAGCATCTGAAGATGAAAGATCAGAGATCTGGAAAAAGAACGAACCAGTGGACACTCCTATTGGTTCTTGCAAAAACCGGGGGAAGCCTCTCGTGGCAGGATAGCGATGCAGATGATAAGCTAAAAAAGCAGAAGCAGGAATTAGCAAACAAACTCAAACAGACCTTCGGCCTTTCTGAAAACCCGCTTCGATGGTTGCGTAAAGAGAAGTGCTATAAAGCCCGCTTCATCATTCGCGCAGATGATAATGTCCTGCGTCAGCTCACTGGTTGACAATGCTAGGCATAGACTGCTGCGAACTGGTCAATTGCCAAACCCTTGATTTCCCATGACTAAAAGCTCCGTACTTCGTTTTTCCAAGTACGGTGTTTTTCAGGAAAGGGGCATATATAGGAGAAAAATTAGAGAAAAACGGGGTGTTTTTATAGAGAGGAAGTCAATTGCAAATAGCGAAAAAGCCCGCAAATGCTGGGCTTTTGAGGCTATGCCATATAAGGCATATGAAAGTTCGTTTTAAATTAATGGCGGAGAGAGAGGGATTCGAACCCTCGATATGGTTTCCCATATACACGCGTTCCAGGCGTGCGCCTTCAACCACTCGGCCACCTCTCCAGAAGTTCGCACTATACCCAGAAAGAAATAACGTGCAAGTCTAAACTATACATTCAAAACCCAAAAAACAAATTCATTTATTAAAGTAAGAGCTTTTATCTGTTGAATAACAAGCACATCCCTTCTTTTTAAGAAAAAACTTTTTTCGTGGATAGGTTTGTAGAATACAATAATGAGAATAAAAAGATTGTCACCAGTTATAAACTTTCATGCTCATTTACGCACTTTCTGCTTCACAAAAAAATACTTCTCTTAAAATTAGCATACAGCCCATAGTTTTACACAACCAAATAATTAAAATCACTTACTTATACGTCATAGGAAGGGATGGTATGTGGGGGAAGAACATTTTAAGAGAGGATAAGCGGCTCTTATGCATTTTCTTAAATAGCACGAATTTTTGCAACATTGAGAGCTGTAAAATAGCGTGATGGTATCAGTTTTCTCTTTCATAGGATTACATAATAAGCCCTATTCTAAATCCTCTATTCAATTTCACACTTCTATATTTAGTTGATAATAAAGAAAATAAAATTCAGAAAAAACTTTGCATTTTTAATTTAATATGTATGAATATATTTTATTTTCTAAAATGAAAAAATAGTCTCATTTTGATCAAATACAAAATCATAAAAATGCAAACCTGTTTTCATTTTTACCATATATTTTTAAATTCAGCTTTACAGTTTTCAAAATATCTAAAGTAGTCTCCATTATTTAAAAAAATTACGTATTACTTCATACTTTTGATTATCGCATTCTTTAAGCGTGATATGGTCTCATCACAAAACAGAATACTCTAAAAATACTATTTTCTTTCCCATCCACACGTTTGTAAAAAAACATCTCTTAAAGCTTGCCACATCTACCTCATACGGTATCTATGAATGGTATAAAATCTATTGGATAACATCATCTTTCCTTAAATAAAAAGTAAAAACCAAGTACTATCACGCTATTTTTCGCCTAATGTTACAATATCTATTGCTATTTGAGAGAATGCATAAAAGGAATTTATTCTTTCTTAGAGTGTTTTTATCCATACATTACTCCTCCTTGTAATGTATAAAAGAGTAATTTTTATTAATTAAATATAGAGAAATTTAAAACGAAAAAACCCTACAATATTCAGGGTTCTCATTATGTAAAACGATAAATTACCATTATAAATTAATATACTGTATTAATGTTTTACAGCACTAAAGATCTGATTAGTCTGCAAAATGAGCTCGTTCTTTCCCCTTAATGTTCTTTATTACCTTATATCCTTGCTTAGAGCACGTACAGCTCGTGCAGTTTCACATTGTAATGCTTTTTGTGCTAAAATTTTCATATCTTCAAAACTATGAGTCTGTAAACACGCCTTTACTGGAGAAATATCGCAAGATATCATAGAAAGCTCATTAATTCCCAATCCAGTCAAAATCATTGCACCAAAAGGATCTCCAGCCATACCACCACATACACTCACCCAACACTTATGTTGTGCAGCTCCCTGAATAGTCTGATAAATCATACGCAAAACTGCTGGATCAAGGCTATCAGCTTCAGACACAAGGTACGGATTTTGCCGATCAACAGCCATTGTATACTGTGTTAGGTCATTGGTTCCAATTGAAAAAAAATCAACATGGGCGCTTAATACATCTGCCATAATGGCCGCTGCTGGAACTTCGATCATAATACCAAGTTTTAATTTTGGTGCATCAACATCGTTGCGGATTTCCTCTGCAATCTTTTTTATAGCGACAATCTCTGAAACAGACATGACCATCGGAAACACAATCCATAGATCTCCACCCTCTTTTGCCGCTCGATATAAAGCACGTAATTGAGGCACCAAAAAATCACGTCGACGTAACAAAAGCCGCGTTCCTCGAACACCTAAAAAAGGATTGTCCTCTTTAGATAAATGTAAATGCGTAACCTGTTTATCTCCACCAATATCAAGTGCACGAATAATTAATGGCTTATCTCCTACAGCTGTAATCATCGCCCGATATATATTAAATTGTAGCTCTTCATCCGGAATATATGGATTCTCTAAAAACAAAAATTCCGTGCGCATGAGTCCAACACCTTCAGCCCCTAAATCAAGCGCAACAGGAACCTGATTTGCGTAGTTGACATTAGCCATGATACGAATTCTTTGACCATCTGTCGTTTGCGCTGGTAATCTACATGCATTTATTTCACTGACACGTTTTTGCGCAACAGTATCAATATGCCTTTGAGCATCTTCAACGTCTTCAAGCGTAGGATTAAGGTAAATAAACCCGTTATCGCCATCAATAATAGCCTGAATATCAGACTGAATTGCTAAAATATCATCACCTGCAGCAACAACCATTGGAATACCAAGAGTACGCGCCAAAATAGCTGTATGAGATAATGGACCTCCCCATGCTGTTGCTAATCCTTTTACCCTTGTACAATCAAGTTGTGCTACATCAGAAGGAGAAAGGTCATTTGTAACCAGAATTACACCATGTGGAATATCATTTAAAAAGAACGATCTATAGGATGGATTGATTTCACCTAAAACACGTCGACCAACATCAACTAAATTAACAGCACGTGCTGCTAACAAAGGATTATCTACCTTAAAAAACATATCTGAAAATTGACGAACCGCTCTATCCCAAGACCAAGCGACACCATGACCTTCCGCTATAAAACGACAAGCTTGAGCTATTAAATTTTCATCTTCAAGCAAAACCATTTGCGCAGAAAAAATCGCAGCAGAATCTGCTCCCATACGCACTGTAATATCAGAAATCACAGATGCCATTTTATGTTTTGTTTTTGTAAGAGCATTTTCAAGACATGCTGCACCAGCTGCAAAATCAATTGGCTGATCTATTATGGAAATATCATTTTGCCTTAAAACAAAAATCTTACCAAATGCTAATCCTGAACTCGCTCCAACACCAGAAATGCCTTTTTGCATAGAGCGTGGATACCAACCATGAAAAGCCTTTGTTTGAGATTCCATTGCTCTCATCAGACATTTTTCACTAATACTCACTTTTTTTGCAATAGCAATGGCATCATTGAGAAGTTGTGCTCCTTCTGTAGCATCTGTAGAAAAAATCAGAACATCACCGTTTTTTGCTCCTAATTGCAATAAACCAACCAAATTTTTCATTTCAACGGTATATTGACCATGGCGAACTCTGATAGAGTTTTGAGCCTTTTTCGCAAAATCAACCCATAGAGAAGCTGGTCGTGCATGAAGACCACTTGGATAATCTAAAGTCCATTCCTGACACACCGAAAGGTCACCAATAAAAGTTTTTTCTATCTTCATCTCTTGGTCAAACAAAGTTGTAACAATTTGCTGTTTGTCCACAGTTGTTGCAAGTACTTCAAGCTGTTTTTTATCAAATAAAAGAGACGTCAATTTTTTACAAATTTCTCTATAGCGATCTGGACACGCTGCAATGGCAATAACCAAATATGCTTTCTTGCCATCCTGCCACTCAACACCAGCAGGCACCTGTATAACAGCAACAGCATCCTTGATAATTAAATCACGATTTTCAGCCATACCATGAGGAATGGCTATACCATTTCCAAGCCAAGTATTGGTTGTTTCTTCACGTGCAAGCATACTTGCCAGATAACACTTATCAACTGCACCAACCTGCACAAGCAATTCAGCAGCAGCATAAATTGCATCATTTTTATGATCAAAAGCAGCTGCAAGTTGTACAGATCTTATAGACAAGATTTCACCATCAGTAAAATCTACATTCATTGCTTCTGCTTTCTCATATCTCATCATGAATTCAAATTGCCTCACATTTGAACACCAATATCTCTGATACATTCCTTTTCAAAGCTGCATTTCCCAAAATACAAGCTATAAATACCACCACAGCTCTCTTTATATTTACAGAATATAGCTAAGTGAGGTGCTTAAATACCTCAATATAACCGATAAAACAATTAGATATTATTATCCACCTAAGTGCTTAAAACCATCATAAACAAGTCCGCCTCTTACTCTTTTACTTTACAAAGACAAAACCCCGTTTTTTACAGCACTAATCACCTGAAAAACTATGCTTTCAAAATGCTCTCATTATCCTAAGTTATCCAACATAACTTTTCACTATTCTCCCTACAAGAAAGCATCCTTCCCAATCATCCGTAACTTCAGCTAATATTTTAATTGATTCCTCAAAGTTTATTTAACCTATTATCCCTCTTTATAAGTTCATTACATAATTACAAATTGCTCCATGCAACTTATCATCTTTAAAATTCCGTGCTACCCATCTTATGATATCAAACTCTCGATATATAATATTTATATATTTTAAGCTACACCTTTACTTCAATCAATATCGCAAATACACAATGCCCTCTGTCGCACATTTGCAAAGTACGACATCCCCCCCAAGCACCATCACCAACTACTAAAATCAAGAAAAACTCTACAAATAAGATAAATAAAGTAAAAAATGAAAAGCAATTATTGCCTTAACCCTAGCTCTTATGCTTGTCTATTTTCAACAATACACAATAATAGTGAAATCAGAAAAAATATTCTTGAAGGGCGCTGATTGCAAGTTGGTTATTTTTATATCTTTAAACACCGTACTCCTTAAAAATATAATTTCACTCTCGATTTACCGAAAATTCCTTAATGCACGTCACTTTCAAAGTAGTTTTGACTACCTTCTTATGGATTTTTTATCCCTATGTCTTTTTAAATGAATAGCCCCACCTACCCACACTACCACCTAAAAACAGTATGACAACTCATCAATACCACAATGCCGATAAAAAGATCCATCTTTATCAAAATGATTACATCAATAATGCTCTCATTAAATTTCTCATAATTTTCTGAAAACAAACTGCTTCTCTTATAAGAAATTACTCGACGCTTCTTCATACATAAAAAGAAAGTCTCTCCTCACTGATTATTATACAGAAACTTATCAACAAACTCTATCATAATATCAATATGTTCAGTACTTAAATACTAACATAACAGCGCACAAACTTTTTCCCTCATTGAGAAAAGCCATTTCCCCGATTCTACCTTTTTATCTTCTACATTTATTATAGTACCAACGCAAAAAGGGAAAGATGAGATTCATCTTTCCCTTTGAATACTTATAAAACCACAACTACAATTCAATGAAATCCCGTTGATGGCTAGAGAGTGTTACAGATTACTCTGCTGCCTCCACCATAGGAATGACTGAAACATAGGAACGATTACCCGCTTTGCGTTGAAAAGAAACCTTTCCATTTGATAATGCAAAAAGCGTATGGTCTTTTCCAATGCCGACATTGTTTCCAGGATGCCAACGTGTACCACGCTGGCGAATAATAATATTTCCGGCAATAACGGTTTCACCACCAAATTTTTTAACGCCTAGACGTTTCGATTCTGAATCACGACCATTACGCGAGGAACCACCAGCTTTTTTATGTGCCATAGACGCTCTCCTTTAATCTTTCTTACTCTTTGATGCTACAGATGCTTTCTTCTGCGACGCAGTCTTTTTTTCAACCGTTTTTTTAGCCGTCTTCTCAACAGAAGCAGCAGCTTTTGTTTCTTTTGGTGTAGTTTCTTCTTCTTTTATAGGTTTCGCAGCAACTTTTTTAGGTTTTGAACCACCCATTAAAATTTCTAAAACACGAAGCCTCGTAAATTCTTGACGATGGCCACGCGTGCGTTTAGAATTTTGACGACGGCGCTTCTTAAATGCGATAACCTTGCGCCCACGTGCCTGTTCTAAAATCTCAGCTGTCACCAATGCATCAGCAACGACAGGGGTACCAATAACCGCATTACCTTCTTGCCCAACCATTAATATGTCATTGAATTCAACCACATCACCCGCATTTCCACTAACTTTTTCAACTTTTACCACTTGATTAGCAACAATGCGGTATTGCTTACCACCAGTTTTAATGACTGCGAACATTTTTTATCCTTCCGTTCACTCCAGCTCTTATTTAATTTCTGCCTTGAAATAAGGGAAAATAGGCTGCTTTTTATCAGTCGTAATAGATCCCAAAGAAGGATAAAACCTTCTTCAACACAAATATGCGCAGATTTCCCCACGCTTATATTTTGTATATATGAAGGAATTTCTATTCTCTGTCAATAAAGTCCCATAAAAAAGAAAAAAAGGTTGTACCAAAAACAATTGAAGGTTATCTACCCCTTATACACTCAAATAGTGCCGATTTTTGTTTCACTTTATTATGGAGAGATGGCTGAGTGGTTGAAAGCACCGCACTCGAAATGCGGCATAGGGGCAACTCTATCGGGGGTTCAAATCCCTCTCTCTCCGCCACAGTTTATAAAGCGATATTATTAAAACTGTCTTTAATCCTAGCTTTCCGGTTGTAGCTGTAGCTTGCCAGCGGGTTTTGTATATTTTGACACTAGGTTTTTACCAATTTATTTTTTTCAAAGAGTTTTTAAGGGGTTCTCAAAGGGTCTTCAAAGACCTCTCAAAGGTCTTTATCGTTTTTGCGAATAAATTCTCATTTTTACAATTTTTGCACTTTTTTGATTTTCTGTTACATAAATCTAATCCAGATAATAAGAGAAGGCATAGTAAAATTAAAGAATTATCTCATATTTCTCTCTCATTCTACTTTTGCTTAGTTAGTACAAAACCTACTGTAAAATTATATTTATTTTGCACGTCTTGCTTGAATATGTGCTAGCAACCCTAATGTTGAACTATCACGATTATCCGCTTTACTTTCTCCACGAAGAATTGGTAGTAACTCGTTTGCTAATTCTTTACCAAGTTCAACACCCCATTGATCAAATGAATTAATATTCATTAAAATCCCTTCAACAAAAGTGCGATGTTCATAAAGCGCAATAAGACGACCGAGTGCAAAAGGTGTTAATGAATCTTGAACCAGCGTAATGCTGGGACGGTTTCCTTTAAAACTTCTATGACGTGCTAAATGGTCTGCTTCACCCTCATCAACTCCATTTTTTATCAAGATATGCCGAGCATCTTCAAGACTACGCCCCTTCATCAAGGCTTTTGATTGTGCTAAACCGTTTGCTAGCAACATCTCATACATAGAATGTAATTTTTTCTCATGCCCTTTTATAAATAAAATAAATTCTACAGGAATAATATCTGTTCCTTGATGCAGAAGCTGAAAAAAAGCATGTTGACTATTTGTTCCTGAATCCCCCCAAACAATTGGACCACTTGAAAAACTTAATGGTTTTCCATCCAGCGAGACTTGCTTACCATTTGATTCCATATCAAGCTGTTGTAAATAAGCTGGAAAATGTATTAAACGCTGTGCATAAGGAATGATCGAACGTGATGAATAACCACAAATAACACGATGCCAGAATCCTAAAAGAGCAAAACGAATAGGAATATTTTTATGCAAAGACATAGTTTTAAAATGTTGATCCATTTGCAAAGCACCATTGAGAAATTGGCGAAAATTTCCACCACCTACTGCAAACATAACAACAAGTCCAATGGCTGACCAAATTGAATAACGTCCTCCAACCCAATTCCAAAATTTAAAAACTCTTGTGGAATCTATGCCAAATTCTGCCACTTTATCAAGCGCACTTGAAACAGCAACAAAATGCGTACAAACGGCTTCTTCTCCTAAATGTGAACAAATCCACTGACGTGCAACTTGAGCATTGACCATTGTTTCAGCCGTTGTAAAAGTTTTAGAAGCAATGACAAACAGCGTTGTTGCTGGATTCAAAATAGAGAGAGTATCAGAAATATGGGCACTGTCAGCATTCGAAACAAAATGACACTGTGGACCATCATGATAAGGTTTTAAAGCATACGTGACCATTGCAGGACCAAGATCAGAACCACCAATACCAATATTGACAATATCACTTATTCTCTCGCCACTGCTTCCCTTATAGCTTCCATCACGCACCTTTTCAGAAAATCTTTCCATATCGTCAAGGACGTCTTGAATATCGCGAATAAGATTATGACCATCCAACATGAAAATTTCATCAGCAGGTAAACGTAATGCAATATGAAGAACTGAGCGTTTTTCAGTTGTATTAATCGCCTTACCAGAAAACATTGCATCACGCCGGCCTAACACATCTGCTGCGACCGCTAAATCATCTAGAAGTTGCAATGTTTTAAATGTCACACCACATTTTGAAAAATCGAAAAGAAGATCATCAAGTCTGAGAGAAAAATGGGAAAAACGCTGTTCATCTTCTACAAAATGCCGACGAATATCATAGACCCCATCCTTTGCAGCATGGTTTCTTAAAGCTTTTAATGTGGCTTCAAAAGCCATTTCATTTCGAATCGAAAAGCTATCTCCCATAAGCTTATCCTATACGGTTATTGATAATGAAATCTATGCCCAAACAATAACAAAGCAGAAAACACCTCCTTTATTGCTCGCTATTTTTACTGCTCACATAAAAATGAAAGAATATACAAAATAAAAGGATAAGATCCGAAAATGATATTTTTACAAGAATAAACTTTCAAATCTTTTCTATCATATACGTCATTTAACTTGATTGAGTTCTTTTGTTAAACGTAAATCTTCTTCTGCTTTTGGTCTTATAAAACGCCCTAAAAAAAGATAAACAACCGGTGTGACATAAAGCGTAAAAATAGTTGCTAAACCTAAGCCACCCACGATAACCCAACCTAAAGCTATACGCGCCTCTGCGCCAGCACCTTTGGCTAAAACCAAAGGAATACCTCCTAAAATGGCACAAATCATTGTCATACAAACTGGACGAAGGCGAATGTTTGCTGCTTCTTCTACGGCTTCACGCACGCTTCTTCCCTGATCACGTAATTGATCTGCAAATTCAACAATAAGAATACCATTTTTTGCCATAACACCAATTAACAAAATTAATCCAATTTGGCTGTAAATATTCAGACTCACACCACTCAATAGCATAGCAATTACAGCACAACCAATCCCTAATGGGACAGTGGCCATGATAATAAATCCTGAAATAAAGCTTTCAAACTGAGCAGCCAAAATCAATAAAATAATCAAAAAGGCAATGCCAAAAACAATCATAAAACTGGAGGATGTTTCATTAAGTGTTTCAGCTTCCCCTAAGGGAACTACATAGGTCCCTTTCGATAACAAAGGAGAAGCAATTTTCTGTACCGTTTGGTAAGCTTCCCCTAAAGCAATACCCGGAGCAAGATTTGCGCTTAAAATAACAGCACTCATGCGTTTTTCCCGTTTTAATTGGGGAGAGATAGCTTTTTCATGTAAACGCGCAATAACCGATAAAGGAACATATCGATTGTCTTTGGTCTTTAAAAAAATGTTTTCTAAATCACTAGGACTCTTCATAGAATTTTTACGCGACATCAATTTAACATCGTAAGAATGATCATCCACGTTAATAGAACCAATCTTTTTACCATCCAACATTGCTTGTAATGTATCGCCCAAATTGGTGATATCAATCCCTAAATCGGAGGCTTTTTTTCGGTTGATTTCAATGAAAAATTGCGGTTGTGTTGCATCAACAGTAAGGCGTGGGCGAATAAAACGCGGATCATCTTGTAAAGTACTCACCAGCTTATCAGCAATGGGTTGTAATGTTGCATAATCATTGCCAAGAATTGCAAACTGTAATCCTTGCCCAGTTCCTCTCACACCCAAAGAATTTCCCTGCGCAGCAAACACAAAAACTGCGGGAAACTGTTTAACTTTTTCATTAATATCTTTCACGATTTCTTGCTGACTCCGTAAACGTTTATCCCAAGATGAAAGCAATAAAATTAAAAAAGCAGTATTGGGTGAACCGCCAGCACCCGCAATAGAGTAACTGTTAGCAATCTCCCCTGCATCACGTAATGGCTGTAGACTTGCTTCAATTTGCTCTATTTGCTCGTTCAAATATTGTGTTGAAATACCTTGTGGTCCATTAATAACCAAAAAGATCACAGCTCTGTCTTCTGCTGGCGTTAATTCCTGTTGTAGCTTCGTATAGCCTCCAACACAAAGACCCGCAAAAATAAGTGAAGCAAAAACAACAGCCCAAGGCTTTTCTAAACACTTATGCAAACTGTAAGTATATGCCTTATGAAAAAAAGTACCTAATTTATATAAAAAAGCAAAATGATGGGACTCTTCCTCTTTCTCCTCAATATGTTCTTTGAGAAAACGCGAAGCCAACATGGGACAAAGCGTTAAGGCAACAACTGAAGAAAGCAAAATAGAAATTGCCAAAACAAAACCAAATTCTCTAAAAAGACCTCCAACTTGCCCAGGAAGAAAGGAAATAGGAACAAACACAGCCACTAAAGTCAATGTTGTTGCTAAAACAGCAAAAAATACTTCACGTGTTCCTATCACCGCCGCAGCCCTAGACCCTAAACCCATGTTGCGCCACCGAACAATATTCTCAAGAACAACAATAGCATCATCCACAACAAGCCCTGTTGCTAAAACAAGTCCTAAAAATGTGAGAATATTCAATGAAAATCCTACAAGATAAATAGCTGCAATGGTACCAATCAAAGCGACAGGAAGAGATACAGCAGGTATCAGTGTTGCACGAATGTCTCTGAGAAAAAGAAAAATGACTAAGATAACACTCAAAATAGCAATAACCAACGCAACTTCAACCTCATGAAGAGCGCTTTTAATAAAAATTGCATCGTCATTAATAACGTCTATATTTACAGAAGAAGGAACAATACTTTTGAGATTATCAACAACGGCTCTCACACCTTCAGAAATATTAAGAGTGTTGGATTGTGCTTTACGCACAATCCCTAATCCAATACCTGTCTTTCCATTAATACGAAGAATAACCGTTTCTATATCCGGCGATAAAGTAACATGCGCAACATCACCAAGATGCACACGAGGCTTTAAAACAACTTGTTCAAAAGATTCTGGTGTTGTTAAACGTGCAGTAGCACGCACAACTAAAGTTTGTTTAGAATTGCGTAATGATCCTACTGGCACATCCGTTGTCATATCAGCAAGAACACGTGAAATATCTGCTACAGTTAATCCATAACTGGCAAGTTTTGCTTGATCTATATCAATCTGAAAAATCTTTGTGCGAGCACTATCGACCTGTACATCACCAACACCATCAACAGCAGAAATTGCATCAACAATCTGATCGTTTACAATCGTGGTTAAATCATCAACACTCATTGTTGGTGACGTCACAACCAAATACATCATGGCAGCAGCATTCGAATCTGCTTTAATAATCAAAGGCGAATCCGCATCTTTCGGTAAAGAATAGGTAATACGGGAGAGAGCATCACGAATATCAGATGCTGCAACATTCAAATCAACACCAACATTAAAATTAATCTGCACACGGGAGCGCCCAAAAGAAGACGTTGAAGAAATCGTCTTAACACCTGAAACACGAGAAACAGCATCTTCTATAATTTTTGTAACTTCACGATCAATTGTTTCTGCCGACGCACCTGAAAACACCGTCACAATCGTTGTTACGGGAGTATCAACATCGGGTAATTCTCTTACATCAACATTTAACCATGCTGCAAATCCTGCAATGATGATCATAGCATTTAAAACAAAAGTAAAAACCGGTCTGCGAATAAATAAGGTAATGAGACCACCTTGCTCGACCTGTGACATCGGCTGTTTTGTGCTCAATTCTTGGCTCATTGTATATCCGTTCCGTAAACTACTGGTAATTGCTGTTGATGAGACTTTGGGTCATCAATCATTACTTTACTTCCTGGATAAAGCATTTGTACTCCTTGAATGACAACTTGATCACCATTTTCTAGGGGTGCTTTTACGAAAACTTGATCTGCTTTATGCTGAATAATTGATACGGGTATAGCCTCTACTTTCCCTTCTCTCACACGCCAAACGAATGACCCTTTACTATTCCATTGAACTGCAAGAGGATTAACGACAGGAAAAGAACCACCATGAAATTGCAAGGCAACAGAAAAAGACATACCAGACATGAGCGTATCTTTTTCATTATTGATTTCAACCTGAGCATGAAGTGTGCGACTTTCTGGATCAACGATATTATCAATCGCATAAATATGACCAACAAAAGATCTATCTGGCTGCGCGATTAACGTTGCCGTTACCTCATCTCCTTTATGGATGCGCGACACATACCGTTCAGGGGCCCATATATCGACCAAAATACGTTCTCTATTCTCAATACGGCCTATTACAGTATTAAGGGTCACGTTATTCCCTGCATCAACGGGCAAAATACCAACAACTCCAGGAATCGGTGCACGAATTGTTCGCCGATCGAGATCTAATTCAGCATTACGCAAAACTAAATTTGCGTTATCTAACTCTAAGCGTGCTGTAATTTCTTGAACTTCCGTTGCTGTATTGCTGGCACGTAACTTAAGAATACGCGAAAGCGTTAACGCATTATTATCACGTTGTACTTTTGCTTTTGCAGCCGCTATTTCCTCTTTTTTAGAATCAAGCTTTGCAATCACATCACCTACATGTACTTTTGTACCCGCTGACACAAAAAGCTTATCAATAACACCTGGAGATAAAGGGGTAAGCTCGACTTCTGCAAGTGCTTGTCCACTCCCAAGAACGTTAAGTTGTTCATAAAAATCTTGAATTTTTACAAGATCAACGACAACCTTTACCGGTGGCCTTCCCATTTTTTCATTTGAAGCTTTATCCGATACTCTTGTTTTATCCACCATAGAAATGGGTTGGTCTGCACTCTTTTTTCCAGCCCAATAAGTAACCGTTAAAACAACGATTAAAAACACTAATGGAAAGCTCTTTTTTAATAACGCCATACATCCGCCCTTGCTGTGTCATGTTCATCTGAAATAGTTTTCAACAGTAATATCGGCGTTTTACACAAAAACCCAACAGCGGGTGTGTATATCTTACCCCCACCGCAAAAAACACATCTCATCTCTGCTTGACTATCTTTCATAGATTAAAACGTCAAGTTAACTATCGTTCATATTGCTTTGTATGGTCATGACAAAAAAATGTTCATATCAAAACCAACTGAAGCCATAATATATTATATCCTTTTTTAAAATATATCATAAAAAAAGAGAGATTTTTTTTATGACGACTCAAGTTTCACTTGCATTTCTTTAATGAAACGATTAGGAACCCTTTGTCTTAGACAATGTAAAAAATTGAAATGTATGCACCCGTAGCTCAGCTGGATAGAGCACCAGACTACGAATCTGGGGGTCAGGAGTTCGAATCTCTTCGGGTGCGCCATCTATCAATATCTTACTTATAAAGTCAGACTTTTTAAATTCTTTATTTTGTGATTTATTTTTACCTATCTTTGTATTTTGTTATTTCATTCTGTTGTGAGTCGTTTCTTTAGCCATTTTGCTAGAATAAGATGTTATGAGTCCTTCAATTCAGCTCTAAGGTGCTTTTATTAGCTTATAATCGTAGCGATTGCATGAGTAGCGTATGTTGTTGTTTTCTTTTTTCAATCTATGCGCTTGTTTTTGGTCTCTTCCGGATTATACTCTCTACTCAGTTAGGTAATTTTTTACGTGCTTATTTCTAATTGTTTCATAACTGGATGTTTCTGGATATTTTATTCCTAGCAGTCCCATCTTAAGAGGGACTTCAGATGTGCCGCCATAAATTCCGGTTTACCACCATGTGAAACTTTTTCAGTGTGTTGTTGGAAAGAATAAATAAACTACTTCTCAAACGTACTACTATGAAACACTTATGGTATCCATTAATATCATCAGCATTTGTTGCAAACCACAGCTTCTTTTTGTAATATTTTTAATTGAATTAAACGTATTTTTACTGCTTAAAAGCAAAGTGATTCTTTTTCCTAAAAAACAATAAAACTCTTCTTGTGCTTCTTTAGCATTATCTCTTGCATGGCATATCAACGATTTCTATGATATCTTAATATTTTTCTGTTCTTTATGAATTTTTCTAATTAATCCATGGGGTACAGATCCCAAACATTAATAAAAGCTGAATTTAAAGAATTTTTCCATGCCTAAAACTGATATTGAAATTGCTCGCACTGCTAAAAAGCAACATATTATTGAAATTGCACAAAAAATTGGTATCTCACATGAAAATCTCATTCCCTATGGTCATGATAAAGCTAAAATTTCTTCTGAATACATAAAATCGCTTAATAAAAATCCAGATGGTAAACTTATCCTTGTCACAGCTATCAATCCCACACCTGCCGGAGAAGGCAAAACAACAACAACTGTTGGACTAAGTGATGCTCTTAATCTTATTGGTAAAAAAACAATAGCTACCTTGAGAGAACCATCTTTAGGTCCCTGTTTTGGTGTAAAAGGTGGTGCTGCTGGTGGTGGTTATGCACAAGTCATTCCAATGGATGACCTTAATTTACATTTTACCGGTGATTTTCATGCTATTACATCTGCTCATAATCTTCTTGCCGCAATGATAGATAATCATCTTTATTGGGGAAATACTCTAAACATTGATCCACGTCGCATTGTTTGGAAACGCGTTCTTGATATGAATGACCGTGTATTGCGCGATATTGTCATTTCATTGGGGGGCATAACAAATGGTTTTCCACGCCAAACAGGTTTTGATATTACTGTTGCATCAGAAATTATGGCGCTTCTTTGTCTCTCTGAAAATTTAGAAAACCTTACACAAAGACTCAAAAAAATTATTGTTGCTTATCGTTATGATAAAACGCCCATCACCGTTGCTGATCTCAATGCGGAAGGTGCAATGGCAGTTCTTCTCAAAGATGCTATACAACCCAATCTCGTACAGACAATTGAAAATAATCCTGTTCTCGTTCATGGAGGACCTTTTGCCAACATTGCTCATGGTTGCAATTCGGTTATAGCAACAAAAACTGCTTTAAAACTTGCTGATTATGTTGTCACAGAAGCAGGGTTTGGAGCAGATCTTGGAGCAGAAAAGTTCTTCAATATCAAATGTAGGCAAGCAGGTATTGTACCAAATGCTACAGTGATCGTCGCAACTATTCGTGCATTAAAAATGAATGGTGGTCTGGATAAAAATAACCTGACAGAAGAAAATATCACCGCTTTAGAAAAAGGAGCAGCCAATCTTTTACGACATATAAAAAATATGAAGCACTACGGTATTCCTTGTGTTGTGGCTATCAATCATTTTGACAGCGATAGCGATGCTGAAATAAAAACATTACAAAAAATAGTTGCAACAACTGGACACAAAGCTATTATCTGTAAGCATTGGGAACAAGGTGGAAAAGGCGCTATAGAACTTGCACAAGAACTCGTTACCTTGATTGAAAAGCACGATTCTGATTTTAAAGTTCTCTATCAAGATGATATTCCACTCGTTCAAAAAATTAATTGTATTATAACAAAGCTATACGGTGGACGTGGCGCCATCATCTCAGCCCCTATTCTCAAACAACTTGAAACTTGGGAAAAAGAAGGTTTTGGCGTCTACCCTATTTGTATGGCAAAAACACCTTATTCTTTTTCTTCTGATCCCACGCAATACGGAGCTCCTGTTGATTTTGAAATTCCCATACGAGAAGTTCGTCTCTGTGCGGGAGCCGGTTTTATTGTTGTCATTTGTGGAGATGTTATGACCATGCCGGGACTACCCCATTATCCCACGGCTGAAAAAATTCATCTTGACGAAAATGATCAAATACAAGGACTTTCATAAATTTATAACCGTAAATTCTATCATTCATTATAAAAAGCGTTTTTATTGTAAAAAAAATAGAATTTTAAAAAGCGATATAGACAAATGTCTCATTTATATGATATAAGTGCCTGTCCTTTTGGATATGCCTTTAAAAGGACGTAGGTTTTTTCCTATCATTTATGACACTGAAAAAAGCAGGATAGATAGTGCAAGTACTCGTTCGTGATAATAATGTTGACCAAGCGCTCCGTGCGTTGAAAAAAAAGATGCAGCGTGAAGGTATCTTTCGTGAAATGAAAATGCGTAGTTATTATGAGAAGCCATCTGAGAAGCGTGCTCGTGAAAAAGCTGAAGCTATTCGTCGTACACGTAAGCTTGCTCGTAAGCGTGCACAAAGAGAAGGTTTTGTTAGTAACGGACGAACTGTTGCAGTAAAGTAATATACTTTATGATATTATATAATTGCATAAGCAATAGATAGTAAGCTACTAGAGAATTTTATCTTCATAGGCGATTGCGATGAATTGCGTGTGTGTATTTTTTTATATACAATGTTATCTAATATGTTAGTTATTTGAAAATAATAAGGTTTCTATCATAGAGGTGGTTTTTATTTCACTCTTATATTTCAAAAAATAGATAACAAACTACACTTTAGATATTTAAGCGACTTTTTCCTATGTAAATTGAGTGCGGGATGTTTTATTATCACTTCTCGCTATAATTTTTTCCTTCTGGATATCTCTTAAATAACCGCTTCTTATGTATAAATTTCATGATGAATTTCTTTTTTGTCATTAAATATTCTACATCTTTCGATCACCCTAGGTCTTTTTACAAAACAAAAACAACTATCGCCATATGCGATTGTGTGTAAGTATATGATATTAAATGCATAATCCTCTTTACCTTCAGTTATGTAACAAAACGATATAATTCCATAACTTTTATATCCCTTGATTCTGTCTCTCTAAAGGATGACGAATTTCAACCACTGCACTACAGATTCTTTTTTTCTTGATAAAATTCTTCTATTCATCACTTATGTAATTACCCTCATCAGTGTATCGAATAAGCCTTTCTATTTCATTCAACTTTCTTCTATACTGAGTTAGAGAAAAGAAAATTGATAATAAACAGAGAAAACACTGTTTTTTAATATGGATGAATGTGCCTTTTATTACCATTTTTGATGGAAATGTTTTTAAAATTTAAATAACGAGTTAAAGTTTTTAACGCGGAGATTTGTTATTATAAGTAATCATTTTTCATATTAAGTAATAATTCTTAATAACATAAAATTTCTCAACACCTTCTCATATTGAATCAATGAAGATTATTTTCTTGTACATCATAAGCGGGATTCGTACGCAAATAGAATAAAAGCTATTTAAGAAAAAACAAAAAGGCTTCCTATGAACACCATAAATAATAGGAACTGCATAACATTGAAAGCTGGTAAATAGAACAATGGAGCCAGCTTATCTACTAATACGGATAAGCATTATCATGGCATAAGATTATAGCAAATTTTATAAAATGGATTATCACGAAAAAGTGTTCTGTTAGCCCTTCATATATCAATCTACTCTATAATGTTGCTCATATTTTTACGCTTAAATGTTTCATTCATCGTATTATTTGGTTCATTTAAAATTTCTTTTCAAGCTATACAATAACCCCTTCACTGAACAGTTTTTTGTTCATAATATGTATACCTATATTTTTATTTCGAAAAATAAACCCAGAAAAGAGATACAAGCTTTTGTTTTCCTTATTTTGATATTTTTGTAGCAATTTTCTCATCGTTTAGATCTCTTTAACGAGCAGTGTGTCATACTTTTTATCAGTTTCCAGTCTTATCTTTCAGATTTTAAATTTCCAATATATGATGAAATAAAGGAGTTCGGTGTGCAAAATTCTCGTTTGTTTCGCGTTTCAATACTCGCATCATGTATCTTAATAGCAACAGTCATTGTATTAGTTTCACCTCATTTGTTGCATGCACAAACATTTAATCAAAATTTAGGGCCCAGTGGTTTACCACTTCCGCGATTTGCTTCGATTAAACCCACCAGCGTTAATGTACGCGTCGGACCAGGAAGCAACTATTCTATCATTTTTACCTACAAAAAGAAGGGCTTACCTATTGAAATCATTCAAGAATATGATCAATGGCGCAAAATTCGTGATGCCGAAGGCGATGAGGGGTGGGTGTATCAATCGCTTTTATCGGGAAAGCGAACTGCTATAACTATTCCATGGCAAAAAGATAAAACTAAAAGACTAATGCTACGAAAAAATCCCACCGACAACGCAGAACTTGTGGCAGAAGTAGAACCTAATGTCATTGGTAATATCCGCCAATGTGATGGACAATGGTGCGAATTAAACATTAATAATACACGCGGATGGCTTCAACAACCCCAGTTATGGGGAATCTATCCTGATGAAAAAGTAAAAGTAAAAGGCTGGTGAATAATCAAACTCAACAAGTTTAATTTTTATTCCTCATTGAATATCCTCACTGCCTATCACAAGATTGATTTTTTGGTTTCAATCGCACGATTAAATCAACATGTGAAATTTCCATACCTTCTGGTGGCTTAGGCAAATTTCTAATAATGGGAGATTCTTCCAAATTGTAAGGAATATCAAGAATACGATTTTCACCTTCTATATAAAAATGGTAGTGATCAGAGGTATTTGTATCAAACCAAGTTTTTGAGCCTTCTACGGCAATAATCCGTAATAATCCCGCTTCCGTAAATTGATGAAGCGTATTATAAACCGTTGCTAAAGATACAGGTACACCTGCCTTCATCGCTTCCTCATAGAGCTCTTCAGCAGTAATATGACGATTTCCTTGAGAAAAAATCATATGTGCAAGTTCCAACCGCTGACGTGTTGGACGCAGACCATTTTGACGCAAACGTTTTTCTAACATAGAAATGGAATAATATTGCACAATTTTTCCACACTCTTTTGTGAACTGCTGCTCTTCATTCATATCTAAATTGTCTGCACTCACTGACATAATTACAAACCCAAATACATTCCTGCTAAATAAGATCAAAATACAAAAAAATGGGAATAGTATGGTGTAATCTTGTATTCCATTTTTAAATAATTACCTATGTAGAATACATAAAAAAAGGCTTTTGTCATTAAAAATGATATAAAATCATTTCCCTCTCTTTAAAATTTGCTCTAAAAGTAGGTTGGGAAAAGCGCAGAAATTAAAGATATATGCAAATAAATGGAGTAACAATGGCTGAACAAAAGTCTCGCTACACATATGAAGAGCTTCTAAGCTGCGCTCGCGGCGAAATGTTTGGTAGAGGTAATGCGCAATTGCCAGCACCGCCAATGTTGATGATTCATCGAATCACTCAAATTAGTGAAACTGATGGTAAATACGATAAAGGAATGGTTCGCGCCGAATTTGACATTACACCAGACATGTGGTTCTTTAATTGTCACTTTATAGGCGATCCCGTCATGCCAGGATGTCTCGGACTGGATGGTATGTGGCAATTAACAGGTTTTTTTCTTGGTTGGCTAGGCGAACCAGGTAAAGGAAGAGCAATATCAACAGGTGAAGTAAAGTTATCAGGGATGGTAACTCCACAAACCAAAATTCTTGAATATGAAATAGATTTTAAGCGTATTCGACGTGGAAATTTAGTCTTAGGAATAGCTGATGGGTGGCTAAAAGCAGATGGAGAGACTATTTATAAGGCGAACGATTTACGCGTTGCTTTATTCAAAGAAGATTGAACGTTATTTCCGTCAGAAAGAACTTTTCACTATTCTGTATGGAACGAGGAGGTATGAATGCGTCGAGTTGTTGTAACCGGAATGGGAATTGTCTCCGCAATTGGAAATAACCCTGGAGCTGTTTTAACCAGTTTACGTGAAGCAAAATCCGGAATTTCTTACGCACCTCAATATGCTGAATTAGGCTTTCGTAGCAGAGTTTATGGCAAGCCCGATATTAATATAGAAGAACTCGTAGATCGACGTGCTCTACGTTTTCATGGGCGTGGAACAGCATGGAATCATATCGCCATGGATCAAGCAATTGCTGATGCGGGTCTAGAACCGCATGAAGTATCGAACGAACACACGGGTATTATTATGGGTTCTGGAGGTGCTTCAACACATTCAATCGTAGAAGCTGCTGACATTACACGCCAAAAAGGCCCAAAACGTGTTGGACCTTTTGTTGTCCCTAAAGCGATGAGTTCTACAGCATCTGCAACATTAGCAACTTTCTTTAAAATAAAGGGGATCAATTATTCAATCTCTTCAGCTTGTGCTACCTCCAATCATTGTATTGGTAATGCTTACGAAATGATTCAATATGGTAAACAGAAGCGCATCTTTGCCGGAGGCTGTGAAGATTTGGATTGGACACTATCTGTTTTATTCGATGCCATGGGTGCTATGTCCAGCAGATATAATGACACCCCTCACAAAGCTTCACGTGCTTATGATGTTAATCGTGATGGTTTTGTCATTGCTGGAGGGGCTGGCGTTTTAGTCCTTGAAGATTTAGAACTTGCTAAAGCACGTGGTGCAAAAATCTACGGAGAAATCGTTGGATACGGTGCGACATCCGATGGACATGATATGGTTGCCCCATCAGGAGAGGGAGCAGAGCGGTGCATGCGCATGGCTCTTGCAACAATCAATAATAAAATTGATTATATCAATCCCCATGCGACAGCAACTCCTGTTGGTGATCCTCCTGAGATAGAAGCTATCCGTCGTGTCTTTGGAGCAGGTGATCAATGCCCCCCCATTTCCGCTACCAAGTCTCTAACAGGACATTCCTTGGGAGCAGCAGGTGTTCACGAAGCAATCTATACATTGTTAATGATGAATCATAATTTTATTTGTGAAAGTGCCCATATTGAAGAACTTGATCCAGCTTTTGCTGATATGCCAATCGTTCGTGAACGACGTGATCATCAACAACTGAATACCGTATTGTCGAATACTTTTGGCTTTGGCGGTACCAATGCAACGCTTGTTTTCCAACGTTATGTATAAACAAAAGCTCTTAGTA
Source organism: Bartonella sp. AA56HLJMS (assembly GCF_042197145.1). NCBI lineage: Bacteria > Pseudomonadati > Pseudomonadota > Alphaproteobacteria > Hyphomicrobiales > Bartonellaceae > Bartonella > Bartonella sp. AA56HLJMS. The sequence goes on along the minus strand of NZ_JBHIRL010000001.1, from coordinate 284,195 downwards.
ATTGAAAAAAGTACGGTCTTACGGAGAATAATATGAAAGGTTTGATGGAGGGCAAACGCGGCCTTATTATGGGAATTGCGAATGACCACTCAATTGCTTGGGGCATTGCCTGTCAGCTCGCACAAGCAGGAGCGGAATTAGCGTTGACTTATCAAGGAAATGCTTTTGGAAAACGTGTTCATCCCCTAGCAGATAAACTTGGCTGCAAATTAGTGCTAGAGTGTGACGTTGAAAAAAGTGAAAATATTGATTACGTCTTTGAGCAACTTGAAAAAGAATGGAAAACAATTGATTTTATTGTCCATGCCATTGGTTTTTCAGATAAAACTCAACTAAAAGGGCGTTACGTTGATGTTACAACACGTGAAAACTTTCAACGCACGATGGTTATTTCAGCTTATTCCTTTACTGAAATTGCCCAGCGCGCGGGTAAGCTTATGCCGAATGGAGGAGCACTTTTAACTCTTACCTATGGTGCTTCACAGCAAGTTGTGCCTAATTATAACATCATGGGTGTTGCTAAAGCAGCTTTAGAAGCTATGGTACGTTATTTAGCAGCGGACTTTGGTCCTCAAAATATTCGTGTCAATGCGATTTCCGCTGGTCCTGTTAGAACTTTAGCAGGTAATGGTATTGCAGCTGCACGGGCAATATTTTCACATCAACGCCGTAATGCCCCATTACGTCGTACCGTAGATATTCATGAAATTGGAAAATCTGCTCTTTATCTACTCTCTGACTTATCATCAGGTGTTACAGGTGAAATCCATTATGTTGATTCAGGCTATAACATCATGTCTATGCCAATACTCGAAGAACTGAAAAAAAGTGACGATTCCCAAGAAGAATAAAATTTATTTCATTGCACTAAAAAAGAAAATCAATCATGTGCATAGTGCTTTAATCGGGTATTGAGTACTTTCTCAGCTATATAATAGTGTATTGACTTATAATAATATGACGTAAGGAACATGTGCAAATGTTTGTAAGAATAAGTCAATACAAAACCAGATGTACGATGCCTTGTTTCACGAAATATTTTATAAAAGCCGGAGTATTTCTTCAATCCATGGTTGATAAATTTTGTATTTTATGACGTCATTTACCTTACTAAAGTATACGCTTTTGCCATTGCTTATAAATCAATATCCAACCCTCATGCCACCGCAGTTTGAAACAGAGATTAGAGAATTATTAAAATCTTTAGTTTCAGCTTTTGTGTAGCAAATTGAAAAAAAAATATTTCTACCGTTTGATTTATTCTTGAAACGCAAATACAATCTAATTTAGGAAGAATATGAAGGCGTAAAGAAATCAATCGTTAATTTTACTATTATTCTTTAATGAGACTTTACGATTTTAAAAGCATCTACATCAATGTTTTTTTAATAATGGAGATTACTCTTTACCTCACACCTTTATTTTTCTCGTTCTTTAATGAAAGCGTTTCTCTGATATGTCAGGTAAAATAGAACACCCAAAAACACTATAGCTGTTGCTCCTTCATGCATTTTTTTAAGATATCTCTCAATGCATGCCATTCCATTTCACAATGGTACCTGTAAAACGTATAAAAAATCCCTGTGAAGTATATAAAATCCTTTTTTTACCACCATTTTAATGTTTATACAGATGACAAACCGACACCGTCATTTTACTTGCCATGTTCTAATATTGAAACAACCCTTGATACTTGAGATGATTCATTAGAAGTATCTTTAATAATTTTTATCCACGTACTAACCCGCTTGTGACAAGCAAACACATATTTTTAATTAACTCAATACAAAAATAAAATGAATTATTTATATAAATCAATTTCTTATCTTTATAATCACATTATTTTTTAGTTTAACTGACAGTCACAAACAAGTACAATAACATTTTCTCAATCTTAGACTTTCAAAGTTATAATTCCAAAAATCATTTCTTGCATATAAAAAACAGAATTGACATGTGAGAAAATAAAAGGCTTAAATATCTCTACTGAACAGCTTCAAGTGCCAAGAGCTGTTTCAACATTGGGGGGTAATGATGCTCGGCTTCCTCCTTCATAAAAGTAAAGATGGGGATGTGCACAATGGCTTTATCGTTATACTATTCACGGTCACCGTCGCGAAGTGGACTTGGAAGTTTTAAGAGAGAGGTCTCTTTAAAACAAGAACATGAATATACAACAGCAATCGTGTTTTTTTGGGCATTCTATTTTACCTGACACATCAGAGAAATGCTTTCATTAGAAAATGAGAAAATAAAGGTGTGAGATAATCTCTATTATTTAAAAGATATTGCTTTAGATAGCGTAAAACTGAATTTAAAAATGATTGTAGAAATGTGAACAGATTTTCAGCTTTAAAATTTCATCTTCTTCCCAAATTAGATTGTCTTCTTGTTTTAAAGAATTACAAAAACAGAGATTCGCAATATCCCTGCCCCGATATTCTTAGCTTATACGTTACATAAATAAGATGCTTCTACCTAATGAGTCTTGTATTATTCTGTTTGCAAATATCATTGTGAGATGAATTTAAGAGACAATAAAAATATCTTGTTCATTACATTACATAAACACGTATAAGTGGAAACGACAATTTATCTTCAAAGAGATAGCTCTTAGACAAAAGCCAAAACTTTTATATTTCAGCCATGTTTCATAAAGAATCGAATGATATGAATCTATAATTTTCTGGAATATGACTGCCTTATACAACCATCAATAAAATCTATTTTATATGTCTATCATAGCATGTTTCTATTTTTTACGATTGGAATTATTAAAAAACAGGATATCATTGAATTTCGTCCTTGAGAGCGCGGCTTAGTAATGTGTTTGCCGCTTCAGTTATATTTTTACCACAATAGAGAATTTGATAAATTTGTTCTACAATGGGCATTTCTACCCCAATACGCTGCGCCAACGTATATACTTCCTTGGTATTTAAGTATCCTTCCACAACCTGACCAATTTGTTTTTCTGCTTCTTTTATATCTATTCCTTTACCAAGAAGTATTCCAAAACGGCGATTACGCGACTGATTATCAGTACATGTCAAAACCAGATCACCTAAGCCTGTCATTCCCATAAATGTGGAAAGCTCAGCACCCATAGCCCCCCCTAAACGACTGATTTCAGCTAGTCCTCGTGTGATAAGAGCTATTCGTGCATTTGCCCCAAAACCTATGCCATCTGATATTCCTGCACCAATAGCAATAACATTTTTGACTGCCCCCCCTAATTGAACACCAATCATATCTGAACTTTTATAAACTCTAAAACTTTTGTCACAATGAAAAAGTTGCTGCAATTCTTTACCAAACTCAACATCAGAAGCTGCTATCGTCATTGCAGTAGGCCAACCAATAGCTAGTTCTTGAGCAAAAGTTGGTCCAGAAAAAACAGCTAAAGGAATTTTTTCACCTAAAATCTCACGAGCAACCTCTTGTAAGAAACGTCCAGTACCATGTTCTAAACCTTTTGTAGCCCAGATAACGCGTGAATGCTGATCTAAATAAGGCTGAATATTATACAAAACTTGATGAAATACATGGCTTGGAACAGCGATTAATATATTGTGACTTGCCATTATTGCAGTTTCAAGGGAAGCTTCAAGTAATAAATTTTCAGGAAATCGAACATCGGGTAAATATACTTGATTACAACGTTGTTCCTGTAATTCTTTGATATGTTGAGGACTATACCCCCAAAGTAAAACATTATGACCATTACGGGCAAGAGCTATCGCTAATGCAGTACCAAAAGAACCAGCACCTATAACTGTCATTGCAACGGTTTTCATTAAATTTTCTGATTATTCTCTAAATTTTTGATTTCAATTGCATATTATTATTACAATAATTTTAATGCTATCTTTAATATAAATTCTTTAAATCTAAAAATATTACTGCTTCGTAGCTTTTTTATCTCACACAATATAAAAACTTGTTTCGCACATTCTCTTTCTTTGTAGTAAATTTTACAAACATCACTTTTTGTATATTCTACAAATAGCTATTTGTCTCAAAAATTAAAGATTGACTAAATACCCCACGGACTTTCTCTTTTAAATTAAAAGTATATTCAAAATAATGATACTCATTCCACTGATATCTTGTACTTATCTCCTGCTTTATATCCTACGAATTCTTCTACGAAGCTGATACATGCCGCATCAGCTCCGTAGATATTTCTAACAACTACTCCACAGGAAACTGCGTATTTGGACCTTGCTCCATGGGCATTTCTGAACCAGGTGCTTGATCTACAGGAGTTTGCGTACTTAGATCCTGCCCCATGGGCATTTCTGAACCAGGTGCTTGATCTACAGGAGTTTGCGTACCTAGACCCTGCCCCATGGGCATTTCTGAACCAGGTGCTTGATCTACAGGAGTTTGCGTACTTAGACCCTGCCCCATGGGCATTTCTGAACCAGGTGCTTGATCTACAGGAGTTTGCGTACCTAGACCCTGCCCCATGGGCATTTCTGAACCAGGTGCTTGATCTACAGGAGTTTGCGTACTTAGACCCTGCCCCATAGGCATTTCTGAACCAGGTGCTTGATCTACAGGAGTTTGCGTACCTAGACCCTGCCCCATGGGCATTTCTGAACCAGGTGCTTGATCTACAGGAGTTTGCGTACTTAGACCCTGCCCCATAGGCATTTCTGAACCAGGTGCTTGATCTACAGGAGTTTGCGTACTTGCACCTTGCTCCATCGAAACCTCTGAGCCCTGTATCTTTTCTGGCTGTTTTCTTACGGATATATCTTTGTTTGATAACTGCTCAGACACTGAAGAATCATCTCTACTTGATATTTCCGGTTCAATAACACGTCCTGAACCACCCATCATATTATAATTCAAATGAGAAATAGCCCACCAAGTTCCCCCAATAATAACAAAAACGCAAATAGCAGCAAACCACAACGCGCTTAAATTCCACTTGGCGTCTGGACCAGAATTCAAGTGCAAAAAGAAAACAATTTGTACTATAATCTGAATAATCGCCATCCCAATAAGATACGCAACCTTTGTACTAACTGCCCAACTTTCCATCATTCCATACATCACAGGAATAAAAGAACCCAAAGTGAAAAATACAGCCAGAATAAAACCAACCAAATAGGAACCAGTACTGGGACCATGTGTTTCATTTTGCACGCTCATCACAACGCTCCTAATAGATAAACCATGGTGAAAACACCAATCCATACAATATCAAGTAAATGCCAAAAAATGGAAAGACATGCTAAACGTGTTTTATTGTTCTGATCCAAGCCATTACGACGAAGATGAAAAAACATCACAACCATCCAAAGAAGGCCAACACTTACGTGAAGTCCATGGGTGCCAACCAAGGCAAAAAATGCTGACCAATAAGCAGAGAGAATTTCCCGTCCAAAAAGCTGTAAACCTGTTGCAGGATCAATACCCGCATAAGCATTTGGATCAAAATAAAAAACCTCACTCAAAAGTTCATGAAATTCGTAAAGTTCCATACCAATGAAGCAACACCCCAATCCAAAGGTAATAGCCATCCATAAACGCACACCACTGATGTTATTTTTATGTGCTTGTACCATTGCAAAGCCATAAGTGACGGACGAAAACAACAAGAAAGCAGTCTCAACCAAAACAAACTTTAAATCTATAAACTCACTGCCCGCTTTACCACCACCATAAGAAGCAGAAAATACAGCAAAACTTGAAAACAGTGTCGAAAAAAGGATTAAGTCTGAAAGAATATAGACCCAAAAACCAAACGTCATTACCGAGCTACTATCGTGGTGAAGTTCATCTATAGTACTCGCGTTATTCATTGTTACAGCACTCATACTGTCACTCCTTGTTCTTTAAGAACAGCCGTAAAGGCATCTTCAGTTTTTTGCACTTCTTCAGCTGGAATATAGTAACCATGATGATCACCTGTTAATGAATGACACACAAGCGTTGCAATAAAACCAACCAGTCCAACCGCAACAAGCCACCAAATATGCCAAACAAGCGCAAAACCAACAACTAATGAGAAGAAGCCAGCAATAATTCCAGCCGATGTATTCGATGGCATATGAATTTTTGTAAATCCACTTGTCGGCCGTTGATAACCACTTTTCTTCATATTCCAATAAGCATCATCAGACTGTATCTTTGGAAGGAGGGCAAAATTATAAGAAGGAGGCGGTGAAGAGGTAAACCATTCAAGTGTACGTGCATCACCCCAAGAATCATTTAATGTTACCGGTAAGTGCCCTTTATGCTTAATACCGTACCAAATCGCCAAAACAACCTGTAGCACAAAACAAAGGATACCAAGTAAGATAATACAAGCACCCAATGCAGCAATAATAAACATCGGCTGCCAACTAGGTTCCATGTAATGCTGCAAACGACGCGTCGCCCCCATTAAACCAAGCGCATAAACGGGGAAAAAGGCAAGGTAAAAACCAATAAACCAACACCAAAAAGATGTAATACCTAGTATGCGATTTGGTTTATAACCAAAAACTTTTGGAAACCAAAATGCAATCCCTGCTAAGTACGCAAAAACCACACCTCCAATAATTGTATGATGGAAATGTGCTATCAAAAAGAGCGAATTATGAAACTGCCAATCAGCAGGAACAATAGATAATAAAACACCTGTTAATCCACCACCAACAAATGTAAAGATCATACCCATGCACCAAAGCATAGGAGGCTCAAAGCGAATCCGACCTCTATACATCGTAAGCAGCCAATTAAAAACTTTTACACCGGTTGGAACTGCAATAATCATCGTAGCAATACTAAAGAAGGTATTTACAGCTTCACCCCCACCCATTGTGAAGAAATGATGGCCCCAAACAAGAAGCGAAAGAATCAAAATAACCAACATGGCCCATATCATTGAAGTATAACCAAAGAGGCGTTTTGAAGAAAAAGTTGATACAACTTCAGAAACAATTCCAAAAGCAGGAACAACCAAAACATAAACCTCAGGATGACCAAAAACCCAAACATAGTTAATCCATACCATCGGATTTCCGCCACCAACATTGGTAAAGAAATTCATGTTCAAATAACGATCACATGCCAAGAGTGCAAATGCTACAGCCAAAACAGGATAAATGACTACAATAAGAACATTGCTGACAAAAGCACTCCAACAAAAAATAGGCATTCTCATCATTGTCATTCCAGGAGCACGCATTTTAATCATCGTTGCAATAAAATTCACTGATCCCATTGTTGTTGCAATACCAGAAAGCTGAAGTGACCATAAATAATAATCTACCCCTGTATCTGGACTCGTTTGCAATTCTGTAAAAGGTGGATACATCAACCAACCACCACGACCAAAATTCCCAACACCTAGGGATATGTTAATCAATATCGCCCCTGCAGCCGTAATCCAAAAACCTAGATTATTTGCAAAGGGAAAAGCAACATCACGTGCACCAATTTGAAGTGGTATAAGATAATTAAAAAGACCAAATAAAATAGGCGTGGCCATGAAAAAAATCATGATCGTACCATGCGCCGAAAAAATTTGATCAAAATGCTCAGGGGGCAAATAACCTGCTGTTTCACTCCCAAGAGCTAAAGCTTGATGCGTTCGCATCATAAGTGCGTCCGCAAAACCGCGAACAAGCATAATAATTCCAAGAACGATGTACATAATACCTATGCGTTTATGGTCAACCGTTGTAATCCAATTTCGCCATAGAATCCCCCACCACCCAAGTACTGTTAGAGCAATAACAGCAATTAAACCAACCAAAACAATCGCAATACATGTATACAAAACGATCGGTTCATGTGCAAGCGCATGAAAAGCACCTGCCGTAGGATCTGTAAGTCTTCCAAACATTTCTCAACCCATTTCAAATGAAATTCAAGTTTAAAAGAAACCTTTGTTAAAAGGGCTCTTTACTTTATTGACTCTGTTAAATAACATCAGGATCAAATACTGAACATAGTGCACCCCATAGCGTCTGAGCAGCAGCACGTTTCATTAAATCTTCATTACATACCGTCTTTTCATCGATACATCGATTAACAACACGATAGTAAAGCCGCTTCTCAACAGGTGCAAAATAACGAACTTCAGCATCTTTTTCCTTCGCAGCAATATCACCCATACGAGGCGCAATAGAAAGTTGACGATAAGATGAACGATCAAGTACTCGACCATTAGCCCGAGCTTTTACAATCCAATCCTCAAAATCCTGCAAAGACACAGAATGCCACTTAAACCGCATACCCGAAAAACCATCACCACTATAATTTGCTGAGGCTCCTTTGAATACTCCTTGCTCTTCAGCGACCAAATGCAACTTAGCATTCATCTGCGGCATAGCGTAAAGAACTGTACCCAATTTGGGAACCCAAAAAGCATTGACAGAATTCTCTGACGTCAATTGCAATAAAACTTGACGTCCTTCAGGCGCATAAATCTCATTAATCGATGCAACACCGTATTCAGGATAAATAAAAAGCCATTTCCAATCAAGAGCAACAGCATCAATCTGTAATGGCTTTCCTTCACCTACAACTTCCACTGGAAGAGGATTTGTAGGTTCAAGCTTATAGGTATAATAAGCTGTTAATGAACCTAAAACCATTACAATTACAACTGGAATACCCCACATCAATGCTTCAATTTTATTTGAATGTGCCCAATCAGGAGAATAGTCCGCTTTCATATTCGATGCACGATATTTTATAGCTAAAAATACCACACTCACCATAACTGGGATAACAATACAAAGCATCACCACCACACAAACAACGATCAAAATGAGCTGTTGACGTGCAACATAACCTGATGGCTGCATAACATCAATTTTACAACCAGACAAAAGCAGTGCTCCCCCTAAAATCACAAGCATTTCTAATTGTCTAACAAAGCTTTTCATCTCTATTTACCCCCGTCATACGCACTAAAAACTGTCATAAATATATACCTCACATTGTACAGATTTGAAAATAATTATCAAGAGAATTAAATGCCTATATTACTCTTATTAAACGCTTACTCTTTACCTATCACAATTTAATTGTTTTGCTTAATTGTTTTGCAATATACTCAAGTGCAAACCGATATCCATCACCTCCACACCCAGTTATGATAGCGTCTACACCTGCAGATGTATAAGAATGGTGACGAAAAGCTTCACGCTGATAAATATGAGATAAATGAACTTCTACTTTCGGCCCTGAAAACATTTTTAGGGCATCAAGAAGTGCAACAGATGTATGACTGTAAGCCGCTGGGTTAATGATCAATCCAGAACTTGCCTCTATTGCTTCTTGTATCCATGCCACTAATTGCCCTTCATAGTTACTTTGATAAAAATTTATTATAATATCATTTTTTTTTGCCCATTCTCTGCATCTTTTTTCAATATCTTCTAGAGTTTCAGTTCCATAAATTTCTGGCTCACGTTGACCTAGAAAATTTAAATTAGGACCATTTAAAATCGTTATTATCTCTGACATAGCAAGCCTTTTCTTTCAGACCTATCACTTATTAAAAAAATATTTAGCATGTTTTTACGGCAATAAAGCTCCATCCTTAATCTCAAAGAATTCTGCGCGTCCTTTTAAGTCATCAAATAAAAGACGATCTGTTCCTGTCATAAATGTTTGTACAGCTAAATCATCAAGAATATCGAATAGAGCAGCACGTCGATGCGAATCAAGATGGGCAGCCATTTCATCAAGAAGAAGAATGGGAGATCTTTCCGACATCATACCTGTTAGACGTGCATGACACAAAACTAAACCTGTTAGCAGCGCTTTTTGTTCACCTGTTGAACAAGATGTTGCTGCTCTATTTTTATCAGCATAAAAAACCTGCAAATCTGCACGATGTGGTCCTTCTAACGTCCGACCAGCAGCACGATCCATTGCGCGATTATGCCGCAATCGATCACAAAATTGTTCTTCAACTTCAGTTGCTGATATTTCACTAAGAGCTGTTTCTAAAAAACCATCAATTTGCAAAAAAGCTCGTGGAAAAGGTATCTGTGAGGGCATTTGTGTAAACATGTCATTTAAAAGACGAATAACATCAACACGCGCCGCAGAAATAGCTGTCGCCAATTCTGCCATTTGCTTTTCTAAAGCATCAAACCAAGCACAATCTTCATTTCCATCTAAAAACAAACGATTACGTGCGCGCATAGCTCTATCATAATCGGCTATGCGGCGCCTATGCAAGGGATCAATCGCCAAAACCATACGGTCCAAAAAACTACGGCGCTCAAGTGAAGGACCTGTAAAAAGACCATCCATAGACGGTGTTAGGACACTAATATGACAATAATCTGTTAGGCAATCACTCGACTCATTCACACCATTAATATGGACCTTTCGACTGTTATCGCTAACCTCAAAAGCTGTACCAATCTTTACTTCACCATAAAGAGCGCATTCAAGACGCGCAAATACAACAAATCCTCCACCACCACCATCTACAAAACTAACGTCAGAATAAACAGCACGCCGCAAACCACGACCAGGAGAAAGAAAAGATAACGCCTCTAAAAGATTCGTCTTACCAGCACCATTATGCCCAGTAAAAACCACATGCTGACCAGAAAAATGAATATTGAAAAAAGAATAATTGCGATAACGTAAAAGCTTCAGCTGCCTCACTGCCACTTTGTGCACATGACTGGCTATGCATTGCAAAACAACTGCCCCTAAACGCGAATAGGCATCAGTACATAGAGCACATCCGCATCATCATTATCACGAATCAGAGCTGGTGCTCCAGCCTCAGCCAACATAAAAACCATCTCATCACTTGAAAGCTGCCCAGCAATATCCAAAAGATAACGTGAATTAAATCCTATCTCAAGCGGTTCAGATGCATAAGTTACTGATAATTGATCTTCTGCACTGCCCGAATCTGGGCTATTAACAACAAGCCTTAACTGTCCATGCTCAATCGTTAATTTAACTGCACGCCCCCGATCACTTGAAATCGTTGAAACACGATCAACTGCAGAAGAAAAGTCCTGCCTATTAACAATTAATTCTTTATCATTTCCAAGAGGGATAACACGTTGATAATCTGGAAATGTTCCATCAATTAATTTTGATGTAAAAATCACAGAGCCTATAGAAAAACGAATTTTTGTCTCCGAAAGCTCTATACATACATCGCTATCATTTTCTTCTGAAAGAAGTTTTTGCAATTCTCCTACAGCTTTACGGGGAACAATAACACCAGGCATTCCCTCAACTCCCGAAGGAGCTTCCATCTCAACTTGTGCCAAACGATGACCATCAGTTGCAACCAAACGCAATTTCAAAACACCATCATTAATAATATGGAAATAAATACCATTAAGATAATAACGGGTTTCTTCAGTAGAAATAGCAAATTGTGTACAATCAAGTAAATGTTTTAAGCCTGATGCCGATAGAGAAAAACGATAACCAAATTGCCCAGGAAGAGACTCTGGAAAGTCTGCCCTCGGAAGACATTGAAGCTGAAAATGTGCACAACCCGAAACAATGGACATTGTACCTGCTTGATTCTCATCGAGGGATAATACAACTTCATTGCTATCAGGAAGTTTTCGAATGATATCATAGAGCAAATGTGCCGGAACAGTTGTTGCTCCAGCTTGTTTAACATTAACTGCAAAAGATTCCATAACCTCTAAATCAAGGTCTGTTGCTTTTAACTGTACACGGCCATTTTCTGCATCAATCAACACATTCGATAAAATAGGAACAGTATTACGGCGCTCTACCACACGGTGAACCCGACCAAGAGACTTGAGAAATTGACTGCGATCAACTGTAATACGCATAAAAGCCCCGTATGATTTACTAAAAACTATAAGAATTCCTTAGAATTAAAGAATAGATCCCTTTAGAGAATCGCCTGCTAGAGTTTATTAAACCTCTCTTAAAATGGCAAGTCACTCCTGCATAAGAAAAAATAAATCTTTTCATTAAATTCTTTAAAGTCTCTCCAAAGAAAGAAACGATAAACACTATACCGCCTGTTCTCCAATCAACCGCTTAAGCAACTCAAGTTCCTTAGCCAAGGTCTGATCACCACAAACCAAATCTTCAATTTTACGCACAGCGTGTAAAACTGTTGTATGATCTCGCCCACCAAAACGGCGCCCAATTTCTGGTAATGAGCGAGGAGTTAATACTTTTGCTAAATACATTGCAACTTGCCGTGGCTTCACAACCGTACGTGTTCGACGATTAGATAACAAGTCCTGTTTAGAAACATTATAATGGCGTGCTACCGTACGCTGAATTTCTTCAATCCGAATACGCTTAGGTTCACCAGGACGTGTCAAATGACCTAATAATTCATCAATCCGCTCTAAAGATAAATCAGACTCAAAAGATTGACGAAACAAGAGCTGATTAAACGCACCTTCAATATCACGCCCCGACCCTAAAACCGTTTTCGCAATATATTCCAAGATATCATCAGAAATTGATACCATGCCATCATCTTGTTGTGCCACCTTCAACCGCTGGCGCAACATTTGCAAACGCATTTCATAATCTGGTGCTTCAATTTCAAGAGCTACCCCTCCCTGAAGACGAGAGCGAACGCGAAGATCAAGCGATTCTAATTCTGCTGGTGGACGATCTGCAGCGACAACAACCTGTTTTGCACTATCAAGTAACATATTAAGCAAATGGCAAAACTCATGTTGTATCGACTTACCCTGCAAAAACTGCATATCATCAATAATCAAAAGGTCGATATCACGAAGCTGTTCTTTAAAAGAAAGAGCATCATTATCACGAATAGCTGTTGCAAAACGCCACATAAAATATTCAGCAGTTAAATAAATAACGCGCACAGACGTTAAACGCTTCAATGCAGAAGCAGCAATCGCTTGAAGCAAATGTGTTTTTCCTAAGCCAACAGATGCGTGAATAAAAAGAGGATTAAAACGTAAGGCACTTTTATGCCCCTCTGCAATGGAACGCGCAGCTGCTAAAGCAACACGATTAGAAGCCCCCTCAACAAAACTTTCAAAAGTATAGCGAGAATCAAGTGGAGATCCAAAAACTCCCGTTTGAGAATTCTTAACTGAATGCTCTGCGCAACTTTCAACAAACGATGAAGACGCCTGCTCCTCTAGCACAACAGGAGGAACACTTCTTTTACAAACGACATCTCTTGAAACGCGTTCCATACCACGAACAATAACTTCAACACGAAGAATTGCTGAATTCTCTTGTTTCCATAAATGAGTCAAAAGAGAACCATAGTGATTATTAATCCATGAACGTAAAAAAGCAGTAGGAACAGAAAGCTTTACAAGAGTATGACTATATTCAGCAAGCTTCACACGTCCAAACCAACTGGTATAAGCCTCAACACCAACCTGCACCTTTAATTGCGCCATAACACGTATAAAAGCCGCCGCACTTTCCTCCTCTGAAACAATAGAATGCCCTATAGAAGCATTTCTACAAACGTTCTCATCACTTTCCGTCATCCTATTCTTTATTATGTTCTCTGCCGACAGGATATTTACCGAAACCCTTTTAAAGGAACTAGCTTTAGAGTTCAATTTATCCACCATCTTCCATCCTGATAAAAATAAAATTTTGTCCTGCCAAACAACTAAAATAAATCTAGCGAAGGCAAAACGCCCTACCCCAAATAAGATTACTCACCCTCCCCTAGGATAGCCTCATCACAACCCTACTAACAAAGATGACCAATAAGATTTACTTGCACTCATGATATGACCCACCCTTCTAAAATGGTAAACATATCCATTAAGAAAACTAAAAAACCGTCAGAAAACCTCTCCAACACAAAAATTTCGAAAAGCCTAAATCAAAACATCTTGTATTCAACAAAATACAGAATAATGCGCTGATGTGACCCCTTCATGCTTCTTAGTCTTCATAAGAACCATACAAAACAGCAGAGGTAAAATGCAAGAGGTCAAAATAAAATCAAAAAACCCAAAAAAAATGCTTATATTAATGAGGACTGAAAAAAATATTGATTCAATTCATTTTTTTTCTCTAAATTTACCAATAATTAAAGAATCTCTTCAGATTTAAAAAAAAAAATAAAATGCTTGACAAAAAAGACTCTGTACAAATCCACAAAGCTTGTGGATAACCATACCTCCCCTTATAAACTTTCTCTCCTTTTTCAAGTGGAGAATCATTATCGATTCTTATTTTTAATAGAAACTTTTTGAAATAATAAACAAAAAGCCAGCATCCTCATGGATACTGGCTTTGTTCTCAATTAAAGGAGAAAAGCTTAAACGCTGAGAGCCTTCAAACGTTTAGCTAAACGTGATACTTTCCTCGCAGCAGCATTTTTATGAAAAACCCCTTTAGAAACTGCACGCATAATTTCAGGCTCAAAATTCTTAAAAGCAATCTCTGCAGATGCCTTATCGCCACCCGCTAAAGCGTCATCAAACTTACGTATAAAAGTACGAACGCGTGAACGGCGGGCCTTATTAACCTGTGTGCGCGCCGCAACCTTGCGCACCGCTTTTCGAGCAGAAGGTGTATTCGCCATAAATATAATCTCTCTTTCAACACCTTGGTAAAATGAGTCTCAATAACAACTCTACCAATATAAATAAATCCAACTCAAGCAAAACTATAAAGCTGCCTATAACCGTGTGGGTTATAGCGCAATCCTAAAGCTAACGTCAATTAGATTTTCAAAGATAGCCATAAAAAAACGAAGCCAAACTCTTTGATCCGCAACTTTATAGCTTAATAATAGATATTCCTTAACAAACAAAAGAATTTAAACGGCTAACTTACGCAAGACATATTGCAAAATTCCACCATGATGCAAATAATCTAGCTCATCTTCAGTATCAACACGGCATAATAATGGAACGGTTTTTACCGTACCATCAGAAAAAGTAATTTTCGCTACAGTCTTTTGACGAGGTTTCAAGTTATGAATCCCTTCAATTGTCACCTGTTCATCTCCCTTTAAGCCTAAAGATTTCCAACTTAGCCCCTCCTCAAAGACAAAAGGGACAACGCCCATACCAACAAGATTAGAGCGATGAATCCTTTCAAAAGACTGCACAATCACTGCTTTGACACCAAGAAGATTGGTCCCCTTGGCAGCCCAATCGCGGGATGATCCATTACCATATTCAATACCTGCAAAAACAACGAGTGGAATACCTTCTTGTTTATACGCCATTGCTGCATCGTAAATGGTTTGTTCTACCGCTGACGGATAATGAACCGTATAACCTCCTTCTCGACCATTTTCCCCTAACATGAAATTACGAATGCGAATATTGGCAAAGGTCCCACGTACCATAACTTCATGATTCCCACGACGCGTTCCATACTGATTAAAATCAGCTACTTTAACACCATGATCCATTAAATATTTTCCGGCAGGAGAAGCTGCTTTAATAGAACCAGCAGGAGAAATATGATCCGTCGTGATTTTATCACCAAATAAACCTAAAATCCGTGCATCTTTAATATCTGGTAAGATATCAGGTGTTTTCTGCATAGCATCGAAATAAGGTGGATTGCGTACATAGGTGGATTGCTCATCCCAAGAATAGGTAGAACCCGTAGGAATCCGAACTTTTTGCCAATTTTCATCTCCCTTAAAGACATCTGCATACTTTTCGGCAAAAACCTTCCGCGTGACATTTTTTTCGATAAACTCCTGTATTTCTTGAGAAGTTGGCCAAATATCTCTCAAATAAATGGGGTGGCCATTTGAATCTTCACCTAGAGGCTCCTTGGTTAAATCTTTACACACCGTCCCGATGAGCGCATGTGCAACAACTAACGGTGGTGAAGCTAAATAATTCGCTTGCACATCAGGGGAAACACGCCCTTCAAAATTACGATTTCCTGAAAGAACCGCAGATGCAATTATACCATTGTCATTAATCGTTTTGGAAATAGCTGGATGCAAAGGACCAGAATTCCCAATACATGTTGTGCATCCAAATCCTACTAAGTTAAATCCTAATGCATCTAAATCTTTTTGCAGACCCGAATTTTGAAGATAAGCTTCAACGACTTGTGAACCGGGTGCAAGAGAAGTTTTTACCCATGGTTTGCTCTTGAGACCCTTTGCCACAGCATTTCGTGCCAAAAGACCCGCTGCAATAAGAACACTTGGATTCGATGTATTCGTACACGACGTAATCGCAGCGATCACCACATCACCGTGACCAAGCGTATATTCTTCACCCTCGACCTGATAACGTTTATCTTGTCCAGAAGTCTTCTTATAGTCTTCGACCAATGCCTTCTCAAAACCCTGCCCAACATTTTCCAATGCAATACGTCCTTCAGGACGTTTAGGACCAGCCATAGAAGAGACAACGGTTCCCATATCTAATTCAATTGTATCACTAAAAATGGGATGAGCCACCATTTCATCATGCCACATCCCTTGTGCTTTGGTATAAGCTTCCACTAAGGCAATCCGATCTTCATCACGCCCTGTCATATTGAGATAACGCACTGTCTCCTTATCAATTGGGAAAAAACCACACGTTGCTCCATATTCAGGGGCCATATTTCCAATCGTTGCCCGATCAGCAAGCGTCATATGCTCTAAACCAGGACCAAAAAACTCAACAAATTTACCGACAACACCTTTTTGGCGTAACACTTGGGTCACCGTTAATACAAGATCGGTGGCGGTTACACCTTCTTTAAGTTTCCCTGTTAGACGAAAACCAATCACTTCAGGTAACAACATAGAAACAGGTTGGCCTAACATTGCCGCTTCTGCTTCAATACCACCAACACCCCAACCTAAAACACCCAAACCATTCACCATAGTCGTATGCGAATCAGTTCCCACACAGGTGTCAGGATAAACCGTCTCACACCCCTCTTCCTTCTTCGTCCACACGCATTGTGCTAAATATTCTAGGTTAACCTGATGACAAATCCCTGTTCCTGGAGGAACAACACGAAAATTTTGAAAAGCTTGCTGCCCCCATTTAAGAAAACGATAGCGCTCACCATTGCGTTCATATTCATGTTCAACGTTTTCCTTAAAAGCCATGGAATTGCCAAAAGCATCAACAATAACTGAGTGATCAATGACGAGATCAACGGGAATCAGAGGATTGATTTTTTCAGCGTTACCGCCAAGTTTAACCATAGCATCACGCATTGCAGAAAGATCAACAACTGCTGGAACACCTGTAAAATCCTGCATAAGAACACGTGCAGGACGGTAAGCAATTTCTGCCCCGGCGCTCCCTTTGTCGTTTAACCACTTAGCAACATTGAGGATATCCTCTTTTTTAACTGTGCGACCATCTTCAAATCGCAATAAATTTTCGAGAATAACTTTCATCGAAAACGGTAAACGAGAAACACCTTCAAGTCCGTTCTTCTCCGCTTCGATCAAGCTATAATAAGTATATTCTTTGTCACCAACATTTAATACTCTGCGACAATTAAAGCTATCAATTTGAGTCATGACTGTCCACCCTCATACTATAATCACCCAATTTCCAGGAATGAACAACACAAACTACGAGTCAAGGTCGCAGCTTGAGCGCAGACGCAATTACCTCCGCTATCCATTTCCCCCTCCACCCGCTCATAGGCAAATGCGGAAATCAGCGCCAGAAACCATTTTACACCAGATATTGATGTAAGGCACCCCTTATAGAACTATTTCTAGAACTATTCTAGGTACAATTGCATAAAAAATGTGTTTTTTATTCTATAATGCACTAAAGAATATGAAAATAAAAACAAAATAGGCAATCACATGGTGTTATCAGGCAAAAATCTAGCCGCTCACAGAAACGAGGAAATTCTGTTTCAAGGTCTTTCTTTTTGTTTATTTTCACAGCAACTTATGACAATCACCGGTCCTAATGGTATCGGAAAGTCTACATTACTCCGAATCATTGTCGGTCTTCTTGAAGCTGCTGAAGGTCATATAATCCTTAAAGACCATGATCAAATATACCCTGTTGCAACTGCCTGTCATTATCTTGGTCCTCAAAATGCTATGAAACCTCTCTTATCTGTCATTGATAATTTGCAATTTTGGGCAGATTTTTACGGTCAACATTTACATTTTGCGCATGACGCTCTTGCCGATATTGGTCTTTCTAACCTTGAACATTTACCTTTTAACGCTCTGTCAACTGGACAACAAAGACGCGCAGCTATTGCTCGCCTTTTGCTCTCCTATCGTCCTATTTGGATTTTAGATGAACCAATATCTGGGCTTGATAACCATGCTCAAAAACTCCTTGCTCGTATTTTCCAGCGTCATCTCAATCAAGGTGGTATGATTATCGCCGCGACTCATAGTTCCCTAGGTATTCCAGAAAACCATAAAATCGCTTTGGAAAAATTTTTACCTCTTTAAGAAAGAATAAAATGAAAGCACTGTTCTGGCGTGATCTTAAACTATTATTAGCACCACAAGCCTCTCCACTAACAGGACTATTGTTTTTCATCGCTGTTGTTATCATAACCCCCTTTGCCATTGGACCAGATCCCAAAACTCTTGCACAAATAGGACCAGGTATATTGTGGTTTGGAGCCCTTCTTGCAGGGCTCCTCAATCTGAACAAACTTTTCCAAATCGATCGCGATGATGGTAATCTCGACCAATTTATCCTTTCAGGACAAAGACAAAGTTTTACACTAATTGTCTTTACCAAATGTCTTGCCCATTGGGTAGGAACAATGCTTCCTCTTATTTTTGCTACACCTATTTTAGCCCTCATGCTCCATTTAGATGTAGTAATAACTTTTACAACAATACTTACCCTTTTATGCGGAACACCAGCTATTATTTTTATTGGTGCTATAGGCGCTGCACTCGCAACCTCATTGTTGCACAGTACTTTGCTTATTTTTATCATTATCTTGCCGTGGATCATTCCAATTATGATTTTTGGTGTTTCCGCTGCTACAGCCCCAATAAACCCAAATACCTCTTTTCTCACTTCTCTAGCTCTTCTCAGCGCTTTTTCACTTCTTTTGAGTCTCTTTAGCTCTTTTGTTGCTGCGATAACGCTTAAACTTTTATCAGAATAATAAAAGATGATTGCCGCATAGCAAAACTCTGCCTATTATGAATTTTATGAATAAACTATCTCGTACATATAAAATCAGGTTACTCCCTGCAAGTTTCACCCTTTTCATGAAAATAAGCAGAGTCGTCTTACCTTGGTTGGCCGGCATAACATTGTGTTTCCTTATCTTAGGGCTTATTCTAGTGATGCATTCCCCTGATGACTATCAACAAGGCATTACTGTTAAGATTATGTACCTTCATGTACCCTTTGCGTGGTTGTCTACATTCTGCTATGTAACGATGAGTGCAGCGGCTTTAGGAAATCTGATTTGGAAATATCATCTTGCTGATGTAGCACTTAAATGTGGAGCACCTATTGGGGCAATTTTTACCGCCTTGGCTCTCATGACAGGAGCGCTTTGGGGGCGACCTACATGGGGAACATGGTGGGTTTGGGATGCACGATTAACATCAGTTTTAATTCTGCTTTTTATCTATCTCTCCATTATCCTGCTTGGGCGTGCTTTTGACAACCAAGTAAAAGCCGCTCGTGCTACTGCAATTCTTACACTTGTTGGATTTGTTAATATCCCTGTTATTAAATTTTCCGTTAATTGGTGGAATACATTGCATCAACCAGCATCATTGTTACGTGCTGGAGGATCAACAATCGACAATGCTATGTTATGGCCCCTTATAACAATGCTCTTTTGTTTCATCTTTATGTTTATTGCTCTTTATTTGATGGCTATGCGAAATGAAATCAATCGTCATTATATCCGAATACTTCAGATTAAAAAATCCCGTCGTGCACAACAACAGGACGCTTCATCATGCTCGACCTAAATGGCATCCACGGCGGACTTTTAGGAAATCTATCTCAGAAAATTGATTTTTTCCTGAGCACCCTTAAACACGAGCAAATTGTTGTTTTAAGCTATGTGCTTTCTGCAATATCCCTCTTATGTCTTATTGGATATATTCTTTGCAAAGCCCTATACCAAAAAAAAATTCTCCAACAGCTAAACAAAAAAGAGCTGTCCCAAAAAGAAAAGTATAATGAAAAACATCCCTCTAAAACTTAAAAAAAATATATCTTTACCTGTTCTACTTGTTTTTTTTGAACCATTTGTGCTTTTTCTTCTTCTCATGATGTTTTTTTTCAACTTTATGGATAAAAAACACCTTCAAGATTCTTCTCTTCTCCCAAACGCATTGGCTGAAAAACCTGCTCCCAATATTCATCTTCCTCTTCTTGATAAAGAAAGTTATCTCAATTCAAAACAGTTTAAAGGACGTGTTACATTGGTCAATTTTTGGGGCTCTTGGTGTTTGCCCTGTCGCGAAGAGCATCCTATTCTTATGCAAATTGCACAAGATAAACGTTTTGATCTGATTGGTATTAATTACAAAGACAATAAAACAAACGCCCTGCGCTTTTTAAACAGTTTTGGTAATCCTTTTAAATTTATTGGCTTTGATGCTTCAGGATATACAGCTATTGACTGGGGGGTGTATGGACCACCAGAAACCTTTCTCTTGAATAAAGAGAGTATTATTATTGCCAAACATGCTGGTCCCTTAACATGGCAAATTTATCAAAAAAAAATTCTACCAAAAATTGAACAAGCGATTATGACAGAAGACAAATAAAATATCGACATATTGATTTTAAATAATTTTTACCATTTTTATCTATTAAATCAAAACACCGAATACTATGAGATTTTTTCAAATTTCTTTATGTTGAATTAAAAAAATGTTTAAGAAAAGGCTAAAAATACTTTTTATGAATCATCTAAATATGAAAATAATTGGCAATATTTTAAGTTGAAAAATATAATAATGCAGACTTGTAAGTAAAAACATCCAGTTTTACCACGCTATGTATGCCGTTTTATAGAGCACCACCATTTTTACGCTTAATATAAATAGCAAGCTATTATCACCACACATTTTGCCAGCTCTGGGGTATTACGACATAGCCTTGGCACTTGAGACGATTCAGAAGGATTTTTACACCTTTTTTCGTGTTTTACCCCCACGCCAGCTCTGCTTGTAACGTGCAAGCAAGTGATTTTAATTGATGCAATATAAAAGAGATTTGCCATGAGAGAACTTTACAATATTCTGGACTCTCATTCAACATGCAAAACGATAAATTACTATTATAAATCAATATATTGAAGGTACTGTATGATATTAATACTGATTGCAAAAGAAAGATCATTGGCATACATCGAAAAAAGCTAAAGAAAGAAATATTCTAGAAGTTCATATGAGCTTATGCGTAAACTTTTATGACGCAAATAAAATAGGCTTTTGTTGCAATCATCATTTTTTAATGAAAAATGTTTGATTATGTTTTTTCTTCCAAAAATTCTTGCGCTGTAAAACGATACATTTTTGAGCAAAATTCACATGTAACTGAAATATATTTATTTTGAACCATTTTATTGCGTTCATCAATAGAAAAGCCTTCTAGGATTCCTTTAATTTTTTCGTGTGAACAAGAACATTGATCAACAAGAGAAAAAGGGTTAAAAACTCTAACACCTTGTTCATGAAAAAGACGGAACAAGAGCTGTTTACTACCGACCTGGGGATCCGTTAATTCTGAACTTTCAATCGTTTTCATGAGTATTTTAGCTTCCTGCCATTGGTTATCCAATTGGATATGAGTTTTCGTTTCTTCTCGCTTGTGATGAGACGATGATTGGGGCAAAAGTTGGGTCAAAATACCTCCAGCTCGCCAGCTTTTCTGCGGTTTTCCTTGTTGGTCACGATTAATTAATATAGCAACAGCCAAACGGATATCGGTAGGAATTTGTTCTGATTGATCAAAATAAATACGAGAAGCTTCTTGTAAATTTGATCCATCTAATGCAACTATCCCTTGATAAGGTTGCATATGGGGACCTTGATCAATTGTGAAAGCTAAAGTGCCTTTTCCTAAAAGTATTTCTGAAGAGATTTGATTATTGTCTATGGCTTGTTTAAGCTGTTCCTTATCAAAACGAGCGTATCCACGTAAACTGGAAGGAGGCGAAAAATCGCACACCAACATATTAACTGGTCCATCGGAATGAGTTTGTAAAATAAATTTTCCCGTAAGTTTTAGAGAAGTTCCAAGCAGAACCGTTAAAAGTAAAGCTTCTGCTAGAAGATAAGAAACCGGTTCAGGGTATTGATGTCTTGTGAGAATAGAATTTAAAGTTTCCCCAAGTTGTACGGCACGTCCACGGATATCAAGTTCTTCAACTTGAAAGGGAATAACACTATCATCTTCATGCAAGAAGTTGTTGTTGAGAGAGGCTTCATCTTTAGCTTGTTCACTCATAGCTTTGCCTTTTTTATATAATTTGTTGTAGGGAGGCTATTGTGGAGAGAAAAACGCATCTTGTAAACACCAAGAAAGAATTGCTTTTTGAGCATGAAGACGATTTTCAGCCTCATCGAAAACAACGGAGTGCGGTCCATCAATCACAGAATCAACCACTTCTTCACCACGATGAGCAGGAAGACAATGCATAAAAAGAGCATCAGGTTTTGCTAATTTCATGAGAGATTCATTGACTTGATAAGGCTGAAAAATAGAACGACTGCGAGCACGAAATTCTTGTCCCATGGAGACCCATGTGTCGGTCATAATACAATCAGCATCTTGAGCTGCTTTTTGGGGATCATGGGTTAGCATAAGATGTGCTCCTCGCTCACGTGCCCAATGTATAAATTTTTCCTGTGGTTCACTGCCCTTTGGAGTAGCAATACGCAAATGAAAACCAAAAAGAGCTGCGGCTTCAATTAAGGAATGGAGCACATTATTACCATCCCCCATCCACGCAAATATTTTGCCAGCAATTGGCCCTCTATGTTCCTCATAGGTTAAGATATCTGCTAGAATTTGGCAAGGATGTGTATCATCTGTAAGGGCATTAATGACAGGAATTTGTGCATATTGTGCCAATTCGAGCATACGTTGGTGTTTCGTTGTTCGCAATATCACAATATCCACAAAACGGGATAAAACGCGCGCCGTATCAGCTATGGTTTCACTATGACCAAGTTGCATCTCTGAACCCGTGAGCATGATCGTATCTCCGCCAAGCTGGCGCATACTGATATCGAATGAAATACGGGTTCGTGTGGATGGTTTTTCAAAAATCATCGCGAGTGTTTTACCTATAAAAGGTTTTGAACCTTTTCCTGCCTTAAAAGATGCTTTAAGAATTTTTGCATAATCAATCAGTGCACGCGCCATTGCTGGCGTTAAAATGGATAAATCCGTGAAATGACGAAGAGCATTTGTCATATGTGTGATATTTGTCTTTCTTTATTTATTTGCGAAAGATAGGAAATTGCTTTTTCAATACGATGCAAACTTTCATCTATTTCTTCTTCCCTAATGATAAGAGGAGGCAATAAGCGCACAACATTGTTGTTGGCTGCAACGCTTAAGAGATATTCATTTTCCAAAGCATTAACGACAAGATTTGAAGGCACAACACATTGAATACCCAACATAAGCCCCATCCCCTGAACTGCGCAGATAATATCAGGATAGATATTGAGAATGTGCAAAAGCCCACTTTTTAGTTTATCACCCATGCGCTGAACATGGATGAGAAAACTTGGCTCTAACAAAACATCAAGAACACTATTTCCTACAGCCATTCCAAGCAAATTTCCTCCAAAGGTTGATCCATGCGTTCCAAGTATCATACTTTTTGCAACTTTATCCGTTGCAAGGCAAGCGCCCAATGGAAATCCACCTCCTAGTCCTTTTGCGAGGGTAAGAATATCAGGCGTGACATCACTCCATTCATAAGCAAAAAGCTTTCCTGTTCGTCCCATGCCCGTTTGCACTTCATCCAAAATCAACAACAGACCATTATCATCGCATATTTTACGCAAAAATCTTAAATATTCATGAGAAACCGTTCGTATTCCTCCTTCTCCTTGAATAGGTTCAATAAGAATAGCGGCGGTATTTTTATTAATAGCGTTACGCAAAGCGATTTCATCACAAAAAGGTACTTGAATAAATCCACCAGCTTTAGGTCCAAAGCCTTCAAGATACTTTTCATGCCCAGTCGCAGCAAGTGCAGCAAGTGTACGTCCATGAAATGCCCCTTCAAAAGTAATTATTTCAATGCGTGCTGAATGACCAGTAGCATAGTAATAATGACGTGCCGTTTTGAATGCGCACTCCAATGCTTCAGTGCCTGAATTGCAGAAAAAAACCTTATCCGCAAAACTATTTGCACAAAGCCGCGTGGCAAAAGATGCTTGTTCAGGAGATTGAAAAATATTAGAAACATGCCAAAGTTTTTCAGCTTGTATCTTGAGCGTATCAACCAATTTTGGATGTGAATATCCTAATGCATTAACAGCAATGCCAGATGTGAAATCAAGATAATGGTCTCCTTTATCGGAAATAAGCCATACACCATGCCCCTGTTCAAAATGCAAATTTCGTCTTGCGAAGCATTCATAAAGTGGTTGTATAGAGACGGCATCCATCATAATTCCCTTTATATTTTAGTCTTTTCAATATATATATATACAAAGCAACACTACAAATAAAACAGCATGGTATATTTCGTTACGGTGCTTTCAACATTTCATTACGATTAGTGATTAAACCTATAGAATAGATCATTACACCAATTGAAAAAAAGTCAATGAAGGTTCTAAAAATAAGCATTTTGGGAAAAAGCCTTAAACAAAAGTGAAAGTTTAACCTATGATTGATTTGCAAGTTGGGGAAAACATTCTAAATAAACTCTTTAAGAGGTAAAGACTCTTGTCATAGAGTGAGTGCATATTGTAATTTACAATATAATAAGCAAGATGATGTGTTTTGATTTGTAAATCCACAGGTTGGATGATTTTTTTATGCTCACGTAGAGTGTAAGGTTCTTTCATTCAGCGTAATGAAAACATTATTTAAACATTTGAAGATGCAACGGGGGAGAGCATCTTAGTGACGTAATCGGAATGGAGTGCTGGTATGGGTTGGACATGTGAACGCGTTGAGCTTCTTAAAAAGCTTTGGAGTGAAGGGTTAAGTGCAAGTCAAATTGCTGCTCAATTAGGTGGGGTCAGCAGAAATGCAGTCATCGGCAAAGTACATCGATTAAAGTTACCAGGACGTGGTAAGACAGCACAAGGAAGCACGCGTGCGCAAAAAACTCCCGTGGGAAGTAGCAGCCCATCATCTCCACGTGTGCGTCGCAACACATCCACGGTATCGCCAATAAACACATCATCTGTAAGTATTGAAGAAACCGCTTTAAAGACAGAATTTGTAGTGGAAGATGTAAAAGAAGTTGATATGTCCACAAAATCCAATGTAGTTGTGCCTATATCACGTCAACTTAATCTTCTACAATTGAGTGAAAATACATGTAGATGGCCGGTTGGCGATCCATTATCAGCAGATTTTCATTTTTGTGGTGCAGATTCTGATGAAAATAGCCCCTATTGTGCCTTTCATGCTAAGCTAGCATTTCAACCAATATCTGAAAGACGTCGGATAAGAGTGTAATATCCTCAATTGAATCTCGTATTCTACGCCTTCTGCGCTTCGCTATTAAATTTTAATTATCGAATTATTATGAGAAAGAAATTTAATGGAGCTTTTAATAAATGAAAAAATTTCTTCATGAAACTATTCAACGAAACTGTATCCTTTGGTGCTATTGCGCAGCTGTGTGTTGTAAAGTTATATTCCTGTTTATTTTCATAATTTTCTTTAATTTAGTTGTACTGCTTTTAACACTATCCATAGTGACATCTTTTGAATAAGCTAGTTTCTCAATTTCTCATGTTTTTATTCTTCGTGTATTTACATAGAGTAATGCTGTGGTTTATAAAAATAATTTATCGCTTTGCAACCTGAATGAGATCCATTTATATCTCTCTCATTTTAAGTCCTCTTATATTGAATCAATCAAAATCTTTTGTTTGGGCGTCACGAGCGAGATGAGAACTGTGGAGAGTTAAAAACACTTAAAGAAAGGCATGCCTCTTATAAATGCTTTCAAGTGCCAAGGACTTAAAGGGTTGTTGCAACATTGGGAGATGGCAAAGTGTATGATGATGCCAGATTGCCCTTTTATTAAGTATAAAGATAGGGGGTGCTTCATGGATTTATCATTATACTCTTCACGGATGCCGTCGCAAAATAGGCTTGGGAGCGTTGAGAGATGTTTCTTTAAAACAAGCCTGTGAATACATGCAATTCAATGTCATTCTGTTTTGCGTGAGGGATGTGCCCCGTTAAAGAATGCGATAAACAAAAGCGTGAAGCAATACGTAGAATGTAAAATAATATCTTTATAATTTTTTATAAAAAATTATAAAGAAGGGAATATTGTATTCAAGGCTCTTACGAAATATACAAAAACAATAAATTATAAGTATAAATAAATATAAAATCTAGAGCGACCACAATAACATCACTTTCCTTCTCCCGACACAAAACGGCGCAACCAAACATAAAGCGCACCTTCTCCGCCATGCTGACGCGCTGCTTGCTCAAACGCGTGGACATAATATCGAAAAGCTGGTGTTGATAACCAATACGGAACAAATCTATACAAAGCTCCATCGCTCCCAACGGATCGTCCTTTTCCTGTAATCACAAGGACATAACGCAATCCTCTCTGCTGAGAGGACTGTAGAAATTTTTTTAAGAAAAAATAAGCTTCTTCCTGCATATAACCATGGAGATCAAGACGCGCCTCAAGAGGACAACGACCTTGGGAAATTTTACGATATGCAACATGATCAAAAAAATGAATCTTTTCTGCTTGTGTAACTGACCTCTTTTCTCTTTTAATAATTGTCGAGGGTTGTTGATTTTCCTGAGACAATGAGGAGATTTGAGTTACAGGCTGTTTTTTATCATTAATATTTGCAATAGTTTCTGAAGCAGAAGAGAGCATCTTACCGTGAAGCGGTGTTATCGTACGACAAACCATCTCCCATAAAAGACGATCTTGTGAAGCCAATAAATCTCTTTTTTGTCTCCATTTACTTGAGGACATTTTAATTTCTCATAAATCATTGAATGCTTATGGAAGAAAAACAAAAAGTATTTTAATTTTCATTTTCTGTAGCAAAAAGCTTCCAGTTGGGATCTGACGATAAACTATTGCGAACAAAAGTCCAAATATCCCTGATTTCTACAATAGCATCAGGATCACCGTCTATACGCTCGCCCTGTTCATTATAAGTAACAGAAATCATCTCACTGACAATACGTATCGTTAAAAGTTCATCTTGTTCTTGTATTGCCGCCGCAACAAATTCGGCCTTATTAATTCCAACAAAAGTGAATTCTATTCTTTCTTTATTTTTTTCTCGTTGCTCAATAGCCATACAAAAGCTCTCAAAAACATCCTGACAAAGCAAGCTTTTAAGTTGATTGCGATCACCTTTGGCAAAAGCTGTTACAATCATTTCATACGCAATTTGTGCACCTTTTATAAAAAGTTGAGGAGAAAAATGAGGATCAATTCTATGAAATTCCCGCAAATTTTTATTCAAAACACTTCCCTCCGGTGAAATTTTATCAATTTCACTAAAGTCGTCTTTTTGTGAATTTTTCTGATGAGGGAACGAAACAATATTATCAGCCGTTTCTGCTTCAACTTGTTTTTTAGAACGTCGTGAATAAGGATCAAAGGGTGGCTTTTCAAACCCAATTCGTTTCCCTAATACATTACGGAGTTGCACAAAAATAACAACCATAACAACAAGAGCTATGACAAGTATAACGTCAAATTCCATAGGCGCTGTCAATCTCCAAAGCTTAAGTCTCTAATAAACATTGCAGTCAATACCATTTATCAATAAATATGTAAAATAAGGAATCTTATCATTCAAATATTTTTATAGATTTTGTATTTAAACGGAGTTCTCTTAAGAATTTCTCCCCCTACTCATCTAGAAGGAAACTTTCATGTGATAAAACTTTATTCTATAAATCCTCGTTTTTTTGTTGTTATCTTTCTTTGCATTCTTTTAATCGAGATTGCTGGTTTTATCTTTGTTGGTCAAGAAATTGGTATTTTGGCAACCTTGAGCTTGGTTATTCTCACAACCATAGTTGGGGTTGTTTTATTGCGAATTCAAGGGATTAGCCTCTTAAAAAATATACAAAATGAACTTATCCAAGGACGCACATTAGAAAATAATATTATTAATGATGCTTTCATCATGTTTAGTGCAATTTTACTTATTCTTCCCGGCTTTGTAACTGACCTCTTGGGAATATTACTTCTTATTAAACCAATTCGCTCTGTTGCTTGGCATTTCTTTGCATCATTAAAAAACAAAATGAATCCCAATACTAAAAGAAAAAATGACTCTGAAAAAATAATTGATCTAAAAGCAGAAGATTACACAATTCATGATACGACAGAATCTCCATGGCGCAAAAATGATGATAACCATTGAAATGCCTAAAAAATCTGTAACAAACTAAAAAAATATTCAAGATAAAGAGCGCATTTCTTGCAACCTTTTGCAAGGCGTGATAACCAATCTGGTCTTTAGATCTAAAATAAATATACATATTATAATGGAAGAGGTTTGTCGTATGGCCGAAGATGAAATGAATAACAGTGGTGGAGAGCCGGTTTTTGCTGTATTAACTCAATATTTAAAAGATTTATCATTCGAAAACCCTGGTGCTCCTCGTTCATTACGTGCACGTGAAAAATCACCACAAATTGATATCAATATTAACGTCAATGCTAACCCAATTGGTGATGACAATTATGATGTCGTTTTGTCTCTCTCCGTCAAAGCCAATGATGAAACTGAAACCTTATTTCATGTAGAACTTATTTACGGTGGTGTTTTTCACCTTAAAAACATTCCACAAGAACATGTTATGCCACTGGTCTTTATTGAATGTCCCCGTCTTTTATTTCCATTTGCTCGCCAAATTATATCTGATGCTACTCAAAGTGGTGGTTTTCCACCTTTGTGGATTGATCCTATCGATTTTGCAGCACTCTTCCAAAAGCGTCTTTCTGAAGAGCAAAAAGACAATCAAATACAGCCCTCTTAAAAAATTTATTTTTTTTGCTATCAAAAAGCCCCTTGATATATTATTGGTATATTAGGGGCTTTTTTCCTTTAGACGACTTTTGCGGCATGATAAGCCGCAAGCATTGCAATATTGACAACATCTGTATCGCTTCCACTAAACGGTACAATTTGGACAGATTTTTCCAATCCAATTAAAATAGGACCAATGATAGTTGCTTCACCGAGTTCTTGTAACATTTTGCTTGCAATGGAAGATGCGTGATATCCAGGCATAACCAAAATGTTAGCAGGCTCCGTTAATCCCATAAATGGATATTGCTGCATCAATTTGGAATTGAGTGCCACATCAGCACTCATTTCTCCATCAAACTCAAAATCAACTTTGCGTTCATGCAAAATATTAATCGCATCCTGAATTTGCTGCGTCGTCTTCCCTTTCATATAACTAAATGTAGAAAATGCTAAAAATGCTACCCGTGGTTGATATCCAAATCCTCGCACAAATGAAGCTGCTTGTTCAGCTATATCTGCAAGTTCTTCAGCATTAGGATTTTCATAAACGGCTGTATCCGTAATAAACACAATTCGTCCACGGCAAATAGCCATTGAAATACCAATCAATCGTTCTTTTGGTTTTTCATCAATTGCACGACGTATATCGATCAACGCTGTTTCATAATTGCGTGTCACCCCTGTAACCATTGCATCAGCATCTCCTAGTGCCACCATACACGCAGCAAAATAATTGCGATCATTATTGATACGACGATGACAATCACGCAACAGCCAACCTTGACGCTGCATTTTTTTATAAAGATAATTCGCATAAGCATCTGTACGGCAAGAAAGCTTAGCATTCATAATAGAAATACCTTCACGCTCCAGATCAATTCCAGCGATAACAGCCGCTTCTCTTACTTGCTCTTCACGACCAACCAAAATTGCTTGTCCCAATTTTTGATGAACATAGGAAACGGCTGCCCGCATAACTTGCTCTTCTTCACCTTCTGCAAATACAATTTGTTTTGGCGCTTGACGAACATGGTTATAAACCCTACGCATCATCGAGGAAGTAGGATCACGTCTCGCATTCAAATCGCGCTCATAGGCCTCTAAATCATCTATGTTCTTTTGCGCAACACCGCTTTCCATTGCTGCTTTTGCTACCGCTATTGAAACAACCGTAAATAAACGCGGATCAAAAGGAACAGGGATGATATAGTTAGGACCAAACTTTAATCGCTTTCCATAATAAGCTTCTGCAACGCTGTCAGGCACTTCTTCATGCGCTAAATTAGCAAGAGCCTTTGCCGCAGCAATCTTCATGGCTTCATTAATAACTCTTGCACGCACATCAAGCGCACCACGAAATATATAAGGAAAACAAAGAACATTATTAATCTGATTTGGATAATCGGAACGCCCTGTTGCGACAATGGCATCATGACGCACTTGCATAACCTCTTCCGGCGTAATTTCTGGATCGGGATTAGCCATAGCAAAAATGATCGGCTGGGGTGCCATGGATCTTACCATTTCAGGAGTAAGAGCACCTTTAGCAGAAACCCCAAAAAATATATCTGCACCTTCCATTGCTTCCATAAGCGTACGTTTATCTGTTTGAATAGCATGCGCAGATTTCCACTGATTCATTCCCTCTTTGCGGCCTTCATAGACCACACCCTTTGTGTCACATAATATGATATTTTCGGAACGAAAGCCCATCGCTTTAATCAGTTCAATACAAGCAATCCCTGCAGAACCAGCACCATTACAGACTAACCGCGTATTTTGCATATCGCGCCCTGTTAAAGTCAAAGCATTGAGAACACCCGCAGCAACAATAATCGCTGTACCGTGTTGATCATCGTGAAAAACAGGTATATTCATCACCTCGCGTAGGCGGCTTTCAATCATAAAGCACTCTGGCGCCTTAATGTCTTCAAGATTAATTCCACCAAAAGAAGGTTCTAAATGACGCACTAAATTGATAAAACTTTCTGTATCGTTTATATCAATTTCTAAATCAATGGAATCAATATCCGCAAAACGCTTAAACAACACTGCTTTGCCTTCCATGACCGGCTTAGAGGCAAGTGCCCCTAAGTTGCCTAACCCTAAAATAGCTGTACCATTTGAAATAACAGCAACAAGATTGCCTTTTGCTGTATAATCATAAGCTAGCGCTGGATTTTGAGCAATTGCCTTAACTGGAACGGCAACACCTGGTGAATAAGCAAGTGCTAAATCATGCTGTGTTGCCATAGACTTTGTTGCAACAATCTCAAGCTTTCCTGGTCGACCACGACTATGAAAATCTAGAGCTTCTCTTTCGCTCGCACTGTAAACAGTTTGAGACATTTTCTGATCTTGCTCGCTCTTTTTCATCTCACTTTATTTTCTCCAAAAACAGTGTAAATTTTGCTTGATAATGCGTATAGTCATTAAATTTGATTCATATATTAGAAATCGCTATTCTTGCCTTAGCAAATCTGATGATGCGTTGCAATTTAGAGATAAATAGATATTGAAGTAAACAAAAAAGAGTAAAAACTTCACTTAAAGGAAACAGGCCTCGTACAAATGGATAAAAAAAACAATCATAAAAATAATTTAATTCCACAGCCTGCCTCCCCATCTGCTTCCTCTCAAGAACGTCTTACACCTATGATGGAGCAGTACATAGAAATCAAAGCCGTCCATCATGATTCCCTTCTCTTTTACCGAATGGGGGATTTTTATGAATTATTTTTTAATGATGCGATTGAAGCTGCTCAGGCTTTAGGAATCACACTCACAGCACGCGGAAAACATTTAGGACAAGATATTCCTATGTGTGGTGTTCCCGTTCATGCTGCAGATGATTATTTACAAAAACTGATTGCTTGTGGTTACCGAGTTGCTGTTTGTGAACAAATAGAAGATCCTGCTGAAGCAAAAAAACGTGGCTCAAAATCTGTTGTTCGGCGTGATGTTGTTCGTCTTGTAACACCTGGAACAATAACAGAAGAAAAACTCCTTGATCCAACACGCGCAAATTATTTGATGACACTTTCCCGTATAAAAACTAGCGATGGAGAGGAATTTGCTCTTTCTTGGATTGATATCTCAACAGGCATATTTCGTGTAACAGAGAGCCGCCAAGAAAAACTTTTAGCAGATATTATGCGTGTTGATCCACAAGAAATCATTGTTGCTGATTCATTTTTTCATGATAAATCTCACAAGTCACTTTTTAGTGTTCTTGATCGTATCGTTTCACCTCAACCTGCTTGTCTCTTTGATGCACTCACCGCTGAACACGATATTTGCAATTATTTTAAACTCTCAACTCTTGAAGGCGTTGCCGATTATTCACGCTGTGAACTCTCTGCAATTGTAGCTGCTATTCGTTATATCGAAAAAACACAAATCACACATCGCCCTCCCCTCATGCAGCCTGAGCGCCAAAATGAAAGTGCGACTCTTTTTATTGATGCCGCAACCAGATTAAGCCTTGAACTTATTCGTACGACATCAGGTCAACGGGATGGAAGTTTATTAAAAGCTATTGATCGCACTGTAACAGGAGGAGGATCACGCCTTCTTATTGACCGCCTTATTGCTCCTCTCACCACTCCTTCAGCTATTGATACGCGTTTGGATTCTATCGATTTTTTTCTACGTAATCCTTCTCTTGCAGAAGCGATAAAGCTTATTTTAAAGGGGGGACCAGATATGCCCCGCGCCGTTTCACGTTTGGCTCTTGGACGAGGAGGTCCCCGTGATATGGCGACAATCCAGCGTGGCTTTGAAATCATTCGTGAATTGCATCAACTTCTTGATAATGAGCTTCTGCCTCAAGAAATAAGTGATGTACAACAGGTGTTCTCAAAATTACCCACAGCGTTATACTTTCATTTAGAACAAGCATTAGCTGATGATCTCCCACTCCTTAAACGTGATGGTGGTTTTATTCGTTCTAATTATCATAAAGAGCTCGATGAAATGCGTGCTTTACGTGATGAATCTCGCCGTGTCATTGCTGAACTTCAAGCGCAATATGCCCAAGAAACAGATATTAAGACGCTTAAAATAAAGCATAATAATATTCTAGGTTATTTCATTGAAGTAACCAGCACACAAGCATCTTCCCTTACAAATAATCCACAAGCTAAAGCACGTTTTATTCATCGGCAAACAATGGCAAACGCTATGCGTTTTACGACAACAGAGCTCGCTGACCTTGAAAGCCGTATTGCCCATGCTGCCAATCACGCATTGACACTTGAACTAGAGATTTTTGATATTCTCGTTCATGAAATTACCGAACAAGTTGATTTTATTCGTAAAGCCTCTGAAGCACTTGCTATTTTAGATGTCTCTGTCGCTTTAGCATATCTTGCTGAAGAACAAGGATATTGTCGCCCTAAAATTGATCTTTCACTTACCTTTCGCATTACAGCAGGACGCCATCCTGTCGTCGAGCAAGCACTCCGCAAACAAGCAGCAGAACCTTTTATTGCCAATAATTGTGATCTCTCTGTGCAAGAAAATCAGCAATATGCAGCAATCTGGCTGTTGACAGGCCCTAATATGGGAGGAAAATCAACTTTTTTGCGGCAAAATGCTCTTATTGCTATTATGGCGCAAATGGGGTCCTTCGTTCCAGCAACTTCAGCACATATTGGTGTCGTTGATCGCCTATTTAGTCGCGTTGGGGCTTCCGATGATCTTGCACGAGGGCGCTCAACCTTTATGATGGAAATGGTTGAAACAGCAACGATTCTCAATCATGCTAGCCACCATTCCCTTGTTATTCTTGATGAAATAGGACGTGGAACATCAACCTTTGATGGACTTTCTATTGCTTGGGCTGCTGTTGAATATCTCCATGAAGTTAACCATTGTCGTGCTATTCTTGCTACCCATTTTCATGAAATGACTGCACTTACCGAAAAACTTGACAGACTGCATAATGTAACCATGAAAGTCAAAAATTGGGATGGTGATGTAGTTTTTCTTCATGAGGTCACACCAGGAGCCGCTGACCGTTCCTATGGTGTACAAGTCGCAAAGCTTGCTGGACTTCCCCCAGCCGTTATTACACGAGCAACAGATGTACTCCATCAATTAGAACAAGGCGAAATGGCTGGAAAAGGACATAAACTCATTGATGATTTACCTCTCTTTTCTCTTAAAGCAACATCTCCCGTCAATGAAGCAAAAAACAAACATTGTATACTTCACGAAGCTTTAAAAAATATTCATCCCGATGAACTCTCTCCTAAACAAGCTTTAGAAGCAATTTACCACCTCAAACAGCTTGAAAAGAGTAACCCTTTATAGAAAACAGATGTTATTTTTTATTAAAAAACCTTCTTAATAGGAGATAACGTAACCATTTTTGATATACCACAGCATAAACAGTTATTTATCGTATTCCCATCGCTTTTCTACATAATATATTTTGATAAGTGTAATTGCCTATAGGCAAAACCCTATGCATTATATTTCATATTCCCTTAGATTAATATTGGCTCTTATACAAAAAATTGGTCAAGATCGGCTATTTTTACAAGATAGTCGTTTTTTGTAAAGATTGTCATGAAATCTCCTCCACCTTGCAAATACGCCATATTTAATGAATTGTGCTTTTTCACGATCAATATTATTGTTATCATAGCAATATTTTTAGTTTAAAACTGTCAGTGTTGGAATACCATCCCATTTTGTATAATAAATTCATGGATAATGGGTCTCGTATTTTCTTCACATTTTAAGTTATTCTTCACATTTTAAGTTATAAAGAGCTCTTTTACTGTTTTCATATGAAACATATAATCAGATATATCACAGCTGTACTTTATTTTCATAAACATCCTTCAACTCCTTCCCACACCTTAATGGATAAGAATTTTCATTCGAATCAAGTCTGCAAATAGTCCAGCTTCTAACGGATTTTCCTTGACTTCCTAATCATGTGCTTCTCTTAAACTCAAAGCTTTACAAACAAGTCTAAGAATATTCACCACACACTAAAAACACACTTAATATTTAAGGAAGATGCCGTATATCACAGTCCTAAATGACAGTGTTTTACGGTACAACAAGATAATGCCACCAGTACAATAAATATCTTTCATAAATATGAGTAATAAGAAATCATAATCTCATATAAGATTGGAATATGATATGAAAAGTAATTATACTGTATCTGTTTTACATAGCTGCTAAAATAAGCAATCTACCGCAGTTTTTAGTTGTATTGATAGCTTTTTAATCATACTCATCATGACTCGAAATATTCTGATAAGTTCATAAACTCATAAAATAATTAGCTTAGAATATCGTGCAAAAGATGCAAAAAATCAGAGCACTATCTCTATTCAACTCATCAAATATTACGTACTGCACCCTTTGCAGCAGATGTGGTCATCGCTGCATAGGCTTTGAGAGCCTTTGAAACTTTACGCTGACGCTTCTCAATCGGTTGCCAAGCGCCTTTTCCTTTTGCTTCCATCTTAGAACGGCGCTGCTTCATCTCAACGTCATCCACCAACATATGAATTCTACGATTTGGAATATCAATTTCTATGATATCCCCCTCTTCCACCAACGCAATTTCTCCTCCTTCAGCAGCTTCTGGTGAAATATGTCCTATTGAGAGCCCTGAACTTCCACCTGAAAAACGTCCATCTGTAACAAGTGCACAAACCTTGCCTAATCCTTTAGATTTGAGATAACTCGTTGGATAAAGCATTTCTTGCATTCCAGGTCCACCACGTGGGCCTTCATAACGGATTAAAACAATTTCACCTGTTTTAATCTTATCAGTTAATATAGCTGAAACAGCTGAATCTTGGCTTTCAAAAATTCTTGCCGGACCTTTAAAAGTTAAAATTGATTGATCAACGCCTGCTGTTTTTACAATGCAGCCATCTTTTGCAAGATTTCCATAAAGAACTGCCAATCCCCCATCTTGTGAATATGCGTGTTCCCTATCGCGAATCACACCTTTTTCACGATCAATGTCAAGGGTCTCATAGCGACAAGATTGACTAAAAGCTGTCTGTGTTGGAATACCACCTGGAGCGGCACGATAAAATGCATGAACTGTTGGCTCATTAGTTTGCTTTACATCCCAGCGGTAAAGAGCTTCTTTCATTGTTTTTGCGTGAACCGTATAAGTTGATGTATCAATGAGTCCTGCCGCATCCAGTTCACCTAAAAGCCCCATAATACCACCAGCGCGATGAACATCTTCCATATGTACATTTGCAACAGCAGGAGCAACCTTACATAAAACAGGAACACAACGTGAAAGATGATCAATATCCGTCATGGTAAAATCCACCTCACCTTCTTGCGCTGCAGCTAAAAGATGCAGTACTGTATTGGTTGATCCCCCCATGGCAATATCAACGGTCATTGCATTTTCAAAAGCCTTGCGTGAAGCAATAGAGCGCGGCAAAACTGTTTCATCATCTTCTTCATAATAACGTTTAACCAATGCAACAATCTGTTTTCCAGCTTCTTCAAAAAGCATTCGTCGATCTGCATGTGTTGCTAACATTGATCCATTTCCGG
Organism: Bartonella sp. AA56HLJMS; assembly: GCF_042197145.1. Classification (NCBI taxonomy): domain Bacteria; kingdom Pseudomonadati; phylum Pseudomonadota; class Alphaproteobacteria; order Hyphomicrobiales; family Bartonellaceae; genus Bartonella; species Bartonella sp. AA56HLJMS. The sequence goes on along the minus strand of NZ_JBHIRL010000001.1, from coordinate 247,534 downwards.
GAAGAGAAAGCCCCAATGCTTCCGTTAAGCAATTCATAGAATTGGCCGTAAACATTCCTGAACAAGAACCACATGTAGGACAAGCAGCACGCTCCATTTCAGCAACTTCTTCTTCTGAATTTTGTTCTGAAGCTGCTGCAACCATGGCATCGACCAAATCAACCGTTAGATCTTGATCCTTCCATTTAATCTTACCTGCTTCCATAGGACCGCCTGAAACAAAGATTGTCGGAATATTCAACCGTAAAGCAGCCATTAACATACCAGGCGTAATTTTGTCACAATTAGAAATACAAACAAGTGCATCTGCACAATGTGCATTAACCATATACTCTACAGAATCAGCAATGATTTCACGTGAGGGCAACGAATAGAGCATTCCATCGTGCCCCATCGCAATTCCATCATCTACAGCAATGGTATTAAATTCTTTCGCAACACCACCGGCAACTGCTATCTGTTGTGCGACTAATTGCCCAAGATCTTTTAAATGGACATGCCCTGGTACAAATTGTGTAAAAGAATTCGCAATCGCAATAATGGGTTTACCAAAATCAGTATCTTTCATCCCTGTTGCACGCCAAAGTCCGCGGGCTCCTGCCATATTACGCCCGTGGGTCGATATCCTTGAACGGTAAGAAGGCATTATTTTTTTCCCCTCAAATAATTCCATTTTGCTTGTTGTGCTGTAACTTCATTATAAAAACAAGAGCTTTAATATTCAAAAGAGAAAAATACCTTGTACTGCGGCATTTGAAGCACAAAATTAAAAGCTCTGCATAAACTTTTTCATAAAGCCTTTGTTTTTTATTACCTGTTAATCAACATCTAATCCCTGTGCGAGTCCACGTTTGAGACAAATATCAAAACGCTTCAGTATGACACGAACTGTTCCAGATTTTTGTATGCCAGATTTGGTTAGTATATTGCATCTATCTGTTTGCGTAATTTCTGGAATTGGAAAGAATATAAAGAAATCGTGATAAAAATCTATCATCTCCTTATAATTCAGCTTTACACCTTTCAAACGCATTCATAAAAATATCTTTTAAATAATGATGACGCATTATCTCATGCTTTTGTTTTTACACTCTTCAATAGAGCTACTCCCCTAAGGAAAAACAAAACACACCAAACAAAATACACTTGTATAGCCTTTATACTCATTTTAAAGAGACATCTTTCAATGCGCTCGAGCCCATTTCACGATAGCGCCTATGAATGGTATAACAGCCCCCGTGAATAATATAAATCTATAAGGGACATCTTCACACTTATGAAGAAGAAAATTGACACCATCATACATTTTTTATCCCCATATCGTGAACGTCCTTGGTAATTGAGACAATTAAAAAGAGATATTTTTATTCCTTTCTTCAAGTGTTTTTATCCACATGGCTCTCCCTGCTTATGACATCAAGCAAGTGACTTTAATTGTTTCAATATAAGAAGATCTCAAATGAGAGAACCTTATGATATTCGGGACTCTCATTCCAGTTGTAAAAAATTAATTATGAATATAAATCAATACTTAATCTAATTATAACTCACATTACACCCTTTACGAAAAAATAGATAGAATTTATAAAGAGTACAGCTTTTTCTCGTAGGGTAATCTAGTGCAGAGTTACAATTTGTAGTTCATGCTCATTGGCTCCAGCAAGGGCGATAGAACGCTCATCGGATAAAATGATAGGATAACCTGTTTCACCAAAGAGAGCCCATATCGTAATGCCTGGGGTCATTGGTGGAAGATCTGGAAAGTTTTTAGCCAGATCATCTGTACAAACTTTTTTTAAATAGGCAATCTGTCCCGCATCAGAGTAGGATGTGTTCTGAAACGACAAGTTTTGTTTGTGTTCTCCCATTTCACTGTTCCTTTACGCCTTAACTTTTATGACTCACCACTACTGACTTTAATTGGAATCTGTTTTATTTCTTTTTTTAATTTTGGTTGATACAGATTAATTGATAAAAGACCATTTTTCAACTCTGCATTTGTAACATGCATCCCTTCCGCGAGAACAAAGGTTCGCTGGAATTGTCGCGCAGCTATACCCCGATATAAATATTGATGATTTTGGTTGTCTGTTTGTTTACCATGAATAACCAATTGATTATCATCGAGTAAAATATTAAGATGGTTAATCTTAAATCCAGCAACAGCCAAAGTTATCCGGATATGATTTGCATCATCACTTTTATGCAAACGTTCAATATTATAGGCTGGGTAAGCCTCATCAGCTTTACCGATACGTTGCAATATTTTTTCTACGGTTTCAAACCCTAAAAGAAAAGGATTGGAGAAAGGCGTCACATGTGTCATTCATGAGTATCCTCTTTAAAACGGCTTTACTTGACCAAACTCTATAAAAGTGTTCGCTGCACTCCTCTCATATGGCGAGCATGAATGATAACTTCAAGAGAGAAGATTTAAGAGAGTTCAATGCCTCAAAGTAACATAAAATTATCAAAGGTGCGAAATTTATCTAGTATATTGTATAATAAAGATGAAATTGCGGAAATATTTCGCCGTTTTTCTGTGCAACGCCCAACACCTAAGAGTGATCTTAACTATATAAATACTTTTACACTTTTAGTTGCCGTTGTGCTTTCGGCTCAAGCGACAGATGTAAGCGTTAATAAAGCGACAAAAGAATTATTTTTCCTTGCTGATCAACCGGAAAAAATGGTTGCATTAGGGGAAGAAGAAATAGCAAATCATATCCGTTCAATTGGCCTTTGGCGTGCAAAAGCACGTAATGTTTATGCGCTTTGCAACTGTTTAATTAATCAATATGGTGGTCAAGTACCCGATACGCGTGAAGCACTCATGGCCCTTCCTGGAGTTGGGCGCAAAACGGCTAATGTGGTCTTGAATGTTGCTTTTGGTCAGCCTACATTGGCAGTAGATACACATATTTTTCGCTTAAGCAACCGTCTTGGTTTGGCGCCTGGAAAAACACCAGAAATTGTTGAGAAAAAATTATTAAAGATTATACCGGTTCATTATATTCGCCATGCGCATCATTGGCTGATTTTACATGGTCGCTATATTTGTCAAGCCCGTAAACCACAATGTACGCAATGCATTATTGCCGATTTATGTAAAGCAGCCATCAAAACAAATGCAATTCCAGCACCTTTGGTTGAGCTTCAAGACAATGGAGCGCCGATTTTTTTGTAATACGGTCTTGCTATTTTGTGTATACTAGCTTATGAAAACGTCTTTAAGAGCCGCCCGGCAGGGCATGCCGTGGCTGTTTAAATGCTTGTTCAAGCGTTGGTCCGCTTGAGTGAATAAAATGTTTGATTGAATAAATTAATGTACGGAGTAGCAAAATGCCCAAGATGAAGACCAAATCATCCGCTAAAAAGCGGTTTAAAATCACTGCGTCAGGCAAAATTAAAGTAGCAGCTGCCGGTAAGCGCCACGGCATGATTAAGCGTTCGAATAAATTTATTCGCGATACACGTGGAACAATGGTTTTGTGTGAACAAGATGCTAAAAAAGTCATTCAGCATTATTTGCCGAATGGTATTTAAACCTTACGCTTTTGATTTTGAGGAGATTATAATATGGCTCGTGTGAAAAGAGGTGTGACAGCACACGCTAAGCACAAAAAAGTTCTTAAACAGGCTGAAGGTTTTTACAGTCGTCGTAAAAATACCATTCGTGCAGCTAAAGCAGCGGTTGATCGTTCAAAGCAATACGCTTATCGTGATCGCAAAAATAGGAAACGTACTTTCCGTTCTTTGTGGATTCAGAGAATTAATGCGGCTGTTCGCGCAGAAGGTTTAACTTATGGACGTTTTATTGATGGCTTATCAAAAGCCGGTATTGAGGTTGATCGTAAGGTTCTTTCAGATATAGCAATCCATGAGGCAGAAGCATTTTCTGCTTTAGTAGCTTCGGCAAAAAAAGCTTTAGAATATTTAAAAGATACGACACCTAATGCTTTCGAAGGCGCTGTCAAATAAGCCAGTCGTGTTCTCTTAAAGCATTCATTTATTCGAGGTCCCGTGCTGGCTATTGCGAGTGCGGGTTTTTCTTTATTAAAAAATAGGCAAAAATATGAATGATATTGAGCGTCTGGAACAAGAAATTTGTTTAGCCTTAGAGGCAGCAGGTGATGAACAAGCACTTGAAGAAGTGCGTATTGCAGCATTGGGTAAAAAAGGTAGTATCTCTGAAAAATTAAAAGAATTAGGAAAAATGGATGCTGGCGAGCGCCATAAAGTTGGACCAGTTCTTAATGGATTAAAAAATCGCATTTTAGAATTATGGGCACAAAAGCGTGATCTTCTGAAAAGACAGGCAATGGATGCTCGTCTTTCTCGTGAAAAAGTTGATGTTACCTTGCCTGTTCGCTCTTCACCTATAGAACGGGGACGCATTCATCCTATTTCACAAGTGATTGAGGAAATTATTGCCATTTATACAAAGTTGGGTTTTTCTCTTGCAGAGGGACCTGATATTGAAACAGATTATTATAATTTTACAGCATTGAATTTTCCTGAAGGGCATCCAGCGCGTGAAATGCATGATACCTTCTTTTTTGATGTTGATAAAATGGGAGAACGAAAATTATTGCGAACCCATACATCACCCGTACAAATTCGTACACTAGAAAAACAAAAAGCACCGATACGGATCATTATTCCTGGAAAAACTTACCGCATGGATTCGGATGCAACACATTCTCCCATGTTCCATCAGGTAGAAGGTCTTGTCATCGATAAAACCTCCACCATTGCACATATGATGTGGCTGCATGAAACCTTTTGTAAAGCATTTTTTGAAGTTCCCTCTGTAAAAATGCGTTTTCGTCCCTCCTTTTTCCCTTTTACCGAACCATCTATGGAGGTAGATATTCAATGTGATCGTTCTGGTTCAGAAGTAAAGTTCGGAGAAGGACAGGATTGGTTGGAAATTTTAGGATGCGGAATGGTGCATCCCCAGGTGTTGAAAAATGTTGGTTTAGATCCAGATGAATATCAAGGTTTTGCATGGGGCATGGGCATTGATCGTATTGCCATGTTGAAATACGGTATGCCTGATTTGCGGGCTTTTTTTGATGCTGACCTGCGTTGGTTAGACCATTATGGCTTTCGTTGCTTTGATATGCCTGCTTTTTTTCCTAATAAAAATGTGTGATCTTAGTCATCGCTTTCATGTGAGGTTTTAAAATGAAGTTTACATTGTCGTGGTTAAAAGATCACTTAGAAACAAATGCATCTTTGAATGAAATTTGTGAAAAATTAACCGCTATCGGTCTTGAGGTTGATCACGTTGATGATCGGTCTTTTTTAAAAGGTTTTGTGATTGCAAAAGTTTTAACAGCAATAAAGCATCCTGATGCAGATAAACTTCAAATTTTATCAGTGGATACAGGAACTGCTACACCTTTTCAAGTTGTCTGTGGAGCACCAAATGCACGAGCAGGTCTTGTTGGTGTTCTAGCACTACCAGGCACTTATATTCCAGGACTTGATGTAACATTATCTGTAGGAAAAATCCGAGGTGTTGAAAGTTTTGGGATGATGTGTTCACAAGCAGAGCTTGAATTATCAAATGAGCATGATGGGATTATTGAACTTCCAGAAGATAGTCCTATTGGAGGTTCATTTGCAGCTTATGCTGGTTTAGATGATCCGATTATTGATATTGGTTTGACCCCTAATCGTTCCGATTGCACAGGTGTTCGTGGTATTGCACGTGATCTTGCTGCCGCTGGAATGGGAAAATTAAAAGAATTATCCTTGTCAAAATTTGATACTGCTTTTGAAACACCACTTCATGTTTCTTTAGATTTTTTGCAAGATTCATCATTATGTTTAGGTTTTGCTTGGCGTGAAGTGCGCAATGTTCAAAATGGTGCATCACCACAGTGGATGCAACAGCGTTTGAATGCAATTGGTCTGAGACCGATTAATGCGCTTGTTGATATGACCAATTACATCAGTTTTGACCTTGGTCGTCCACTCCATGTTTTTGATGCAGATAAAATTAAAGGTAATTTGTGTGTACGTTGCGCGCGTGAGGGAGAACAGCTTCAAGCACTGAACGGAAAAATCTATCATCTGGGCGCTAAGAATTGTGTCATTGCAGACGACGAGGGGGTTGTTTCGATTGCCGGTATCATGGGCGGAGAAAGAACGAGTTGTGATGAAACAACACATCGCGTTATTATTGAATCGGCGCTTTGGGATGCGCGAAGCATTGCACAAACAGGAAGAGCATTAGGTCTTATCAGTGATGCACGTTATCGATTTGAACGAGGTGTTGATCCGGCTTTTATAGAAACAGGGCTTGAAACTGCAACAGAATTGGTCTTACGTCTTTGTGGTGGTGAAGTATCTAAAAAAAGAATCGTTGGCTATCAGCAACAAGAAATCAAACAGATCGCTTTTCCTTTTTCTGAAATTAAACGTTTAACAAATTTGGAAATAGAACCTGAAAAAGTCATCTCTATTTTAACAAAACTTGGATTTTTTGTTGAAGGAAAAGGAGAAGTCGTTACGGTAAAAGTACCATCATGGCGCCCTGATATTATGGGTAAAGCCGATTTGGTGGAAGAGGTTATGAGAATTTATGGGTTAGATAAAATTAAACCTATTCCTTTGGAAAACTTTGCAGAAGGAAAAGATCAAATTTTAACATACGCACAAATTCGTTCACGTGCTACACGTTTGGCTCTAGTGCAACGTGGTATGAAAGAAGCGGTGACATGGTCTTTTATTTCTGAAAATCAAGCTCTTACTTTTGGAGGAGGTCAAGAAGAGCTTAAATTAGTTAATCCTATTGCTGCTGATATGTCAATGATGCGTCCTTCCCTTTTACCTGGCTTGATTATGGCGGCACAAAGAAATGCTGATCGTGGTTTTTCCGATCTTGCTTTGTTTGAAGTTTCAAGTATTTATGAAGGCGACGCCCCTGATAAACAACACCGTGTTGTTAGTGGAATTCGTCGCGGAACAGAGCAATTTAAAGGGGCTGGGCGTTTTTGGAATGGAAATGCAACAGTCGTTGATGTTTTTGATGCCAAAGCAGATGCTTTGGCTGTTTTAGAAGCATGCGATATGGATGTTGGGAAAGTGCAGATTGAAGTTGGAGCACCTAATTGGTATCATCCTGGTCGTTCAGGAGTCATAAAACTTGGATCAAAGATTATTCTTGGTTTTTTTGGTGTTCTTCATCCTGCTACATTAGAAACGTTAGATGTCAGTGGTCCTTTATGCGGCTTTGAAATTTTTCTAGATCGAATTCCAGAATCAAAGAAAAAAACGACCAAAAGCCGTCCTCCTTTGAAACTCTCACCTTTTCAAATGGTGCGGCGTGATTTTGCCTTTATAGCGGATAAAACTGTTGCCTCTTCTCTTATTATTCGTGCGGCAGGTGGAGCTGATAAAAAACTTATTCATTCAGTGCAGGTTTTTGATATTTTTGAAGATTTAAGCTTTGGTGAAGATAAAAAATCTGTCGCAATTGAAGTAACTATTCAGCCCATAGAACGGACTCTAACAGATGAAGATTTAGAAAAGCTTGCCTCAAAAATCGTGGATAATGTTACCAAAATGACAGGTGCATATTTGCGCTACTGAGTATTCTCATTTTTTATGAGATATTTTACATGAAGTGGGAGCTTGTTTGAGTACTCCCTTTTTGTTTAGCACTCAAGAGCTATAGAGCTTCTTGAAAGGGGATCTTATTACCAAAACAAGCTGCTTAAATCATCAGTTTTTTCAATATGAAAAAACTGTTTTTAAACATCTTGAAAAGTTATTTTTTCTCTTAATCCTTCATTGCAAATGTAAAAGATAACTGCTATTGCTAAATGATAATGCAAATTATTTGCAATAAAAAGAAGGCATATAAAGGAAAGAGAGAATCAATGAACGTAAGAACGTTTTTCACCATAGTTTTTGGAAGTGTTATTTTTTTTACACCCAATTTTGCTTTGTGTGCTGGTAAATTTAAAGCTGTTACGACATTCACTATCATTGCTGATATGGCACGCAATGTAGCAGGTGATGCCGCTGATGTTGAATCCATTACAAAACCAGGTGCGGAAATTCATGAATACCAACCCACCCCACGCGATCTTATGCGTGCTCAGGGAGCTAACCTTGTATTGTGGAATGGTTTAGAGTTAGAGCTTTGGTTTGAAAAGTTTTTTCAAAATATCAAGGATGTTCCAAGTGTTGTTGTTTCAAAAGGTATTGTACCCATTAAAATTGGTGAGGGCCCCTTTAGCGGTAAACCCAATCCTCATGCGTGGATGTCACCGACCTCTGCTTTGATTTACGTTGATAATATTCGCGATGCTTTTGTAAAATATGATCCTGAACATGCTGAAATTTATAAACAGAATGCTGAAATTTATAAACAGAAAATTCGTGCAACGATTGATCCAATTAGGGCTGAATTAGAAGCTGTACCGCAAGATAAACGTTGGCTTGTGACCAGTGAGGGGGCTTTTAGCTATTTGGCGCGTGATTTTGATCTAAAAGAACTTTATTTATGGCCCATCAATGCTGACCAACAAGGAACACCACAGCAGGTCAAGCATGTTATTGATATGGTTCGCAAATACAATATTCATGCAGTTTTTTCTGAAAGCACTATTTCCCCTGCGCCTGCTAAGCAGGTTGCCAGAGAAACAGGAGCTAAATACGGTGGTGTTCTTTATGTTGATTCTTTAAGTGAGAAAAATGGTGAGGTACCCACTTATATTGATTTATTACGTGTCACGAGTGGGCGTATTAGCAATGCTTTAGTAGAGGGAGTAAAAAACCAATGACGGAATGTGGAATTTTTGCCCAAGGAGTAACGGTAACATATCGTAATGGACATACAGCTTTACGCGAAGTGAATTTTGAAAGTCCAAAGGGTTCTATTACGGCATTGGTTGGTGTTAATGGATCCGGTAAGTCAACGTTATTTAAAGCGATTATGGGGTTTGTACGCCCCTCAAAGGGAAAAATTCGTATGTTTGATTTGCCCGTTGATATAGCTTTGAAAAAAAATCTTATTGCTTATGTTCCTCAAAGTGAAGATGTTGATTGGAATTTTCCTGTCTTGGTTGAAGATGTTGTATTGATGGGGCGATACGGTCATATGAATTTCTTTCGCTATGCCCGTACACAAGATTATGAGGCCGTTCGTATTGCCTTAGAACGCGTTGATATGTTGGCTTTTGCCAAGCGCCAAATTGGAGAACTTTCTGGTGGACAGAAAAAGCGTGTTTTCCTAGCGCGCGCGCTTGCACAGAAAGCAAAAGCTATTTTATTAGATGAGCCGTTTACAGGGGTTGACGTTACAACAGAAGATAAAATCATTGCTTTGTTACAAGATCTCCGTAAAGAAGGAGCAGTGATCTTGGTTTCAACTCACAATTTGGGTTCTGTTCGCGAATTTTGTGATCATACAGTTTTAATAAAAGGTACTGTTTTAGCTTCTGGGTTAACAGAAAAAATCTTTACAAAGGAAAATCTGGAGAAAACTTTTGGAGGGTCTTTGCATCACCATATTTTTGATCTTCAAACCACAAAAAAAAATGATGTTTTCATGGGAAGAAAGCAGTCTACCGTTTGTGAAGATATTGAAAGAGTGGAGCACGTTGCATGATTTCTTGGTTGCTTGAGCCACTGAGCTATCAATATATGGTGAATGCAATGTGGGTTTCTGGGTTAGTTGGGTGTGTTTGTGCCTTTCTTTCGGCTTTTTTGATGTTAAAAGGTTGGTCATTGATTGGTGATGCACTTTCCCATTCGATTGTTCCTGGTGTAGCAGGAGCTTACCTTTTAGGGTTACCTTTTTCACTCGGCGCTTTTTTTTCTGGTGGTCTTGCAGCAGCAGCAATGCTCTTTTTTAACCATCGGACAAAGCTTAAAGAAGATACCATTATTGGGCTCATTTTTTCTTCCTTTTTTGCCTTTGGGTTGTTTCTCAAATCATTAAAACCAATGGCCGTTAATATTGATACGATTGTTTTGGGAAATATTTTAGCAGTGAGTTCAACAGATATTCTACAATTGGCTTTTATCGGCTTTGTTTCGTTGCTTATATTGCTTTTGAAATGGAAAGATCTTCTTGTTTCGTTATTTGATGAAACGCATGCGCATGCCATTGGATTAAACGTAAAATTTTTAAAGATTCTCTTTTTCACATTGCTTGCCGCTTGTACCGTTGCTGCGATGCAAACCGTTGGAGCGTTCTTAGTCATTTGTCTTGTTGTGACACCTGGGGCAACGGCCTATCTTTTAAGTGATCGTTTCGTAAACATCTTGGTTATTGCAGTTGTAATTGGAACCTTCACAAGTGTCTTGGGTGTTTATGTGAGTTATTTTTTGAATGCACAAACGGGGGGGGTTGTAGTGCTTTTTCAAGCATCTTTATTTGTTTTGGCTTTTATTTTTGCTCCTAAACATGGGTTTATTGCTGCGCGCTTACGCATAAATGCGGCAAAAAAGGGTGTAATATTATCATGATTGATCAATTACTGCTTCCGTTTCAGTTTTCTTTTATGCTTAAGGGTATGCTTATTGTCATGATTCTTTCTATTCCCATGGCGATGCTTTCCTGTTTTCTTATTTTGAAAGGATGGGCGCTGTTAGGCGATGCCATTTCTCATGCAGTTTTTCCAGGTGTTGTTGTTGGTTATATGACAACACCATGGGTAATCGCATTTTTAACTTCTTTGCCATTTGCTTGGTTTCAGCATATGCGTCCAGAGAATATTACAATGACTTTGATTACTTGCGGTGCTTTTGTTGCAGGAATGGTGTGTGCACTATTAACGGGTTTTTTAGGGAGCAATAGCCGTATCAAACAGGACACGGTGATGGGTGTGGTCTTTTCTTCAATGTTTGGTTTGGGGCTTGTTTTAGCCACGTCTATTTATAGTAGCTTAGATTTGAATCATATTCTATTTGGTAATCTCTTGGGTGTTAACTGGCTTGATATAACGCAGACGGCAATCATTTCTGCTGTTGTCACTTTTATTTTAGCAGCAAAATGGCGCGACTTTATGCTGTATATTTTTGACACAGTTCAAGGACGTGCAATGGGGTTACCAATATCTCTACTCCACTATACCCTGCTAACGATGATTTCTCTTACAATTGTTGCGGCTTTGAAAGCTGTAGGTATCGTACTCGTTATTTCTTTACTGATAGCACCAGGAGCAATTGCCTATCTTGTCACAAAGCGGTTTTCTTTTATGTTAATGATCGCGATACTTGTTGCAGCTTTTTCTGGTTTTTTAGGGATTTATCTCAGCTTATTTATCGGCTCTGATTCTGCTTCCACAATTGTGTTGATCTTGACGTTGATTTTTATGGCTATTTTCATGATGATTTTCTTTCGTCGAAACACAGTTCAAGAGACTTGAAAGTGTTAAAATTCATGCATATCAGCCATGCATTTTTATATATTGTTTCTCATTTTTATTTTAATTAGAGTTTGGGGTGCTAGGTTATTTTTCCTCCTAATATCTAGCAGGTGAATGCAGTAAATTTTCTCCCCCCCCCAACACTGCATTCTTAATTAAGAGGCTGCATTGATTTCTTCTGCAGCCTTTTTATTTTTTTGTTTTTCTAAAATCTCTCCTCTTTTCTTGAAATCATTTAAAATGATTATAATATTGTGTAAGCTATTCGGTATTTTCAAGGAACTTATAACAGCAAAGACACTTACGCATGAAGGGGTAGAGCGTAATTGTACACTCAGACATGTAAACAGAAAAAAACAGATACAATGTTTTTGTATAGGGTTTTGCGTAGAGGAAAATAGTACGAGAAAATGAAAAAAGATTTGAAGATATCGCACCCTTTACGTATCTGCTATTATATAGCAGGGTGGGCGATGGTTATATTAGGTATTATCGGTGTCGTATTACCTATTATGCCAACTGTGCCTTTTTTATTGGTTGCCTCATGGTGTTTTACGCGTTCTTCTCCACGTTTTCATCAATGGTTGAATAATCATCGTATTTTTGGTCCCCCTATTAAGCGATGGGAAGAAAAAAAAGCAATCTCTCCATTCGTTAAAGTTTTTGCAATGATGAGTATGACAGGAGGATTTTTATCCTTTTTTGTAATGCTACACCCTCCTTTGTGGATTTCTTTACTTGTTGCGGTTATATTATTGCTGATTGCCATTTATATTGTAACACGTCCATCTTCCTAATGATAAAAAAGGCTTTATGGGATACTCTTTTTAGCTTCAACTTATTTGTAAAAACTATGAGAACTTTTAAGTTTTGAATATAAGCTCTCCATTTCCAAAATGCATATGAAATAGCAAGCTTTTTGAACGCAATTAATTAATAATATGTTTGTGAAATAATTTTTATGAACACTCAAAATGTTCTCACTTGGTAAACAATGATAAATCACATTCATGGAAGAGAGTCATTATTTTTGTAAAGCATGTTTGTATGAATCTCTACATATACATCATTAAAAAGTCATTGATATGATAGTCATTTCTTTCTAAAAGACATTTCGTTTGTTTTCATATCTCTTAATGAGGATATAATACAAAGCTTACTAAACACCATCATTTTTATACTTATACAGTTAAGAAGCCGGTCTATTATATCAATCTTTAATGTTACATCTGTTATTAACTTAAGAATAATTCATAAGAAACAACAGAGTTTTTCAAATGGTTTTATATATACACGCATTCTTATTATAATATGCGAATAAATAATTTCTCTGTCTTTGTATAAAGCTTATTCGAAATAAAAATATTATTGCATTCTCTGTTTTTTAATGAAGTCATGCCCCTCACGTAAAACAAAAGGTCTCCCAAATCATGTTATTTACACATTTATTTTTAATGAAACATTTCTCAACGCTTTACTCATTTCATAATAGCAGACTATACATGGATAAAGTAAAATCTCATTGTAACGTGTATAAAATCTATTTGAGCACCATCATCCTTGCCTTTCAAAATGCACACCAATAGTCACCATGCTATTTGTCATCCTCCAATGTTGCCTTAGTAATTCCTAATGCTACAATTATAGCTTGTCATCTGGTTTTGTATATTTTGACACTAGATTTTGTACCAATTTATTTTTTTCAAAGAGTTTAAAGATGTTCTCAAAGGGTTTTGAAAGCCTTTTCTCATTTTTACTTATGGAAACGCACTTTTTTCTGATTTTCGGTAATTTTTGCAATTTTAGGTGTCAAAATCTATTTTGATAAAACGCGCATTGAATGGTCAAAATTGTACATAAAAACAACAAATTACCACGTATTCCTACTTAATCCAACCTCTTCCCACTTAGTATAAAACCTACTGTCAAACTACAACAATAACCCTTAGAACTTGAAAACCTTCATACATGCAAGGAGATGAGTGTGCTTGATTTAACAGGGTTAAAATGAGAAAATCTCCTTGGTTAAACTTCCTTGGCTCGTTAAGTATTTTTTTAATGCGTCGTAAATATTTTTAAGTCTTATCTATCGCGCCTTATGTAAGTGAAGCGTATGCGTGGTAGGCCAAGTAGAATCTGCTCAAAAACAGCCGAACTGTTTACAGACCAGCAAAGGTTAAGAATCCTCGTCCTTAGAGTAGGACAAAAATCAATCTTATAAACAATATGATAAATCAATATACTTGTTTTAAAGAACCGGAAACTATGTCTTTATAGGTCTAGCAATTCGCTTTTTATTACCAAAAAAATTGAGATAACGTTGTACTTCTTTTGAATCACCAATCGTTTTTTCAGGATTATCTGAAAGTTTTACGGCTGGTCGACCATTGGCATAGGTCACCTTACAAACAAGGGAAAGAGCATCAAGAGTTTCAATTTCCTGAGGTGCACAACCTGTAAAATCATTGGTAAGATCCGTGCCCCATCCAAAACTCATGCGCACTTTACCATGGAAATGATGATAGGTTTTTTCAATTGTATTGACATCAAGAGCATCAGAAAAAATTAAAAGTTTTTTGCGTGGATCTTTTCCTTTTTCTTTCCACCATTGAATAATACGTTCACCACCTTCAATAGGAGGCGCACTATCGGGTCTGAAACCCGTCCAATCAGCGACCCAATCTGGTGCATTGCGTAAAAATTCTTCTGTACCAAAGGTATCAGGTAAAACAATGAGAAGATTTCCACCATAATAACGATTCCAATCTTGCAAGACTTGATACGGAGCTCTGCGTAATTCATCATCGTTGTTGCTGAGAGCCGCAATAACCATAGGCAATTCGTGTGCATTGGTTCCAAGAGCTTCTAAATCCGTATCCATGGCAAGAAGAACATTAGAAGTTCCAGTAAAAGAATGACCAATACCTTCTTTTAATGCTTCCACACACCAGCGCTGCCATAAAAAAGAATGGCGGCGCCTTGTCCCAAAGTCAGATATTTTAATATCAGGCAATTTTTTGAGACGTTCAACTTTACTCCACATTTTTGCTTTAGCACGCGCATAAAGTACATCAAGAGCAAAACGATCTAGTTTTTTGAGAGCAGCACGTGAACGTAATTCACTAATAATAGCAAGGGCAGGAATTTCCCACATGGAACTATGGGCCCAGGGTCCATGAAAATGAAGGATATATTGGCCATCTTTGCGGGTGAGTTCATATTCTGGGAGTTGAAAATTCTCAAGCCACTGAAGAAAATCCGGTTCAAAAATTTGTTTGCGTCCATAAAATGTATTACCAGCAAGCCAGATCATTTCTTTTTTTGTAAAGCGCAAACTAAGAGCATGATCAAGTTGAGCACGTAATTCACTCTCATCAATATCATCGGCAAGACGTATTGTTTTAGAGCGATTTATGAGGGAAAAAGTAACATTAACATTAGGGTATAACCCCCAAATCATCTGCACCATAAGAAGCTTATAAAAATCCGTATCAAGAAGTGAGCGAATAATGGGATCAAGCTTCCAAGTGTGATTGTAAACACGTCTAGCAATATCCGGATGATTCATAACCTTTTTCTTTCATTTTCATAAAATCTAAAATATTATGCACCAACACGGCTAATATAAACGGTGCAATATAACAACTCTACAGTTTTGGGCAAGAATAAAAAGCCTACTCTCTTTTTCCATCTTTCATCTTTAAGATTTGACAATACGCATAATTTCATGCTGACCTGTTTTTTGTAACTTTATCCCTGTATGAACTTCGGTATATTCTTTGCTATTAACATAGAGCATATTTTTAGGTCCCCATTTTACTTTAATGCTATAAACGGCATCATAAAACTTCATTGTTGCTTCATATTTTGGCCAAATAGAGGGTAAATGTGGCTGCAAAAATAATAGGTCTCCCTGACGCTGTATTCCAAGAATAGCTTGTGTTGCGGCGCGATAAAACCAACCGGCTGAACCTGTATACCAAGTCCAACCGCCTTGACCACATCGTGGTTCAACAGCATAAATATCTGCAGCCATCACATAAGGTTCAACACGATAAATTTCAGGATCTTGTCCATGGGTAATTGGGTTTATCATAGAAAATAAAGCATAAGCTTTATCGTTTTGTTCCATTTCAGCCAACGCAAAAATACTCCAAATGGCACCATGCGTGTATTGACCACCATTTTCTCGAATTCCTGGAGGATAACCTTTTATATAACCAGGCTCGAGCGTACTTTTATCAAAAGGCGGCCAAAAAAGGCGAATGAGTCCGCCTTTTTTATCATAGAGCTGTTCCAACATTGATTTCATCGCTTGTTTTTGACGTTCAGGCGATGCCATTTGAGAAATGACAGCCCAAGATTGAGCAATGGTATCAATTTGACATTCATCATTGATTTTAGAGCCAAGAGGTGTTCCATCATCAAAATAACCACGTCGATACCAAGCACCATCCCAACCGTTTTTCTCTAGGGATTTTGTTAAATGTTCAAGGTACGTACTCCATATTTGCATATGGCTATTATCACCACGTTTTTTGGCTAAAGAAATAAATGTTTGTAATGTGTACCCAAGAAACCATCCTAACCAAATGCTTTCGCCTTTTCCTTCCACACCGACCAAATTCATGCCATCATTCCAATCCCCACCTAAAATAAGAGGGAGACCATGTGGTCCGCAGCGTTTAATGGCAAGGTCTAAAGCTAAAACACAATGTTCATAAACTGTTGCAACCTTTGGGGATTGGGTGGGTTGAAAATAAGCATCCTGTTGCCCACTTTTGAGAACATCACCTTCAATAAAAGGAATGAGCGTATCAAGAAAAGCGTCATCCCCAGTGGTAGTGACATAAAGAGCTGTTGCATATGCAAGCCAAACGATATCATCAGAAATGTATGTACGAACACCAGCATTTGTGTCAGGCAACCACCAATGTTGCACATCACCTTCAAGAAATTGGTGCGCTGCTGCATTTAACAATTGTTCACGTGCTAATTGTGGTTCCAGCAATAACAAAGACAAGCTATCTTGTAACTGGTCACGAAAACCAAATGCACCACTCGCTTGGTAAAAGCCTGCGCGTGCCATGATGCGGCATGCGTAGATTTGATAAGGAAGCCAATGGTTGACCATAAGATTAAAAGAAGCATCAGGTGTTTTGACTTGGAAAGAAGAAACAAAATCACTCCATTGCTGTTTCTGTTTTGTGAGCTGAATTTCAAAATCACTTGCACGTACTTGATTGAGTAATTTTTCAGCTTCTTGCCTATTTTCAGCACTGCCAAGATAGAAGATGATTTCTTTTATTTGCCCTGGTTGAAGATCAATATCATAGGTGAATGCTGAACAAGGATCACATCCTGCTTCAATGGTATTTGAAAGAGCAGCGGCTTTACGGATCGCATTTGGACGTGTTACGGTTCCCGTTGCACCAATAAATTCAGCGCGATTGGTCGTCGTGCTGGTTGGCATTTCGGATGCTGATAAAAATGTAACTTGTTGAGATTTCTCGATGTGATAGGGATTTTGAATAAAATGTGCACCCCATCTGGTCTCATAAGAGGAAACAATAAAGGGGGCATATTTTGTACGGACATTTCCCAAAACCCATTCAACATAATTATAAAGGCGTAAACTGCGTGGTTTTTTCCCTTCATTCGTAAGGATAAGACGTGAAAAGCGAATAGGTTTTTCGGGATCAAGTGTATGAGTCAGTTCTAATGCGATTTCTGAATGTGTTGATTTAAAAGTTGAGAATCCAAACCCATGACACGCCTCATAGACAATATTTTCGTCACATTCAACAGTAGAAACGGGTGAGAAACGTTTTAAAGACTGGCGATCAACCAGATAAAGAGCTTCTCCTGGTCGGTTAGACGTTGGATCATTCGCCCAAGGAGTTAGTTGATAATCGCGGCTATTGTTAGCCCAAGTAAAAATTGCACCTTCAGCAGAGACATGAAAACCAAATCTGTGATTAGCAATAACATTAATCCACGGATGCGGTGTGGTGGTACGTCCACGAAGACGTATTACATAATGATTATGCTGATTAAAACCACCATAACCATTCCAATATCTGAGATCTTCTCCATTTGGGAGAAAAGAGGAGGGTTTTTGTTGGCTAATAAGACCAATGGAAGAAAAAAGATTCTGTTCAGTTTGTGTTGTAAATTGCTTTCCTTCGTTATATCTCGGCAAGTCTAATTGATCATAAGATTCTTGATAATTTTTACGAATTGTGAGATTAAAATCATTCTTATCAAGTCGTTTAAGTTGTTCAGATAAAGAACCATTTTGGGCATCAAGAACGATACGCGCTGATGCAAGAAGCGTTTTAAAACTCTGTTCACTCATTTGATCGCGTCGAAGCATGAAAATATGTTGGCGTTCATCTGCTTTTTGCGTATGGTGATAATAAGATTCACAGACCCACTCAAGAGCGCGTTGTGTACTTTGTATATAGGAAAATGTTTGTTCATTAAGAATGACCAGATCAACAATGAGTCCACGCATATACCAATATTCGTGTGCTTTAAGGAGCTCGCGCAGTACAGTTATATTTCCCTCGTTATTTAACCTAAGAAGACAGAGTGGATTGTCTCCTGAGATAGACATGGGCCAAAGATCAGACTGTTTTCCTAGCGTTTTTGCTAATATTTCAGAAGGAAGACGCCACGTTCGTTCTGGATAAATAAGCGGTGTTGCATATTTTTGATAGACAATAGCTTCTTTAAGCTGAGTTCCACTCTGATACAATGCGACTTGTGAGCGCGTCCATGCCATTGAAAGTTCTTTTTGAAACATATCAGGTTGTCGATAATGTTTAATATGATTATTTAACGCTTCTTTTGTATGTGCAGCAAAAGTCCAAAAAATAAGTTCTGCTTTTTCATGAGCTGGAATTTTTATACGGCATCGCAATGACATAACAGGGTCAAGAACACAACCTTGACTGTTACTGAAACGAGCATTTTGATCAAATGCAGCAGGACGATGAATGGATCGCCCCCGACCAATAAACAGAGAGCGATCTGTTTCAGCTTCTGTCTCTTGGAGAATATCTGTTGTACTAGAAACAAAATGAGCAACATAGATTTCAGGGTCACTAGGCGAGCGTTTGCGCCTTTTGGCAAAAATTGTTTTACCTTCTTCAGTAATTTCTGTCTCTATAAACATACGGGAAAAAACAGGATGAACTTGGTCTGTATCCATCGTGGCAAGTGCTAATTCACCATAAGAAGTCACTTCAATGAGTCGGTCTTTATTTGTCATATTCATCAGTTGAATACGTCTCCCTTCACCACATCCTTCAGATGTAATAAGACATTCAAGTGTTGATTTAATACCATCAACCATTTTTGTATATTCAGCCTTTTCATCTGTAAAAATGCTGACAGCGTCTTCTTCAATAACACGTGTTGGCTCACCAGTAACAGACCACCACCGTCCACTATGCGTATCACGTAAGAAGAATAAAGTACCTTGTTGATCTTCTGTTGCATCAGGAATAAAGCGCGTAATCGCATAATCGTGCCAACGACTGTAACCAGAACCGTTCGCTGTTAACATGGTAGAATAAAAGCCATTAGACAAAAGTAAAGTTGCTCGTGGTTTGAGTAACGGGTTTGTAATAATGCGCAAAGGGGCTGCGTCAAATGCTTGAGACTTATTGCGCATACGATTAACAGCTTTGGTATGAATAATAGGAATGAGATGAGGCGCTCTTTCCTGTAAGAGCAATTGTGTTGCTTCAATAACGGGATCACGGTGAAAACGATCACGCATTCGCCCTTGAAAAATAACATTGTTAAGAGCAAGGATAGACATGCCATGATGGTGCGCATAATAATTGCGTACAACGGCGTATTTTTCCCCTGTTTTCACGCGTGAAGGGGTAAAATCAACAGAGTCATAATAACCATATGTTCCCAAAGCTCCAAGATCACGAAGTCGTTTTAAATTAGCGACAGCGCAAGCAGGAGCATATTGTGCCGCTAGAAGGCTGGCATAGGGAGCAATGACAGCATTGCGTGAAAGACCACGTTGGAGTCCGAGGTTTGGAACACCAAAATGAGCGTATTGGTAATTCATTAAATGATCGCGAGCATTAAATGCGGCTTCTGAAATACCCCATGGTAATTCCCGTTTATGGGCATATTGTATTTGACATCGAATAATTAATCGATTTGTTTGATCTAGGAGAGATCCTAACGGTTCATGCATCACAAGAGAGGGCATAAGGTATTCAAACATGGAACCAGACCATGATAGGAGTGCACCTTTCCAACCTATTGGTACAAGAAGTCGACCAAGATGAAACCAATGTTTAAGTTTTATATCTCCCTTTGCGATAGCAAAAAAGCTTGCAAGACGTGCTTCTGAAGCGAGTAGATCATAACAATTTTCATCGAGTTTGTTTTCTTGCACACGATATCCAATGGATAAAAGGTGCCGTTTAGGCTGTTCTAAAAAGTCAAATTTCATATCAAAGGCTATTTGCCATGCCGCTATAGCCAACCGGTTTAGTTTTTTACATAATTTTTCAGTATCATAATTATCAATAGCATCATGATGATGAGCGTTACAGGTGTCGATAAGGCATTTAGCCCAAGAAAGCGCACGAGCAGATTCTATCGTTTGAATTTTGTGGTCAAGTTCACCGACTAAGTGCACAATATCATGGGCTGCAAGTGAAAGATCTATGATGTGAGAAGGAATCGTATTTTCTTGTTCTATAAAAGTGAAGATAGAATCATGAAAACGAGTGATGTTTTCTTCGATTTTTTGGCGTAAAGAGCGTAAACTGGGTTGATGATCTGGAATTTCTCTGACAGTTTCTTCAAGAATAGCAAGAACATCCGATAAGCCTTCTCGATCACTTTGAAAAAAAACATGAGGTTTTTCAGCCCATTCACTTAAGGCAGAAGAGAGTGTTACCAAATGACCGGCAAGATTTCCTGAATCAACGGTTGATACATAAGTAGGCAAAAGAGGCCTGAGTGTATCCGTTTCATACCAATTATAGAGATGACCGCGGAACTTTTCCATTTTTGCAAGAGAGCGTAATGTACATTCAATACGGGTAATGGTCTCTTCAAAACCAATCCAACCAAAATCACGTGCAGCAATAATAGAAAGGAGATAAACCCCAATATTCGTAGGCGATGTACGTTGAGCAACAAGAGGTTCAGGATCTTCTTGAAAATTATCGGGAGGCAAATAGTTGTTTTGTGCATTGACAAAGGTTGCATAATAAAGCCATGTCCGCCGTGCAATAGAACGGAGTTTTTTTTTATCTTTTGAAGAAAGATCAAGGCTATCTTGAAAGGTTGAAGGTTGACTCACAATCCAAGCAATGAAGGGTGAAAAAAACCATGATATCCCAAAAGGTAAAGCAACCAAGCTTGCAAAACTATTAGAAAAAAGAGGGAGTGCTATAGTAAGAATACCAATAAGCGATGCTGGTGCCATTGTAAAAACATAGAAACGCAAACTATTGGGTATTGATTTTGTTGCGGCAGAAGTTTTCCATTCAAGAAGATGCTGTTTTGAAATCGTCATACGATAGAGTGTACGAATAATCGCATCGGTCATAAAATACGCCGAATGAGCAAGAAACGTCGTTTTAAGAAATATATCAGCGCTTGTAAGAGCAATTTTGTTCCAAATTAATTGAAAATGTCCACGCAAAGAATGATCTATATTGGATGAGACAAGCGTTTTTAATACACATAGAATGGGTGAAATGAAGGAGCTAAACAACAAGAATAGTTGCCAGACGATTGCACTCTTTAAAGACAAAAAAGCCCATCCTGCAAATGCTGCGATTAACCACATAAGTGGAGTGAGAGAACGACGTAAATTATCCTGCATTTTCCAACGCGTCACGGAACTTATTTGACGGTGGGGAAAAAGATAAGGCAAAAGCTGCCAATCACCGCGGACCCAACGATGATAACGCATAACATCAATATTGTAAGCGGTTGGATAGTCTTCAATGACTTCTATGCTACTTACCAGAGCAGTACGAGCATAACCTCCTTCTAAGAGATCATGACTAAGAATAGTATTTTCTTTAATTTTTCCATCAAGTGCTTGTTCAAATGCATCAATATTATAAAGACCTTTACCGATAAAGGTGCCTTCTCCTAAAAGATCTTGATAAGTATCAGAAACAGCAAAAACATAAGGATCAATGCCACGGTTGATAGAAAAAACCCGTTGGAGAATTGATGTTTTTTTTCCTGTTGTAAGAGAAGGAATAATGCGTGGTTGTAAAATGCTATAGCCCTTTACAACCTTTCCACTTTGTGGATCAAAAACGGGATAATTGAGTGGATGGTTAAGCTTTCCAACAAGTTTCGCGACGCTCTCTGGAGTAAGACGTGTATCACAATCTAGCGTCATAACAAAACGGCAATCCATAGGAAGATGTGGATTGGGAGGATAAAAGCTTGTATTTTTATCGCCTCTTAAAAGCCGATTGAGTTCATGAAGTTTTCCCCGCTTTCGTTCCCATCCCATCCAACATTTTTCGCTTGTATTATAAAGGCGTCGGCGATGTAAAAGGAAAAAAAGAGGAAGTTCATCACGATGATAACGATTATTGAGTTTATCAATACTCTTTTGCGCATAGTGTAATAAATCAAGATCATCTTGCGTTTCTCTCAATGGAGCATCCACCCAATCTGTAATGAGTGCAAAATGAATGGCTCCTTTAGGATTAGAAAGATAGTGCACTTCAAGATTGCGCACTTGTTCATCAATATCATCGTGTGATGTCATTAAAGTAGGCACAACAACCATTGTCCGTGCATGTTCGGGAATACCTTCTTTATATTCATAACCAATGAGCTGTCTTGATGGGACAAACCACGAAACAACAGTATTAAATAAAGCAAAAGCAGCATCGATAGCAGGAAAAAGCGCCAATACAGTAAAGCAAAAAGATATCCATTGTGTCATGCCAGATATTTGTAAAAGGGCGTAAATTACCAGCAAAAGAGCAAGCGTCAGAAAAGAGACAGGAACGGCGATGACTCTCAATTTTGAGCAACAGGAAGCGCGTGTCCATTTTATGAGAAAGGGCGGAATATACCCACAAGCCTTTTCAAATATGCCACGACCATCATCAACAAGGTACCACCCCACACAAGAATGATGAGGCATATCTTTAGAAGTGGAATTTGCCATTTCTACAACTTTATGTGCAACTTCCAGTTCACTAAGAGGCGAAAAGCGAGAAACTTTTTCAATGACTTGTCGATAAATATTGCGTGAGTGAGCATCAATTTCAGAAAAATCACTATTTTTACGCAAAATAGAATCAACACAACTCACTGTTTCAAACCATGCTGTCCAATCAACATCATCTATAGCTTTAAGAGCACGTATAATATTTCCCATGGTCACACCATCTGCTGCTTGTCGGGTATGTTCATCAGCTGTTGCAATCTCTAAGCTACTACCTTGGCTTTTCAATTGCTTTTCAAGCCAAGTTAATGCTACGGTTGAATCGACAGATGCACTGCGCAGGCGATAGAATAAATGTGCTGAAAAAGTTGGATCAACAGTAAATGGTTTATACTGCGTAAAAAGAGAGTGTGGATTTGTTTTATTTTCTACAAGAGAAATTTTATCAGCTACTTGACTAGCAAGATGGCGCATATGTCGCGCTTTTTCGATACGTACTGAAAGACGACGGACATTTTCAATGAGCAGCATTTGCATAACTGAAGGAAGAGTCCACAATTCACCAATTGTGAGCGCACAAACTTCTTGAAATCCGTTGGTCATAGCAGTGAGTGTTTCTTGTGAAAAGCTGCTATCGGTATGCGCAATATAAAGCCAAGTTAAAGCAAAAATTCGTGGTATGCCGGCTTTGTGTGTAGAAAGAGGAAGTTGCTTTATGAAGGACTTGGGTAGATTACGACGTAGCTTTTGTATGGTTTTATCAATGGTGTAATGATTATCAATGAGCCATTGAGCAGATGGTGCGATGGTTTCATCATTTCGGGCAGCAAAATCACTGGTATGAAAGGCATGAAGAATAAGTTTAGCATTTTCATTCAATCTCTTGCGAAAATCTCCTACTCCTTCATATTCAGGGAGTAAAATTTCTTTACCAGAAGCTATATCATGCCCTAAGTTATAAAGATCTTCCTGTACCTTATAGATTGCACGAAGAGGAAAATCCGTATTAATAAAATGATCTTTTTTCTCTTTTTGAGAAAAAAGTATTTTATGAAGGGTATTATGCACGCCATGTCCCATTGTTATTTAATTACATCGTTTTTTATTTAAATTGTAAGCATTTTATCTGAATAGTGAACCGTTGTTAGACAAAAAACAAACTTTTTGTTTTTATTTGCAAGCATTTATAATTTTTGTTTCAATAATTTAAAAATAAGCAGACAATTTTTTTTAGAAAATAAAAAGGTCACTCCTAATGAGTGACCTTAATAATAACACCAACTTTAATGATTGATGATTAATCTTGTTCTTGTTTTTTCAAAGCTGCACCCAGAATATCACCAAGAGAAGCACCTGAATCTGTAGAACCATATTGTGCAACAGCTTCTTTTTCCTCTGCAATTTCTAAAGCTTTAATCGATACTGAAATTTTACGTGTTTTTTTATCAAATGCTGTGATGCGAGCATCAACCTTTTGCCCAATTGCGAAACGCTCAGGACGTTGCTCATCACGATCACGCGCAAGATCAGCACGCCGAATGGTTGTCTCAAGGTTGTGGTCAATCAATTTCACACCAATGTCATTGTCGTTAACAGCAATCACTTCGCATGTTACAACTGCACCTTTTCGCAATTCGCCAGAAGCAGCTGCTTCTCCAACTTTATCACTGGAAAGCTGCTTAATTCCAAGAGAAATGCGCTCTTTTTCAATGTCAACATCAAGGACCACAGCTTTAACGATATCGCCTTTATTGTAAGTATCAATAACTTGTTCACCAGGACGGTTCCAATCAAGATCAGACAAATGAACCATACCGTCAACATCGCCTTCAAGCCCAATAAACAGACCAAATTCTGTTTTATTTTTAACCTCTCCTTCAATTTGCGAATTGACAGGAAATTTATTAGCAAAAGCTTCCCATGGATTTTCAAATGTTTGTTTTAAGCCAAGAGAAATACGCCGTTTAGAAGGATCAATCTCAAGAACAACCACTTCTACTTCTTGTGATGTAGACAGAATTTTTCCAGGATGAACATTTTTCTTTGTCCAGCTCATTTCAGAAACATGGATCAGCCCTTCGATTCCTGGTTCAATTTCAACAAAACCACCGTAATCAGTAATGTTGGTAACAGCACCCGTAATTTTTTTACCAATCGGATACCGGACACTGATGCTTTCCCAAGGATCACTTTCAAGCTGTTTCATTCCAAGAGAAATACGGTGCGTATCTTGATTAATGCGAATAATCTGAACTTTAATCGTTTGGCCAATTGTGAGCACTTCAGATGGGTGATTAACACGCCGCCATGCCATATCTGTAACGTGCAAGAGACCATCAATCCCACCAAGATCAACAAAGGCACCATAATCTGTAATATTTTTCACCACACCTTCAACGATTTGGTTTTCTTCAAGATTTTGTACGATTTCTGAACGTTGCTCAGCGCGACTTTCTTCTAAAACAGTGCGGCGTGAGACCACAATATTGCCACGACGACGATCCATCTTCAAAATTTCAAAGGACTGTGAATTATGCATGAGGGGTGAAACATCACGAATGGGACGAATATCAACTTGACTGCGAGGCAAGAAAGCAACGGCACCATCAAGATCAACTGTAAAACCACCTTTTACTTGGCTAAAGATCACTCCATCAACGCGTGCACCAGCATTGAATTTTTCCTCCAAACGGACCCAACTTTCTTCGCGCCGTGCTTTTTCACGCGATAAAACAGCTTCACCCATCGCATTTTCAATGCGTTCAATGTAAACCTCAACTTCATCGCCAACTTGCAAAGAACCATCTTTTGCTTTAGCTCCAAATTCTTTGAGAGGAATACGTCCTTCGACTTTAAGACCAGCATCAATAATGGCCATGTCTTTTTCGATTGCAATAACACGACCTTTAACAACAGATCCTTCATTAAGATCATTAGTTTGAAAAGATTCTGTTAAAAGGGTTTCAAAATCCGCTGTTGTGGGATTGTATTGTGACATAAGAACTCCTAATATATACCTTGTATTATAAGGTATGAGCGCTAGGTTAGTGTTAACATAAGCAACTCCCTAGCCTTTTCCCTTGAATAAGGGAAAAAAGTTAGCGCTAGGCTGGAAGTTACCTTAACGAATTTATCCAATTATATGCATTTTTATGATTGGATCAACAAAACTGCATGCAATTTCAAATGTTGCTTCTATACTCAATTCTGACGTATCAAGCAAGTGGGCGTTTTTTGCTGGTTTTAGTGGACTTTGTTTGCGCGTTATATCGCGACTGTCGCGCTGTTCAAGTTGAGCTAGGATTTCATGATAATTTGCTTGAACACCTTTTTTTAAAATCTCTTGGTAGCGGCGTTTGGCGCGTGTTTGAACATTGGCTAGAATATAAAACTTGATATCGGCATCAGGACAAACAATCGTTCCGATATCACGCCCATCAAGCACACAGCCGGGTAAAACTTTAGCAAAGTTGCGTTGTTTTTCGACAAGAATTTTGCGTACAGCAGGGTTAATTGCTATTTTTGAAGCCGCTTCACCAAGTTCATGAGAAGAAAGAAGAGAAGGATTTAAGGTATTAAAATCAAGTTCTTTAGCATAAATAATAGCATTTTTTTCATCATTAAGAGCTAAATTTTGTTGTAAAAGCGTATGAGCAACACTACGATAAGTAAGACCAGTATCGAGATGACGAAGGCGATAATGTGCAGCAATTTTGCGTGCTAAGGTTCCTTTGCCTGAGGCTGCAGGTCCATCAATGGCAATAACAAAAGGCTTCAAGCGATTTTCCCCCCAAGTTTTTTTATAAAAGGAATAAACTCTGGAAAGCTCGTAGCGATCATTCGTTTATCATCAATGGTAACAGGTTTTTCTGACACAAGCCCAAAAATGAGAAAACACATAGCAATTCGATGATCAAGATGTGTGGCAACATACCCCCCCCCCAAACCTTTGGCAGAACCTTTTCCATAAACAATAAGAAAATCTTGACCTTCTTCACAGTCTACACAATTAATTTTTAATCCTTGCGCAACAGCAGACAATCGATCTGATTCTTTTACACGCAATTCTTCAATTCCTAGCATAACTGTTTTGCCTTCTGCAAAGGCTGCTGCTACTGCCAAAGCAGGATATTCATCTATCATCGATGGAGCACGTTCTTTGGGCACCGTAACGCCTCTAAGGACCGATGATTTTATCCGTAGATCAGCAACATTCTCTCCACCTGTTTGACGTCGGTTCAAAAATTCAATTTGAGCACCCATTTCCCACAATGTTTCGATAAGTCCTATTCGAGAGTTATTTATCAAAACATTTTCAATGGTGATATCAGAGTCTTCTACAAGAAGGGCTGCGATAATTGGAAAAGCAGCAGAAGAAGGATCACTCGGAATATGAATCGTTTGTCCAGTAAGATGGGGTTGACCATTAAGATGAATCAAACGCGCACCTTTGTTATCTTTTTCTATTTCAAGTTGCGCACCGAATGCTTTTAACATTTTTTCCGTATGATCTCGTGTCAGAACTGGTTCAATAACAGTTGTAGTGCCGGCGGTATTGAGTCCAGCAAGCAGGATTGCTGATTTAATTTGGGAGGAAGCTATTGGAACACGGTAACGAATCGGATTAGCCATTTTCGGACCATAAAGCGTTAAAGGAAGGTAATCGTCGCGCGTTGCCTCAATTTCAACCCCCATGAGACGCAGTGGATCAAGGATACGCCCCATTGGACGTTTAGAGAGAGAAGCATCACCAATAAAGGTTGTTTTCATATGATACGGACCAACCATTCCCATAACCAAACGAGCACCTGTTCCAGCGTTTCCAAAGTCTAAAGGTTTTTGTGCAGCTAAAAGGCAACCATTCCCTGTTCCTCGTATGATCCAGAAGTCTCCTTTTTTAATAATACAGGCACCCATAGCTTGCATAGCAGCAGCTGTATTGAGTACATCAGCGCTTTCAAGTAATCCATGAATATATGTCTCACCACTTGCTAATCCTCCCAATATAAGAGAGCGATGAGAGATTGATTTATCTCCTGGTATTTGAATTTTTCCAGAGAGACTACTCGATTTATAGGTGGTTATAGGGATTGCTTTTTGCATGGAAATTCTATTTAATTCTATCTAACTTTTATGAAATTGTGCATCCTTTAGCACATGCTTTAAAAGACGTCATGAAAAAATCACTGTGGAACAGTGTATTTATCTTTGACAAAGGTATTATTTTTCGATTAAGCACCATAAAATTTATCTTTTAATGGAATAATAGTTAATCAAAGAGGCACGGTTTATGGCAAAACAAGAACTTGGAACTAAACGTGTTGATCCAGAAACAGGAAAAAAATTTTACGATCTAAATCGCGATCCTATTGTGTCGCCCTATACAGGAATTTCTTATCCGCGTTCTTACTTTGAAGTTGCAGCAGCTGAAGCAAATAATGAAGAAGAAGTTGATACTGAGGAGCTTGATACAGCACTTGAAAAATCTGCTTTTATGCTTCTTGAAGATGATGATGTGGATTCTAAAGATGACGATCTTCCTGATTTAGAAGATAGTGATGTAGATCTTGGTGATGATGATGATACATTTTTGTCTCATGATGGTGACGATGAAGATGATGACGTTACTGATATTCTCGGAGGCGGTGTTTCTAATGATGACGATGCTTAAAAGAAGTAAAAGAGGACATCTTTTCTATTGAATGTAAATTCTTCTTGATCTTCAATTTTGATCGTTCTAGAAAAGTTGGAATTGTATACTGTCTTTTTGGGACAATTTGTTTTTATAGGGGCTATAGCTCAGCTGGGAGAGCGCTTGCATGGCATGCAAGAGGTCAGCGGTTCGATCCCGCTTAGCTCCACCAAAAGGACCAACTGTTCTATCAAGGGAATCAATCATAATAAAAGATGTGTGCATCAATTTAAAAGGTTTATGTGCTATTTAATTATCATTTCAATAGCGCCTGTTCCTTGCATTTTA
The DNA here is from genome assembly GCF_042197145.1 of Bartonella sp. AA56HLJMS. Lineage (NCBI taxonomy): Bacteria > Pseudomonadati > Pseudomonadota > Alphaproteobacteria > Hyphomicrobiales > Bartonellaceae > Bartonella > Bartonella sp. AA56HLJMS. The sequence goes on along the minus strand of NZ_JBHIRL010000001.1, from coordinate 218,961 downwards.
ATGATATTATAATACATTTTTAATCATTTGTTGGATTATAAAATTTACTGTCGCAACCATGAAAGTAGATAATTTTTTTATGCTTTGCACAGAAATAGAAAATGATCTGTTTAACCTGCGCCTTGTCTTAAAGGACAAAATCTGAATTTCCTTTACCACAATATTTCCACAAATATCATAATATGTTGGTTACTGGTATCTTTTTAAAAGATATGAAGTACTTAAACAAAGATTAGAGAATAAAATATTAAAATATACTTCTCAATTATTGCGAATCAGAACTTTTTTCGAGTATTTTTAGCCTGATCAGATGTTCTGCCAATTAAAAAATACCCACCTTGAGTAGCGTATACCTGCTCAATACTAAGGTATATTAACGCTTAAATAATATATTGAATCAATTATTTTTTTTCCTTGCACGTCACAAACAAGGTCGAGGTGTGAGAGCAAAGTGGTGCCATCATTATATGTGCTAATTCCCAATGTTACCGATAATTCTTACATTTGAAAATGTATGTTCATAAAAAAATATTTTTAGTCTTTTCTTTCACAGTTTTTATCCACATACCCATTGTGCTTATTATCTGCAAGCCAATGGTTTTATTGATTCAACCTCAAGAGATCTGAAACGATAAAACCCTACGCCATTCGAGATTCTTACTTTAATATGAATAACGATATATTATCTTTATAAATCAATATGCTTAAACCATTTAAGAAAAAGAATAAAAATGCTTCTCATAAATATTCTCAAATGCAAAAGCTATCACAACATTGGAGACTGACTTGTTACTTCATAGGCGTTACAAATCTTTCTCTGAATATTCCCTACCCTGAATATTCATTGTGTGTAAAGTTGCATATACCTTATCATCCTATAAACGGGAGTGTTTTTACAATACAATAAGATAACTTTTTTCAATTAAGATGGACTGGATGGACGAATATGTTTTATTTCATACAATACTAAATACACCTAGTTCTTTTGAAGACTGTAGCGCCCTCTTTATACAAAATAACGTTTTTTCGTTTAATGCATTTCTCGTTTTTTTATATTGAATATTTTACCCTTTTTATGATGCCCGAATTGCATTTGTTTTAATTGCTATTTTATACGCTTAACAAAGAAAATATTCATATAATAATCAGCCAGTAATACGCATAATGAAAATAAAAAATGATATTATATTTTAAAATTTTTCTTCAATAAGCGCTGGCACTTAGCCTAATGCGAAATGCCAGCGCTAAATAGAAGATAGTTTCTATTATAAATTTTTTTAACAAAGGAGGTAAAAATGTCGAGAGTATCTTCAAATATATTGTGTATTGCAAAAACTTTCTGTTGCTTGAGTTTATTCTAAAAAATAACAATTTATTTCATTGAACGATCGGAAAAACGGCACTATTTTATCATATCATGCGGAATTTTGCTTTCGAATAATTCTATCCCATCAATTCCCTGATTAAGATTTTCAAAAATCTTCCCTAATGCCATCCACATCTTTTTAATTGCTGTTCATAGAGCCTCGATATCCTTGCCATGCGCTGTGCTGTCTGTGAAAGCGCAGCACTGACATGCCCACCACTACGTGCATAAGCACCATGCCCCATATGATAATTTAAATAAAGGCTATATGCATCATCAAACCTCACCCCATTGCGTTGAACACTTTGGCGATGATACCAAGCAACAAAATCAGCAGCATCTGCGAAATTCGTACGCCATGCAAAAGACTTTCCTGTAGAGCGAAGATACATTGCCCATGTACTATCAAGCGCTTGAGCATAACCATAAGCTGTCGACCGACGCTTCCATGGAATAAAACCAAGTAGTTTTTTGCGTGGAGGACGTGCATTGTGACGAAAGCTCGATTCCATCTTAATGGTTGCAAGAATAATAGGCATAGGAATTCCATAGCGCATTTCCGCTCTTTGAGACACCTTACCCCAATTGTCAAAAAAACCATTTTTTTGTGCTAAAATAGCACAAGCATTATTTGTGTGGATGGGAGTGGTTGTTGCGCATCCCTCTAGCAAAAACACCAGTGCCCCTAAAAACAAAAGGTGTCGCATATTCCTATTCCTCTCGTTTAAGAAATAAAACAAGATAGAGATACTAAAAAATGATTACCAATCAATAAAGAACATGATCTAACTTGTAATATTTAAGAAGCTTGCTTTGCTTTATTCCTCATCAGCAAAACGCAATGTTTGCGACTGAGCCAATGTTGTCATTTTTGTTGGTTCAGAGTAATTTTCTTTTAATTCGACAGTTTCAATGCGATTTGCCCGTTTCATGATTTTGGAAGACGATATCAAAATTCCCTCTATATCTTCACTTGCTTTATGAAAGTGCTTCTGTAGTGCGCGAACACGCGTATCCATTCGTCCAAAATCTTCCATCAATTTTGCTACTTCTGATTGAATTAAATGCGCTTGTTCACGCATCCGCGCATCTTTCATAATGGTTTGTACCACTTGGACAGAGAGCATCAACAAAGATGGTGAAACAATAATCACATGGGCTCTATTGGATTTTTGTACCAATGCCTCAAAATCCTCATAAATTGTTGCGAAAATCGATTCAGATGGCACAAAAAGGAAAGCAGTGTCATGGGTTTCTCCAGGAATCAAATATTTTTGTGCAATATCACGAATATGAACTTCCATATCGGTACGAAATTGGCGTTCTGCCTCTTGACGCTCTTGCGCTGATTCTGCCTTACGCATAGCATTCCAAGCTTCCAGAGGAAATTTAGCATCAACAACAAGAGAAGGAGCTTTATTGGGCATATGAATGAGACAATCTGGGCGCTTTCCATTGGAAAGAACAGCCTGAAAAGCATAAGCGTTTGTTGGTAAGGCATCGGCAATAATTGCTTCCATCCGCCCTTGACCGAAAGTACCACGCGTCTGCTTATTACTTAAAATGGACTGCAACTGAACAACTTGTCCCGTAAGCGATTGAATATTATTTTGTGCTGCATCAATCACTGCTAAACGCTCTTGCAAACGATTCAAATTTTCATAAGTGGATTTGGTTTGTACCTGAAGTGTTTGGCCTAAGCTTGTTGTCATCCCATTGAGTTGCTCACTGAGTGATTTATTCAATTCAGCCTGCCGTTGACCAAAAATTTCCGCCATCGTTTGCATTCGTCCTTGCATTTCAGCTTGTGTTTTCAGCAAGGTAGCCATCTGCATTTGTGCCTCACGTGCGCGTTCAGCAATTTCATTTTCCAAAAATGCTTTTTTTCGATAAGAATGTATCAACATAAAAAATGCCAAACAGACAAGTATAAATAAAAGCAAAAGCATTAGTTTAGAAAAAAAATCACCAACAAGTATGGAAAAAAACGAATCAAACATAAATTGTAATATAACGCTCTTATTGTAAAAAAACGCAAGAATCCGTTATTCAATATTGACCAATAACAAACCATTGATTAATCTCTACTTATGCCAATGAGATCTTTAGTTACTTTACCTGATCCGATTTTACGGGAAGTGTCCAAACCTGTTGAGCAGGTCGATTCAGCTCTCCAAAAACTTGCGGATGACATGTTGGAAACCATGTATAATGCTAAAGGCGTTGGTCTTGCTGCTATTCAAATTGGTATACCGCTACGTATGTTGGTTATAGATGTCTCTGGAAATTCTGAAGATGAGCAGAAAAAACCACTTGTTATTATCAACCCTGAAATTTTATGGCTTTCAGATGAGCGTAATATTTACAAAGAAGGCTGTCTTTCTATTCCTGATTATTTTGCAGAGGTTGAACGTCCTAAACGCCTTCGTGTTCGCTATCAGAACCGTGAAGGAAAACAAACAGAAATTGAAGCAGACGATCTCTTAGCAACTTGCTTACAGCATGAAATTGATCATTTAGATGGGCGCCTTTTTATTGATTACATTTCAAAGATCAAACGCGATATGGTGATACGAAAATTTAAAAAACGTGCAAAAGAAAAAAACATGCAGGAAGCAGTTTTGTAATGGCTTTACGATTAAGTTTTATGGGAACACCAGATTTTGCTGTTCCTATTTTACATGCTTTATTGGATGCAGGTCATGATGTTGTTGCTGTTTATAGTCAACCCCCTCGTCCAGCAGGACGTCGAGGGCTGAAATTAATCCCCTCCGCTGTTCACACCGTAGCAAAAGAAAAATCCATTCCTGTCTTCACGCCTCAAACACTCAAAACAATCGAACAACAGGAGCAATTTGCAGCACTTTCTGTTGATGCTGCTATTGTGGTGGCTTATGGACTCCTTTTACCCAAAGCTATTCTCGAAACGCCACGTTTTGGTTGTTTTAATGCCCACGCTTCACTCTTACCACGTTGGCGTGGTGCTGCGCCTATTCAACGAGCAATTATGGCTGGTGATAAAGAAACAGGTATCATGATCATGAAAATGGATGAAGGACTTGATACGGGGCCTATCGCTCTTTCTCGCTCCATCCCCATTACTGATAACACCACCACTGCTGAGCTTTCAAACAGACTTTCACATATTGGCGCAGAACTTATGGTAGAGACTTTATCCACTCTTGAAAAAGGACAACTTAAACTGACCCCACAATCAGAAGAAGGCATCACCTATGCCGCCAAAATTAGAAAAGAAGAGACCCGCATTGATTGGACAAAACCTGCAGAGTTTATTCATAGGCATATTCGCGCGCTCTCTCCCTCTCCTAGTTGCTGGTGCAATATGAATATCGGTGGACGAGAAGAACGTGTAAAAATTCTTGATAGTCGTTTAACAACAGGTCCTTCTCTTGAAATTGGACGGATAGAACCAGATTCTTTGATTATCCATTGTGGGCAAGGACGGATAGAAATAACCTCTCTCCAAAGATCTGGCGGTAAAATTCTTGAGTGCGCAACCTTTTTGCGAGGTGCTCATATTTCTGCTGTTTTTTAAGATGCCACGTTTTAAACTCACTCTTGAATATGATGGTTCAAATTATGCTGGTTGGCAGCGTCAAGCAAAACTTCACACGATACAAGGAGCTCTTGAACAAGCAATTTTTTGCTTTAGTGGACAACAATTGACCATAACAACAGCAGGAAGAACCGATGCGGGCGTACATGCTACGGGACAAGTTGCGCATGTTGATTTTGAAAAAAACTGGCTCTCCCATACTGTGCGTGACGCGCTCAATGCTCTTTTACGTAAACAGGGAGAGGCGATTTCAATCTTAAATGTAGAAAATGTCCCTGATGACTTTGATGCACGATTTTCCGCTGTAAAACGCCATTATCTTTTTAAAATACTTAATCGTCGCTCTCCACCAGCTTTAAATGCCAAACGCGTGTGGTGGATACCAAAACCTCTTCATGCTGAAGCCATGCATGAAGCTGCGCAAAAGCTTGTAGGACAACATGATTTTACAACTTTCCGTTCAGCACATTGCCAAGCCAAAAGCCCTATTCGCACCCTTGAACGTCTCGATATTCAAAGAGAAGGTGAAGAAATTTTCCTTTATGCACAAGCTCGTTCTTTTCTTCATCATCAAATCCGTTCATTCGCAGGAAGCCTCATGGAAGTGGGTATTGGACGTTGGACAGCTCAAGATCTCGAAACAGCTCTTCATGCTAAAGATCGTAAACGTTGTGGTGTTGTTGCCCCCCCCTCAGGACTTTATTTAACCAAAGTAGAGTATTAATGATCCTTCAAGAGTGAGCATCTGAAAAGTCGTTAAGGCAATTTATAAAAAGAACGAATTTCTTCAAAAGCTTCTGCTGCTGTATTAACAAATTTCACAAAATTAATATCAGTAGGAGAAATTGTGCCTTGTGCAGACAGATACTCAAAATTGACAGTATTGCTCCAAAATTCTTTGCCAAACAATAAAATCGGTACCTGTTTCATACGCCCCGTCTGTACTAAAGTTAATGTCTCAAACAGTTCATCCAGAGTCCCAAATCCTCCTGGAAAAATGGCTAGGGCTTTCGCTCGTACTAAAAAATGCATTTTGCGCATCCCCAAATAATGAAAATTGAAACATAAATGCGGCGACACATACGAATTAGGCTCTTGCTCATGTGGTAAAATAATATTCAAGCCAATCGTTGGGGCACCAACATCACAAGCACCACGATTTCCCGCCTCCATGATTCCTGGTCCGCCCCCCGTAACAACCACAAATTCACGATATTGTGTCGTAGCAGAATAGAGTGAGCACAAACGCGCAAACTCTCTTGCTTCATCGTAATAATGTGACATAGCATGCAAATTTTTCTTTTGTATTTCATTTTTTGCAGCCCACGCTGCTTGCCCAGGTTCAGGAATACGCGCACCACCAAACAAAACAACTGTTGATTGAATATCATATTCTTTAAGGGTTATTTCCGGCTTTAAAAATTCAAGACTAATACGTTGTGAACGCAGCTCTGGACGCATCATAAAATCTTGATCGATATAGGCTAAACGATAAGTAGACGAACGCACCTGTGCTGAATTAGAGACTTTATGGATCTGTTGTAGAGCATCCTTCGTATGGAGAAGTGGCGTCCAGTTTTCTTGCTCCCTTTTTCTTTTTTCTTTACAGCTTTTTTTCATGCACCTGTCCTACTTCCTCATCGTTTTATTGACTGAACACATTTCTTCGCGTAGTTCATAGAGAATAAATCTTGAAGCTTTCAACTTGTTTAACGGAACTCTCGTCATGACCCATATCACACAACTTGAAATTATTATCGAACAAGCTTTTGACGATCGCGATTCTATCGATACTACCACAAAAGGCGAAATACGTGAGAGTGTTGAACATGCATTGAACCTTCTTGATAAAGGTGAAATCCGTGTTGCAGAACGACAAAAAAATGGACAATGGCATGTTCATCAATGGTTGAAAAAAGCGGTTTTACTCTCTTTTCGGCTTAATCCTATGCAAATTATTACTGGTGGAATCAATGGGACACATTGGTGGGATAAAGTTCCTTCAAAATTCTCTGGTTGGCAAGAGGCAGATTTTAAAAGTGCTGATTTCCGTTCCGTTCCTGGAGCCATTGTACGTCATTCTGCTTACATTGCACCCAATGTTATATTGATGCCATCCTTTGTCAATCTTGGTGCTTTTATCGATGAGGGCACAATGGTTGATACATGGACCACCGTTGGTTCTTGTGCACAAATTGGTAAACATGTCCATCTTTCTGGCGGTGTTGGTATTGGAGGTGTTTTAGAACCACTGCAAGCAAATCCAACAATCATTGAAGATCATTGCTTTATCGGTGCTCGCTCTGAAATTGTTGAAGGCTGTATTATCCGTGAAGGTGCTGTTTTGGGAATGGGAGTCTTTATTGGAAAATCAACAAAGATTATTGACCGTACAACAGGTGAAATTTTTATTGGTGAAGTACCAGCCTATTCAGTGGTTGTACCAGGTTCTCTCCCCGGAAAACCTTTACCAAATGGTGAAGCAGGCCCAAACCTTTATTGTGCTGTTATTGTAAAACGCGTTGATCAAAAAACACGAGAAAAAACATCTATTAATGATCTTTTACGTTCTTAGACACAAGATTAATTCATAATAATATTTCATCGTTTTTTAACTTGAATAATAACCTCGAATACAAGGATTCTCTCATTTCAAATCCTTTCATAGTGAATCAATCACTATCATTTCCTTGCTCGTTACAAACACAGTTGGTATGTGGGTAAGAAACACTTCAAGAAAAGAGTGAAATACCTTTAATGAATTCTCTCAAGTGATAAGGACTGTCATAATATTTTGAGCTGAAAAAGAGTATGATAGGTGCGCTTTGCACCTTTCTGACGCGTAAAAGCGGTAATGCCAAATGGATTTTATATCATTCACAGTGTATTTTACGTTATATTTTTCATAGCCCCCGTTGTGAAATGGAGTTTGATGTATTGAGTGATGATTTACGAAAACGAGCACGCCAATATGCAACATAAATGTATTTTGTTTAAAGCATTCTGTTTTACGTGAGAAAGTGATACCATTATGCAATACACAAGAACATGAAGCACGACGCAATTCTATTTAAAAGTGTTCTTTAAACACCTGAACCAATCGACAAAAGCAAAAGCGCAATCAATGAGAGAAAATACCCCTTTTTTCATTATTTGTTCATTTTGAGCGCTTGAATAAATGCCGATTGTGGAATTTCTACTTTTCCAAATTGGCGCATCCGCTTTTTGCCTTCTTTTTGCTTTTCCAAAAGTTTGCGCTTACGCGTAACATCACCCCCGTAACATTTCGCTGTTACATCTTTACGCAAAGCACGAATCGTTTCGCGCGCTATAACTTTACCACCAATAGCCGCTTGAACTGGAATCTGAAACATATGCTGAGGAATAAGATCTTTCAGTTTTTCGCACATTGAACGCCCGCGCTTTTCTGCAATCGTGCGGTGAACAAGCATCGATAATGCATCAATAGGCTCTCCATTCACCAAAATAGACATTTTAACTAAATCACCTTCTGCATAATCTGTCATTTGATAATCAAAAGAAGCATAACCCTTTGAAATCGATTTTAGCCGATCATAAAAATCAAAAACAACTTCATTCAGTGGTAAATCATACGTTACCATAGCACGGGTTCCAACATAGGATAACCCAACCTGTACCCCGCGCCGCTCTTGGCATAGCTCTAAAATTGACCCAAGATAATTATCAGGAGTCATGATTGTCGCTCGAATCCATGGTTCTTCTATGGAAGAAATTTTAACCACATCAGGCATATCCGCTGGATTATGTAACTCTTTAACAGAACCATCATTCATATTCATGCGATAAACAACTGAAGGTGCTGTCGCAATTAAATCCAAATTAAACTCACGCTCTAATCGCTCTTGAATAATTTCAAGATGCAGAAGTCCTAAAAAGCCACAGCGAAAACCAAACCCCAAAGCCGCAGATGTTTCCATTTCAAAAGAAAAACTCGCATCATTTAAGCGTAATTTGCCCATGGCTGCACGCAAATCATCAAAATCAGCAGCATCAATTGGAAAAAGCCCACAAAAAACAACCGGTTGCGCAGGCTTAAAACCAGGTAAAGCATTTTCACAAGGACGGCGCTCTTCAGTAATCGTATCCCCAACCCGTGTATCTGCTACCTCTTTGATAGAAGCAGTGATAAAACCAATCTCGCCTGGTCCTAACTCATCAACCTGTACCATTTTAGGTGTAAAAACCCCAACGCGCTCAACTGGATATTTTGCACCTGTACCCATCATACGAATGGTTTGGCCTTTTTTTAAAATACCATCTATCACCCGTACCAAAACAATAACACCAAGATATGCGTCATACCAGCTATCAACCAACATTGCTTTCAAGGGATTTGCAACATCGCCTGTATGTGGAGGTGGTAATTGTGCAACAATTGCCTCCAGAACATCAGGAACACCCAAACCTGTTTTTGCTGATATTTCTACTGCTTGAGATGTATCAATGCCTATAACATCTTCAATTTGTTCTTTAACACGCTCAGGTTCTGCTGCTGGAAGATCAACTTTATTGAGAACAACAACCAACTCATGGGAATTATCAATGGCTTGATAAACATTTGCTAACGTCTGCGCCTCTACGCCTTGGCTTGCATCCACCACCAACAGAGAACCTTCACAAGCTGCCAGTGAACGCGAAACCTCATAAGCAAAATCCACATGACCTGGTGTATCCATAAGATTTAAAATATAGGTTTCACCATTCTTTGCCTTATAGTGTAAACGTACCGTCTGTGCTTTAATAGTAATTCCACGTTCACGCTCAATATCCATGGAATCGAGTACTTGTTCTTTCATCTCACGTGTATCAAGCCCACCTGTTATTTGAATCAAACGATCAGCTAAAGTGGATTTGCCGTGATCAATATGCGCCACTATGGAAAAATTACGAATATAATTACGATCTATTGTCATATAAGGCGATTTAGCAAAGAATAATACAAAACGCAAAGACCAATTATGCTCCAGCTCCTTACAAAAGAATATAAACCTAAAAAGCCTCTCAAAACACAACTTTTTATAGCCTAAAAAATGAGGCTTTTATTTGCTAAATTAAATCCAAGGCTGCTAAAATGATCTTTTCGCATCTTATTTGATAACTCATATGCTGTAGTAAGCTGGCACCATCACACACTTTGCCAATCTTCAATATTGCGACGATCCTTTACATTTGAAAAATTTTATAAGAGATATGCTTTTCTTTTACAGTTTTTACCCACATGTCCCCACCCACTCACTTGTGACGTGTAAGAAAGTGATTTGGATTGATTTAACATGAAAATGATTTGACGTGAAAAAATTTTACGGTATTCAGGGTCATAATTGAATGTGAGTAATGCTGTATTATAATTATAAATCAATGTATTATCATATTTATATGATGGGCGTGTATATCACTTAGGCTTGCAATAAAATTCGCAAGAAATGCTTTTTTATTTGTACGCAATAATCTGCTTTTTTAGCAGTCTTATATACAATAATATGAATATCGAGGGTGTTTCTTCTCAATTTTTAAAACTTTAGAAATGTGCTCTATTGAGTGATGTTTTATATACTTTTTATACAACTCCTTCCTTCTTCTATTAAAGATAAAACACACCAATCCTCTTCGATTCATTGGATAACGCATTGATTTATAATGATCGTTTATTGTTTTGCAATTTAAATGAAAACTCTGAATATCGCGAGCCTCTCTCATTTTAAATCTTCTCATTAAATCTTCTCATAATGAATCAATAAATTTTTTGCTTCCCCATTATAAAACAGAGCTAGTGTATGGATAAAAACGTTTAAGAAATGAGTCAAAATGCCTCTCTCTTTCAAATGACAAAGGCTATCGTAATATTGAGAACAGATAAAGAAAATGCTAGTGCCTTTTATTTTAAGTAAAATGATGATGTTCTGTGGTTTTTCTATACTTCATGCAGACCGTCAATGAATATGATGTATATTGAGAAAACTATCTTTAAAAAAACGCTTTAATGTACAACGTTATGGGCGGTACTGTGGGCGTTCTATTTTGCGTGAGAAGCGTAACTCTATTAAAGGACAAAAGAAACAACGTGCGACAGTGCGTAATTTTCATTATTCAAAAACACTACCGTAGATGTTTTTGAAAGTTGTTAAAGCCGAATTTAAAAATGATCGTAAAGATGAGCGTTAATTTTTAACTTTATATCACCTCATGTTTTGGCTCAATGAAGATTGTCTGCCCAGTTTAGAAATTAGACAAACAGATAGAAGTATACTATTTCTCCAATTTGGTATGCAAAAACTGGAATAATTTATAGAACTTCTTAATCATCTTAATATTAAAAAAGCTCCAAAAAGGAAAACTCTACAAGCAAAAATCTCATGCAATAAAATCATAATAAAAAAATGTATAGCTAATCAATTTTTTTAATTGCTTTATTTTTTTTACGCCATTGTGAAGGTTGTAATTCAGCCACAATGATCCCAATCAGAATAAGCAAACCGCCCAATAAAGCTAAGGGAGATAAATGTTCTCCAGCCAAACGCCCAACAATACCAGCCCATACCGGTTCACCTGCGTAAATGAGTGTCGCACGCGTAGGGGAAATAGACTTTTGTGCCCAATTCATAGCTAATTGAATGATGGCACTCATTAATGCCAATCCTATACCAATATTAAACCAAACCCACGAAAATTCAGGAATGCTTTCTCCCATCAAAGGCATACAAGCAAATGAAAAAAAACCACTAAAAAATAACTGAATAATGGTTACACGCCGACTATCAACCTTGTTCGCAAAAATTCCGATGAGTATGACTTCTCCAGCAATCGCTAAAGCGCCTAACAAAGTTAAAATTTCGCCTTTTGAAAAATCAAAATTTCCCGGCTTTTGTCCTGAAATAAATACAAGCCCAATAAAAGCGAAAATAATGCCAATCCAACAAGCTAAACGGGGAGGTTTTTTAAAAACAATCCATTGCAAGATTGGAACCATCGGTACATAAAGCGCTGTGATAAAAGCTGACTGACTACTAATAATTGTTTGAAGTCCAGCTGCTTGAAAAGCATAACCAAAAAACATGGCTAAACCTATTGCCATCCCAGCGAAAACTTCATAAACAGTTATACCTTTTATAGAGCGCCAAAAAATTACCCCACATATAAGAGATGCAACAATAAAACGAAATCCAACAAAAAACAGAGGACCACTATAGCGTACCGCAATGTGAATGACTAAAAATGTAATGCCCCACAATATTGTCGCAGTAAATATTGCCAATTCTGGCTTACTTAATAAAGGATATTTAAACTGTTTTAGATTCACCATGAAAAACTTTCTCTTCCAATTTTCCCCACAATTTATGAAACAATAAGCGTTCCAACTCCCTGTTCGGTAAACAGCTCTAGTAAAACAGAATGAGGAGTTTTACCATTTAAAATGACAACACCTTCCACACCATTTTGAAGGGCTTTTATGCAAGTCTCTACTTTTGGAATCATGCCTCCTGAAATTGTCCCATTTTTAATAAATTTCTCAGCTTCAGAAACTGTCAATTCTTTTAAAAGTTTACCTTGTTTATCCAAAACACCAGGAACATCAGTGAGAAATAAAAGGCGTTTAGCCTCTAATGCACCAGCAATAGCTCCAGCAAAAATATCAGCATTGATATTATAAGTTTTACCATCGCGTCCTGGAGCTACAGGAGCAAGAACTGGTATCATTTCAGAAGATGCTAAAAGATCTAGCAATGTGCGGTCAACTTCAACAGGCTCACCAACAAACCCCAAATCTAAAACACGTTCAATATGCGAATCAGGATCAATGACAGTTTTATAAGCCTTTTCGGCAAAAACCATATTGCCATCCTTGCCGCATAATCCTATTGCCCATTCACCCTCAGCATTGATGAGAGCAACAATTTCTTTATTTATGGAACCCGCTAAAACCATTTCAACCACTTCAACGATCCGCTCATCGGTTACCCGTAGTCCGTTTTCAAATCGTGATTCAATCCCCATTTTCATTAAAATTTCAGCAATTTGAGGCCCACCACCATGAACAACAACAGGATTGATCCCCGATTGCTTTAATAGAGCAATATCACGCGCAAATGCTCGCCCCAAAGCAGGATCACCCATAGCATGGCCGCCATATTTTACCACGACCGTTTCATTTTCATATTTTTGCATATAAGGTAAAGCAGACGATAAAAATGCTGCTTGTTTTTCCAAAACATCTACATCACCGTTTTTAGCATCATCCATCAATAGAGCCTCCTCATCACTTTTTACCATCTCTTAATGAAATTTAGGAAAAGTGAAAACAATAAAACCAAACTTTACTCTATCCACCCCCTCCCCTGAAAATCGTCAATTTTCCTCTAAATTACGAAAAAGGAATAGCAAAATGAAATACAAAAAACTTCCTTTAAAAATTGACAGCGAAAAATTAAACAAAATAGACGTAAAAAAATGTCATTATTTTATGATCTTATATATAAAATTGAAAAGCAAAATTTTGAAGCTAAGCCGTACATTCAACTCATTAGTTTATCCCTATGGATACTTAACAATGAATAGGAATATATACAACCATTGATTTTGTAAGATAAAAATAAAGTTTCTTATAATAATAAAATTAACATATTCCCAAGATAAGAAATCACTCAACTGCTTTATAGCTTATCCCAATAAACTATAACTTTGGTTTTAAAAATTTGACTTTTTCTCAATCATTAAACATGAGGAAATGTCAATTGAACGCTCCTCATGGAGAATCATAATAAGTTGATTTATAATCATAATTTATCTTTTTATATCGTAAAATCGAAAAAAGGCTTTGCAAAATTATCATATATTGTGACTTTATTTCGATAACTCTTCAGAAGCATCTTCGTAAAAGCATTTAATTGTTTAGATTACTCTCTTCGTAAGGTTTTATAAAACTTCTCGTTTTTCATGATCGGTCATTAAGTTTTTCTTTCTGCATAGCGATACATGCTTGAATTATTCAATGTTTTGTAGAATTTTTAATTCTTTTAATTATGTTATTTTATGAAAAAAGATTCATTTCGTAAATTTCTCTTTCCATATCACCAATCAATTTCAACAATATATCGTGCTGTTTTCTAAGCATATTGTGCTATTTTTTATTGTATTTATTTTTTCTTTTTAAAGGTAACTTCCTCTATCTTCCCACCAACTTTTTATTATGCCAATAAATTCAATTAAGTGAATTCCATCGAATCTGTTTCCCCACAAGAGAGATATATCGAAAAGTGTTTTGTTATGTCTTCTTTAGCATTCAACACACATTATCTCATTCCACAATTTCTTTGGAACAAAATAAACTTGATTATAGCGTTTTTATTATCTGGAAAAACTATTTATGACATCAGAAATACAAAACTAAATCCGCATCTAAAAAGACATGATTACTGCTAAAAGCTAAGATGAGGCATGTAAAAGCTATTCCGAACAAAATAACCCTTATTTTAAAGGAAGCAGTGATTAAAACTATGAAAAATGCCAAAAATAAAATCGGTTATAAGAAGTTGATACTTTATTTGAAAAAGATGGATTGCCTAACAGCTTATTTAGCGTTTCTTGGCAAGCCGCTACCTATTTTATAGTTTTATTATAGAGCCTTTAAAAAGAAATTTTGAGTGAAAAAATAAACACCAAAAATACTGAATGCATAAAGGCAGTTATCATGACACTGGCAATATTTATTATCAATCACTCAATTGCGTTCTTATATGGATAAGCCCTTTTTAAAATGTCATAGACACTCAAAAATAAGACTTATCCATAAAACTCATGAAATATAAAAACTATCAGCAGCAGGAGTTTATCCTAAATTAGCTGTCTCTCTCTTTTCTTTTCAAGAAAAAATGCTTTTCAAAGATAATGAGACAATAGAAAGCTTAATGAAAATAACTTTCCCACAGTTCTCTCTAATTATTCTGAGAACATTCACATAATTTTAACCAGAAATATTTTCAAAAAATTCTTTCATACGTGAAAAAAAACCATGTGATTGCGGTGAATTTTCATGATTTGAGAGTTTCTCAAATTTTTGCAACAATTCACGTTGTTCCTGCGTTAATTTCTGCGGTGTCTCAATCGTGATATGGATGTAAAGATCACCCCTTGCTTGCTGACGGCGCAACATGGGCATACCTTTGCCTCTAAGGCGGAATTGACGTCCATTTTGTGTCCCTTCTGGAATCTTAACGCGTGCTTTAACACCATCAAGGTCGGAAACTTCAAACTCTCCTCCTAAAGCAGCTGTTACCATTGAAATAGGAACGCGACAGTGAAGATCTGCTCCTTCTCGCTGAAAAAACTCATGCGGTTTAATGGAAAGGAAAATATAAAGATCACCATTGGGGCCACCACGAATACCAGCATCACCCTCACCAGAAAGGCGAATACGCGTTCCATCTTCAATACCAGCTGGAACATTTACGCTTAATGAACGTTTTTTCTCTATACGCCGTGTCCCCTGACATTTGGGGCATGGATCCGTAATAGTTTCACCACGTCCATGACATGTAGGACATGTCCGCTCAATAGAAAAGAACCCCTGTGCAGCACGCACACGACCAGATCCATGACATGTTCCACAAACTTGCGGCTTAGAGCCTTTTCTTGCTCCTGATCCTTCACAAACATCACACGGAACGGAACTGGGAATATTAATTTCTGCAGTTTTTCCTGAAAATGCCTCTTCTAAAGTCACTTCCATATTATAACTCAAATCTGCGCCACGTTCGCGACTATCACCACGCTTACGGTGTGTCCCTCCCATAATCTCACCAAAAAAGTCTTCGAAAATATCCGCAAATCCACCACCAGCAGCAAAACCACCAAAGGGATTTGCTCCCCCTTGACCACCGCTATTTTCAAAGGCCGCATGGCCAAATCGATCATAAGCAGCACGCTTCTGGGGATCTTTAAGAACTTCATAGGCTTCCCCAATTTCTTTGAATTTTCGCTCTGCCTCTTTATCCCCCGCGTTGCGATCAGGATGATATTGCATTGCCAACTTACGAAAAGCAGATTTCAACTTTTTATCATCACATTCGCGAGTCACGCCAAGAATTTCATAATAGTCAACCTTCATCATGTATTCCTGATAATTTTTCTGTCATCCATCTTTATGGATAATATTGCTTTTAATTTATATTTTTAGCAACAAAGTTGCAACTTATCTCAAATAATAAAGCCCAGCCTTATATTTCAAAGGCCGGGTTTATCAATTAATCAACACATATGCTGACACTATTTCTTCTTATCATTAACTTCTTCAAAATCAGCATCAACAACATCATCATTCTTTGCCTCTGTTTCAGTGTCAGCGCTCGCTGCTTGTGAGGCTTCGTACATAGCCTGTCCAAGCTTCATACTGACTTCTGCTAATTTTTGCATCTTTGTTGTTACTTCTTCCGTATCACTGCCTTCAAGCGCAGATTTCAAATCAGATATTGCTGTTTCAATCTGTCCCTTTTCTTCAGCTGATACTTTATCGCCATATTCATTGAGCGACTTTTCAGTTGAATGAATAAGAGCCTCCGCTTGATTTCTAGCTTCAACACCTTCACGGCGTTTTTTATCCTCAGCCGCGTGCTCTTCTGCATCCTTTACCATTTTTTCAATATCAGCATCACTTAAACCACCTGATGCCTGAATACGAATTTGATGCTCTTTACCTGTTCCCTTATCTTTGGCCGAAACATTAACAATACCATTCGCATCAATATCAAAAGTAACTTCAATTTGAGGTATACCACGTGGGGCTGGAGGAATACCAACAAGATCAAATTGAGCCAATAACTTATTATCACTTGCCATTTCCCGTTCACCTTGGAAAACACGAATCGTCACAGCACTCTGGTTATCATCAGCTGTCGAAAAAACTTGCGATTTTTTCGTCGGGATAGTGGTATTGCGCTCAATAAGGCGTGTGAAAACCCCACCCAAGGTTTCAATACCCAAAGATAAAGGTGTTACATCTAGCAACAATACATCTTTGACATCGCCTTGCAATACACCTCCTTGGATGGCAGCACCCATTGCGACCACTTCATCAGGATTAACGCCTTTGTGGGGATCCTTGCCAAAAAAGCTCTGCACAACTTGCTGAATCTTGGGCATACGTGTCATACCACCCACTAAAACAACTTCGTCAATTTCACCAGCCTTTAATCCAGCATCTTTCAACGCAGCTTTACAAGGTTCAATGGTACGCTGCACTAAATCATCAACCAGAGATTCAAATTTTGCCCGAGTCAATTTCATTGTTAAGTGCTTGGGACCGGATTGATCTGCCGTGATAAATGGTAAATTGATTTCTGTTTGCTGTGACGAAGAAAGCTCAATTTTTGCTTTTTCTGCCGCTTCTTTTAAGCGCTGTAAAGCGAGTTTATCATTTTTCAGATCAATTCCTTGTTCTTTTTTGAATTCATCGGCAAAATAACCGACCAAGCGCATGTCAAAGTCTTCACCCCCTAAAAACGTATCCCCATTGGTTGACTTAACTTCAAAAACGCCATCTCCAATTTCAAGGACTGAAATATCAAATGTACCACCACCAAGATCGTAAACTGCTATTGTTTTTCCGTCCTTTTTGTCCAAACCATAAGCTAAAGCAGCAGCAGTTGGCTCATTAATAATCCGTAAAACTTCAAGTCCAGCAATTTTACCTGCGTCTTTCGTGGCTTGACGTTGCGCATCATTAAAATAAGCAGGAACCGTAATAACGGCTTGTTCAACTTTTTCACCAAGATAAGATTCTGCTGTTTCCTTCATCTTTTGCAAAATCATAGCTGAAATTTGTGACGGAGAATATTTCTTTCCCGCCTCTTCAACCCATGCATCACCATTGTCACCTTTAACAATTTTATAAGGAACAAGCGCTTTATCTTTTTCAACCATAGGGTCATCAAAACGGCGCCCTATCAAACGTTTAACTGCAAAAACTGTCCCTTCAGGATTTGTCACCGCCTGCCGTTTAGCAGGCTGCCCAACAAGCCGCTCCCCCCCATCAGTAAAGGCAACAACGGAAGGTGTTGTTCGCGCTCCTTCTGAGTTTTCAATAACTTTTGCGTTTTTGCCATCCATAACAGCCACACAAGAGTTCGTTGTCCCCAAATCAATACCAATTACTTTTGCCATATTATAATCTCCATTCAGCAAGCTACCTCAACCTTCATAAAGCATCTTTTTAAGATAGCTCCTCATAACACCTAAAGCCCGTATATTGCTTCAAGCAATATAAATAATGATAAACTGCAAGTCGCAACAAGCCTTGCTGCCTCGTATATAAGAACAGGCTTTTATTGCTACAAGAGAATAATGAGAGAAACATCTCTAAAATAAAAAATTTATTTTAAAATAGGCACTCTAATGACCCATAAATACCATATTTATGAGAGACTTGAGAGGATAATATATTTTTCTTGCAATTCTCAAAAAATATATCTTTCTATAAAAATTAAAAAATAAAAGAATGATTGCACTCTCGCTCTTGATCTTCTCATCATTGATAAAATCATACTCACGTAAAAGCTTTTTAAAAGGCGAATAATTTATATCACAAATATTATAAATTTTCCTTGGACTAAAATAGTCATCATATCTAATGCTCATATCAGTAAAGGTATTATCTATCTATCTCCTTTCAAAAATTCTCCTTCTAACGGTCTCATTGTTTGCGGCTATTTGAAATCTGTGCTTTAAATTCACCTAAAGCGTTTTTTCTTAACTGTATAATTTTGAACTTTGAAAATATATAAAAATACCTCTGTATAAACGCTTTAAAATGCCAAGAGCTGTCATAATATTAAAAATTGGTAAAGTGGTTGATGATTGTTCTGTATTATATCTTCATTAAGTAAAACAGTAGTGCATCATAGATTTTATACCATTTGCAAATACTATTTATGAGATGAACACGGAAGCGTTAAGAGGTGTGTTGTCATTGTAAATCTTACTGTCTTCTTTTAAATTTCAAGAATTCTACGATTTTTATATTAAAATCAATTTCATTTTAGCATTTCTTTCTTTTATTTTAAATAAAAGCTCTGCTAAAATAAAAATATTCAAAGTGTGAATCTTATGAAGGAGGGTAAATCAATGATGACATCTATTATTAAGAAAATAACAAATCTCATCTTTAAGAATATAATACATACACAATATCCATACAAAAAGGTTATCATAAATATCGTGTGTGCTCTTCTCTTTGCTGGTATAACCCTGCCAGCAGGTGCTCAGCAATATAAACTTGGCGACATAGAAATTCTCAATCCTTGGACACGCGAAACACCTAGAGGTATAAGAGTTGGTAGCGGTTATCTCTACATTATCAATCACAGTAATACCCCAGACCGTTTGGTTTCTATTTCCACAAACGGAGTAAAAACAACAGAGATACACTCTATGGCTGTCGTTAATGATATTATGAAAATGGAAAAAATGCACAATGGCATTGAAATTCCGGGAAATGGCGAAATCACGCTTAAGCCTGGCGGTGATCATATTATGTTCATGGGGCTTTCACAACCATTTAAGTTAGGTGATAAAATTAGCGCAAAATTAACATTTGAGAAAGCAGGAACCATTGATGTTGATTTCTCTGTAAACGCTATGAAAGTACCATCACCTTCTAAATCCTCTACTGTTCACTAAGCTCCTTTTATTATAAATACACACTTTATAAAATGAAGAAGCGTGAAATTTTTTACGCTTCTTTATTTTTTGTTTTATGCCATCAGTAAAAAATTATCCCCTTTGATGAATTAACTATGGTCAATTTCAGGAATACGTAAAACTTGTCCAGGATAAATTTTATCGGGAGATTTTAGCATTGGCTTATTGGCTTCAAAAATAAATGTGTTTTTATTACCTTGCCCTTTTCCATAAACCTCTTCAGCAATTTTCCAAAGATTATCACCAGATTTAACCTCATAAAAGCGAGAAGTTTTTCTAGGCGTTGTATCTATAACCTTTAATTGATCAACATCTACAGAAGAGATACCTTGTGAATTGCCAACAACCAGCAGTGCTTTTTCAAGTGTTTCCCTATCTGGAACTTCACCGCTTAAAATAGCTTTACCGTCTTCAACTTGAATATTGACTTTTTCTGTACCGAGTTGAAAATGATCAAATGCTTTCTTAAAATCCTTTTCTTTTGGTTCATGGTCCCCAATACCTAACTTTTCCCCTACAGTTTTAATAAAATTAAAAAATCCCATTACGACCTCCTTTCGTGTAGCAGAAACAAATTTTTGTGCATATATTGCCACATTCTTTTCTTTGCTCTTAAAACACATAGGCAGATTTTCTAAACTTCAACAATCAAAACTACATCTGTTCAATTATGAGACAAATACAATAATAAACTTTGTAATAAACCTTGATAAAAAAAGCCTTTATGAAAATTTTCTCTCAAATGAAGGGATCTTAATAGACGTAGAAACATTATAAATTATGAAAGCAAAACAAGATTTTACAGTAATGACAAAAGGTTTTTTACTTTGCTACAATTTGTATCATATTTGTTTTGCAAAAAAAATATGAACTCCCATATAAATAAGTGTGGGTAATTTGCTACCACAGCAATAGAAAGGTCTAAGAAACCATGAAAGATACACCAACAATCACACAAACGATTGTACTTGTTGATGATGATCGCAATATTTTGACATCTTTATCTTTTGCGCTTGAGACAGAAGGATATCGGGTTGAAAGCTATACAGATGGAGCATCTGCACTCAAGGGTCTCACACTTCACCCTCCACACTTAGCTATTTTTGATATTAAAATGCCCCGAATGGATGGGATGGAACTTTTGCGTCGTTTGCGTCAAAAATCTGATCTTCCAGTTATTTTTCTTACCTCTAAAGATGATGAAATTGATGAATTATTTGGTCTCAAAATGGGAGCTGATGATTTTATTACTAAACCTTTCTCCCAACGTCTTCTTATTGAACGCGTGAAAGCTATTTTACGCCGTTCTAATGCACGTAACCAACCGCTTTCTACAGGAACTTCTTCCACCTCTTCTCTCAAACGTGGAGATCTTGTGATGGATCAAGAACGCCACACCTGTACATGGAAAGATAAACCTGTTATTTTAACCGTTACAGAATTTTTGATTCTGCAAACCTTAGCACAAAGACCAGGAGTTGTAAAAAGTCGTGATGCTTTAATGGATGCTGCTTATAGTGATCAAGTCTACGTAGATGATCGCACCATTGATAGTCACATTAAACGTCTGCGTAAAAAGTTTAAACAAGTGGATGATGATTTTGCAATGATTGAAACACTTTATGGTGTAGGTTATCGTTTCCACGAGGTATAAAACTACTTTGTCGCAAAAATTTGAATGGCAATCAAATCGATGACAGACAATTCTCAACTGGAAACTTTACAAAAAACAACCGTTAATGGTACATCCTCAACGCCATTTCTTATGTTCGCTCGTTTGCATCTTCGAACACAACGTCTCTTTAGACAATTGCTTTTTTCCAGCCTCACACGTCGCATTGTTATATTAAACATTGCTGCTCTTGCCGTTTTAGTTACAGGCATTTTATACCTTAACCAATTTCGCGATGGTTTAATTGAAGCAAAAATCAAAAGTTTATGTACCCAAGGAAAAATTATTGCTGGGGCTATTGCTGCTTCTGCAACAGTAGATACAAATTCTATCCTCATTGACCCTCAAAAACTCTTAGAGTTACAGACTGGTGAAAGCGTTACACCCGCTCCTCAATCAACCGATTCTTGGGATTTTCCTATTAACCCTGAGCAAGTTGCCCCTCTTTTACGGCGTCTTATTACACCTAAAACGACAAGAGCACGTATCTATGATCGTGATGCTACTCTCCTTCTTGATTCGCGCGTTCTTTATTCTAGTGGAGAAGTTTTTAGTTATGATTTACCCCCACTTAAAACAGAACAAAACATGTGGGATCGCCTTACTTCATGGTATTCAAGCGCATTTTATGGCAAAGGTATTGCTCTTGACAGAGAACAAACAAAAACCAGTGGTATTGCTTATCCAGAAGTGTACCGCGCATTAAACGGATCTCTTGCTACGGCTAAAAGACGCAACAGACAAGGGCAATTAATTGTTTCTGTTGCCGTTCCTGTTCAACGCTATCGCGCAGTGGTTGGAGCTCTTCTTCTTTCAACCACTGGTTCCGATATTGATAACATTGTAAAAGGCGAAAGACTGGTTATCTTTAAAGTTTTTGCCGTTGTAGGTAGCGTACTTTTGGTTCTTTCTCTCTTTTTGGCCCATACGATTGCCCATCCATTAAGTAAATTATCTGCCTCGGCTAATCGAGTGCGTAATGGCAATAATCAGCGTGTAGAAATTCCTGATTTTTCAATGCGTGAAGATGAAATTGGTCACCTTTCAACTTCTATTCGTGATATGACCAATGCCCTTTATATGCGTATTGAAGCCATTGAACGTTTTGCTGCTGATGTAAGCCACGAATTAAAAAATCCTCTCACCTCCCTACGCAGTGCTGTTGAAACGCTCCCTCTGGCTAAAAATGAAGAAGCACAAGAAAAATTGCTGGAAATTATTCAACATGATGTGCGCCGCCTTGATCGGTTGATTACAGATATTTCTGATGCATCGCGACTCGATGCAGAGCTTGCACGAGAAACCGCAGAGATTGTTGATATGACACCGCTTTTGGAAAGTCTTGTTCATGCTGTTCAGGAAGTGTATCGTAATACGCAAACTATTGATATAAGCCTTAATATTGTCCCACGTCCTCATGGAAAAGCTTATCTTGTATTGGGACATGAACTTCGTTTAGGACAAGTGATTTCAAATCTTCTTGAAAATGCGCGTTCTTTTATTCCTCGGAATCGTGGCAAAATTTGCATTACTATGAAAAGTCATGCTTCAACCCTTATTTTAACCATTGAAGATAATGGCCCAGGTATTCGTTCAGAAAACATTGAACGCATTTTTGAACGTTTTTACACAGATCGACCAAATGAAGATGCTTTTGGACAAAACTCTGGACTTGGCCTTTCTATTAGTCGGCAAATCATCGAGGCTCATAATGGGACAATTACAGCCGAAAATATTATTGATCCTACACTTGGGAAGTGTAAAACTGGTGCACGTTTTACTATTATGCTTCCGCTTGCTAAATAAATCTTTTATCCAAAGTAAAAGACATGAAAACAAAATGTGAAATACTCCACGCAAATTGCCTTCAACTAGGCGGCAAGGGGCTGTTAATTATAGGTCCATCCGGATCAGGAAAATCAACCATCACCCTTTCTTTGCTTGACCGCGCTGAGTGGTCAAAACGTGAAGCGAAGCTTATCAGTGATGATTATACAATGTTGCGTGCGGAAAATGGAAAGCTTCACGGATACACTCCTGATAATTTAGAGGGCGGCATCGAGATTCGTGGCGTTGGTCTTTATATGATAGAATTTAAAAAGCACACAACTATCGATTGTGTTATTTTTCTCGGTCCGGAATATGAACGTTTTTCCACAAATAAAACTTTTCAATTTGAAAATTTGCACATTCCTCTTTTAAAACTTCCCTCTCTTCGTGAAGCCGATTGTACAGCCATTTGTCAAGCTATTGAAGCATTTTTGTTTAGAAAAATATGGCAAAAATCTGTCTAATTTTTTTCTAAAGATAAAAAAATCACAATTTTTGCCTTTTTTTTGCAAATTTTTCTTGGCAGCAAGATAAAGCCTTGTACAATGTCTTTCCCACCAACTATGGTTGGGTCTTATTAGTTAACAGGAGTTTGCGTAAATGATTGGACTCGTGCTTGTAACGCACGGTGAGCTGGCTGTCGAATTTTTACATGCCGTGGAACATGTTGTTGGAGTACAAGAAAAGTTCGCAACAATATGCGTTTATCCCGATGACGATATAGATCAGCGCCGAGGTGATATTATAGCCGCAGTAACCGATACAGATACGGATCATGGCGTCATCATATTAACAGATGTGTTCGGTGGAACACCATCAAATATAGCTATTCCTGCTATTGAAAAAGGACGCGTTGAAATGATTGCGGGTGTTAATTTGCCCATGCTTATTAAACTGATTTCTATTCGCAAATGTCCTGATATTTCATTATCAGACGCGTTAAGAATAGCACAAGAAGCAGGGCGTAAATATATTAATGTACCAAGTATGATTTTATAGCGGATAATAAAATACCAATGTTTTCCAAAGATACCCTCCCATGTATAAGTCGTCATTTCAATATCTGTAATAAACGTGGGTTACATGCACGTGCTTCTGCAAAATTTGTACAAACTGTTGACAATTTTAATGTTACTGTTGAAGTTGAAAAGGACGGGAAAATTGTTGGCGGATCATCAATTATGGGACTTATGATGCTAGCGGCTTCATCCGGTTGCAACCTCACCATTCGTGTTTCAGGACCAGAAGCAACAGATGCTCTTAATGCTCTTGAAAAGCTCATCAATAACAACTTTGGAGAGGAAAGCTAGTGCTTTTTCATCATAAACAAAGATGATAATTCTTAGAAAATAGGAACTTTCCATCATTATTTTGAATTTTAATTTCTCTTCCCGCTTTTATACCAATATTCATATCCATTATAGATTGGCATAATTATCATAAATGTAAAAGCTTATAGTAATTTTGTTATGCTCGATTTTTTTCTTCCTTTCCTAACATTATTTGACCAATTTGAATAGTTTTGCGTATTATGGCTATTCCCCGACTTAATCATATAATTAAATTTTTACAGAAAAGAGAACTCTTTACCTTGTATTAAAGTATGCTTTATTTTAGGCTAAAGATAAATGTCAAAATAATTTCGCACATCAAAAATCTATCAACTTTTCTTATTTTCTGCTAACTTTGTAGCCTTTATAATACACAAGTAATCTTCCATTGCACATCATTGTGATACAGATCCTGAAAACGCAATTCTTATCAATATCATAACCATTTTCTTAAAACAAATAAGCTGTGTATATTCATAATTATGGTAAGCATTTTTTAAACATTATTTTTCTATACTATTGCCTTATGTTCTTTGGTAGACAGCTCACTCTCGTTATCTATCATTGTGCTTGGAGTGGCATCTTTTCATTGTAAAGAGGTAATATTGTGGGTCGTCTATTTAGTGCCCTTCAAATTCCTCAACAAACAACACAACAACTTGTGTCGTTGCAAAGTGGCTTACCAAATACGCAGTGGATTAATTCGCAAAATTTTCATGTCACCTTATCTTTTTTTGGCAAAGTTGAAAGTTCTACCGCAGATATACTTATGCACGCCTTTGACACAATAAAGCTCTCTCCTTTTATACTACAAATAGATGGTTTTGATATTTTTGGTTCAGAAAATACTGCCCCCTCTCTTGTTATTCGCATTAAACCTTGTAAAGCTCTCAATCTTCTACACGAAAAGATGCAATCTATCCGTAGCCATTTAGGTCTAACACCTGATGAAAGAGAATTTACTCCACATATTACTATTGCGCGACTGCTTGATACTAAACCTGAAGACCTTGTTCCTTATCTGTTCTTTCGAAGGAATTTTTCATTTCCTCCTTTTGAGGTTGATCATTTTGTTTTATTTTCATCGCCATTTCCCTCAAGCGATGCCGTGTATGTTGTAAAAGGAAATTGGCCACTTCAAAAATAAAAGGGTGTTTGTCACACCCTTTAAAAACTCTTTGAGAAAAGACCCTATATATATGAAACTGCAGGAAATACTGCATTTTACGATAGAGGTTTGTTATTGATGTGTTTTAAGCCGAATCATCTTCAACAGAAGTTTCTTTTGCTCCTCCTTTGGCTACACCCACTATAGCTGGACGTAACACCCTTTCCCCGATAATATAACCTGCCTGAACCACTTGTTGAACAGTATTATCTGGAACATCAGCATTGGGAATTTCAAACATCGCTTGATGAAAGTGAGGATCAAATTTTTGCCCCTCTGGATGAATTTTTTGCACCCCATGACGTTCTAATGCTGCCATCATGGCACGTTCAGTCATTTCAACGCCTTCTGCCAATGATTTCAAACCAGCATCACTCTCCCGTGCACCTTCTGGAATAGCTTCCAAAGCACGATTGAGATTGTCAGAAACCGATAACATATCCCGTGCAAAATTAGCAATGGAATAAGCTCTTGCATCCGCCACATCTCGCATAGTACGGCGTCGAAGATTTTCCATATCTGCAACAAGACGTAAAAGCTGATCTTTCAGTTCTTTATTTTCATCCTGCAAAGACGCTAAAAGATCACTAACCTCATTGCTTTCTGTTTCAACGACTTCGTGTTCCTCTGTTTTATGTGTTTTTAAAAATTCATCGGCTGCCTGTTTAAGTGTATTACGATCAGCTGGATTTTTTAAATCACAATTTTCAAATGAAGCGTCAGTAAATTTGTTTTTTTCATCAGACATAAAAATTTTATTCCTTCATAAGATTCGTTATTCTCGATATCGAAATTCTACAGACAAAAATCAAGGGGTATCGATGTATATAATACAATGAGCTTTTATAGTACAAATACTTACTTGCATCGTTTTAACGCAATAACTGTGACACAAGTTGAGCTGTATAATCAACCATGGGCACGATCCTTGCATAATTAAGCCGTGTAGGACCAATAACACCTAAAGCACCAATGACTCTTTGTTGTGAATCACGATAAGGTGCTACAACTAAAGAAGAACCAGAAAGTGAAAATAACTTATTTTCTGAACCAATAAAAATTCTAACCCCAGAACCTTCATCCGTTAAATCGAGAAGTTGTGCCATACTTTCACGCGTTTCAAGATCATCAAACAAATGGCGTAATCGTTCTAAATCTTCTTCTGCTTTCACATCTTCAAGTAAATTGCTACGCCCGCGAACAATGAGGTGTATTTTATGATCAGCACCTTCTCCTCCCCAAAGAGCTAATCCCGTTTCAACAAGATGATGCGATAAATCATCAAGTGCAGCCCGTGTTTCTGCGCATAAGCGGGCAATTTCCCCTTTAGCTTCACTCAATGTAAGCCCTTGGATATGGGCATTGAGAAAATTCGTTGCTTCCGTCAATTGTGCATGAGTAACCCCTTCCGGTAAATGAACAATACGATTTTCAACTTCACCTTGTTGAGTCACCAAAACGGCAAGAGCATGCTCCCTATCAAGGCGCACAAATTCAATATGTTTCAATGTTCCTTCTTGTTTTGTTGCTAAAACAAGCCCTGCCCCACGTGAAAGATCTGAAAGAACTCGGCTTGCTTGAACAAGAAAATGTTCAACCGATTGTGCATGACCAGCCTCTTTGACTTGCATTTCAATATTTTCTCGCTCTTCGTTTGGCAAATCACCCGCTTCCATAAATGCATCAACAAAAAAGCGTAAACCTGATTGTGTTGGCATTCGACCCGCAGAAACATGTGGTGCATAAATCAAACCGAGATGTTCAAGATCACTCATCACATTGCGAATCGTCGCAGGCGATAATGTCTGTTGTAAAAGCCGCGAAAGATTACGTGATCCTACAGGTTCACCATCATTAAGATAAGCTTCAACAATATGGCGAAAAATATCACGCGAACGTTCATCAAGATATTTTAGTTCATTATCAATAGTTTTGTGCTTCATCACAACTGTTTCACTACTTTTAAAATCCTCATCTCTTATATAAGTTTTGCCAAGGTTTGGTCAAATAGTCTAAAGTAGTATAAAAACATATTATCCTATTGAGCTGTAAAATGCTACCTTTCAGAGTGATGCTTGATAAATTACGCAGGAAATATTTTTGTTAGAGTGTGTGAGAAATATTTAAGATTAAGAATTGATCTGTAAAGTGGTCTGCTGTAGGGACTTGTCAAGAGAATCTAGATTGATTAAAAATCGCTGTAAATAGAAAATTTCACCCTTTAGAGCAAGCAGAATGTGTGTATATGAGCATTTAAACCGTTTTTTAGCACAAAAATAATTCCCCTTTCATTTTTGGAGAAATCTATATGAGAAGCATAGCAGATAAAAAACTTGTCATTGCTACACATAACACTGGAAAATTGCATGAAATCACTACTTTAATTACGCCTTTCGGTTTAATAATACAATCGGCAAAAGAACTAGGCTTGCCAGAACCAAAAGAAACGGGAAAAACATTTGAAGAAAATGCTTATATTAAAGCTTTTTCAGCAGCAAAAAAAACAGGACTTCCTGCCCTCTCTGATGATTCAGGCTTAGAGGTAGATGCATTGGAGGGTGCGCCAGGCGTTTATACCGCTGATTGGGCAATTCAAGCCGATGGTACACGTAATTTTCCAAAAGCTATGAAAAAAATAGAAGATGAACTCCAAAAAGTCGGAGCACGAGAAAAAAGCCAACGGAAATGCCGTTTTATATCCGTCATTTGCATTGCATGGCCTGATACTCATGCAGATTACTTCCGCGGATGCGTTGAAGGAACGTTCATTTGGCCTCCACGAGGAGACAAAGGCTTTGGTTTTGATCCTATTTTTTTACCAGATGGATGTGAAAATACCTTTGGAGAAATGTCAACAGAACAAAAACACAACTGGAAACGTAATGATCTTCCCCCTCTTTCACATCGCGCACGTGCTTTCAAACTTTTGGCAGAAAACCTTTTAGCATTCTCATGAATGAACCTTTCGGCATTTACATTCATTGGCCCTTTTGTGCAGCTAAATGTCCTTATTGTGACTTTAATTCGCATGTTCGCATCCATGGTGTTGATCAACCACGTTTTGTCACCGCCTTTAAGCGCGAAATAGAAACGCAATACCACAAAATAGGCCCACGCCATATTACAAGTATTTTTATTGGTGGAGGAACCCCCTCTCTTATGGAGCCACAAACTGTCGATGCCCTATTGCAAGCACTTGCAAAAAAATGGGTAGTCGATGATAAAGTTGAAATTACATTAGAAGCTAATCCATCCAGTGTGGAAGCAGAGCGCTTTCGTGGATACCGTGCGGCAGGTGTTAATCGCTTATCTCTAGGAATACAAGCGCTCAATGATAAAGCATTGCGCAAACTTGGCCGACTCCATAATGTGGAACAAGCTCTTTGTGCCATTGCTTTAGCACGACAAATTTTTCCACGTTTATCCTTTGATCTCATTTATGCCCGCCCCGAACAAACCCTCGAAGAATGGAAATCTGAAATTTCCCAAGCAATTGATTTGGCAGCAGACCATCTTTCTCTTTATCAATTGACGATCGAAGAAGGAACCGCCTTTAAACGCCTTCATGATGCAGGAAAACTTATCCTTCCCCCATCAGAGCTAGCAGCAGATCTGTATCATCTTACTCAAGAAATAACGGCACTACATGGACTTCCTGCCTATGAAATCTCAAACCATGCAATGCCCGGTGCCGAATCAGCACACAATCTTCTTTATTGGCGTTATCACCAATATGCAGGCTTTGGTCCAGGAGCACATGGACGTTTCATTGAGCATACACCGAATCATTCCTCTTTCTGTTCAAAAACATTGTCATCACACCTTGAAAACCGCGAACGTTATGTCACAATAAATGAAAAGCATCCCGAACAGTGGCTTAATTTGGTAGAAACAACAGGACATGGCTGTATTGAAACGGAACATTTAACCACTGAACAACAGGCAAATGAAATGCTCCTTATGGGATTACGCCTTTGCGAAGGCTTAGAACTTATACGCTATGAAACCTTAAGTCCCAAACGCATCCCTATGGAAAAACTGATCGAGTTACAACACCAAGAATTGATAGAAATGGTGGATAACCAACGCTTAAAAGCAACAACCAAAGGACGTATTGTTCTTGATCACATCATCAGCCAACTCGCAAACTAAAGTTTTTATAACAACATACTTATTTTAATCATAATTATCATTTTTCACAGCAAAGGTGAGATTAGAATATCGTGAGATTCTCTCATTTCAAAACTATTTATAGCAAGCTAGTTACCGCCATTTGCTTACACCTTAAAAAGGGAGAAGCATGTGGATAAAAACTATAAAAAAGGAGTAAAAAGGCCTCTGATGAACACTCTTAAATGCTAAAAGCTATTGCAATATTTTGAGCTAGAAAATGTATGGTGCTCTAACTTTATTTTTCATAAACATAAAGATGAGGAGGCATTATAGATTTTATATTACAACATTCATAAGCACCGTAGTAGCACAAATGTGATAAACATTGAGAAAATTTCTTTAAAACAAGTATGTGAATGCATAATACGATAATGTATTGTTCTTTATGAAATCGTGGCACCATTTAAAGAACCAGAGAAATAAGCATGAAACCATGCATCAATTTCTGATTATTTAAAAAGATATTACTCTAGATAATTTTGAAAACCGTAAAGCTGAATAAAAGAGAAAGTAAAAAAGAACGCTGATTTTCACCTTTATACCTTTATATTTCCCCTCAATCAGGTTGTGGTTGTATGTCTGTTTCAGAGATTACAAAAAATAGATATACACAATGCTTTTATCCTATTCTGTCATATAAAAGCTGTTATCGCAAAAAATACTGAACCAATATTTATTTGAGATACGCGGCTGTATGATCGGTATTAATTTATAGGTAACAGCAACATCATGAGCTTTACTAAACAAATAATGCGCTCAAATGGCAAATATACTAAATATGAATCGGTATTGCTTTGTTAGCGAGCGAAACGATGTTAATCTCATATGATCTTACTTGTATGCGTATATGCTTATAAGTGTCTGTACCCGTCCTTTAAGGTTATTTAATTAAAAAATTGAGAATAATACTAGGACAATCTTTGGTTAAAGAAATCAACGTGCTGCTACAAAAAAATTCTGTGTATCTTTATCATAACCAAGATTAAAGCTGATTAAATACGCTCACCTTCTATCTCGTAATGATTTGCAACGGAAGTTCTTGGGGACAAAAAAAGCAAGGTAAAATATATGAAATAAAACAAACTTAAAGCGCTTTTCCTATAGTCTTTATTCTAAGAAAGTCTATAGGAACAAGAAGTACCTTTTATGCGAGTGCAGAAAACATATCAAAACATGAGCTGTGAATGAGCGCATTTATGTTGTACGAACTTTTTACAATAGTAGCATGTTTTTGTGTGTCTTTATGGCATCAACCTGTCATCACACAATGATGATATAATATTCATTGTTTTCCATATATGATTGCGTGTGACTTCCTTTCTACACTTTAAAGAACGAATATTTTCAATCCAATATGGTCTAAACAGTTCTGCTTCTTCAAGCAGATCTCTTTTGGCTTTTCAATTATGTAATTCACTTAACTAAAGACTCTACAGGCAAGAATCCCAACTTAAGAATATTCATTACTTACTCTAAGACTACTTAATATATTAAGTTTTACGAGTCTCGTATCACCACACCATAAATGGCAATATCTTATGGCACAACAAGATAAAGGTATTTTTGAACCAGCAACCTTTTCTTTATGCAAAAAATTCAATAATAAAACGCTCATAAATAGTAGTAAGTGTTTCTATTGCATCAAGGGCTACACACTCATCTACCATATGCATCGTTTGCCCCGGTAAACCAAATTCGACCACTGGGCAATAATCCTTAATAAATCGTGCATCTGAAGTACCACCAGAAGTGGAACATTCTGGTATATTCCCTGTTACACTTTTAATAGCATTGGATAAAGTTTGAATGAGTTTATCATTTTTGGTCAAAAAAACATCTCCTAAACTTGGAATCCATTCAAGCTGATAAGAGGGATATTGGTCACCATTGTTTTTTGATTGCACCAAAGCAAGACGCTTTTCAATTTCCTTCATCAGTGTTTCTTTTGTCCAAAGATCATTGTAGCGTATATTAAAATGAACTGTTGTCTGCGCTGGGATAACATTGACCGCTAAATTACCGGTATCGATGCTTGTTAGCTCTAAATTACTGGGTTGAAAATTTTCTGTCCCTTTATCTAAGACGATTTGTGTCAATGCTTGAATAAGCTTACTTGCCAAAGGCAAGGGATTGGCAGCCCTCTCTGGAAAAGCAACATGACCTTGACGACCCTTCACGGTAATGACACCAGAAATCGATCCGCGGCGTCCAATTTTGATAATATCACCAACAGTCTTTACGCTTGTTGGTTCTCCCACAAGAGCCACAGTCCATTTTTCGCCTTTTTTTTCTGCCCATTTGAGAAGTTTTACCGTACCATTAACAGCAGGCCCCTCTTCGTCACCAGTAATTAAAAGGCTTACCCTTCCTTTAATGGGTCGTTTCTCAAGAACTCGCGCTAGAGCCGCAATAAAACAAGCGATACCACCCTTCATATCAACAGCACCCCGCCCATATAATTTCCCCTGATCTATAACAGCTTCAAAAGGTGGGTAAGTCCAATCTTCCAATGCACCTGGCGGTACGACGTCCGTATGACCCGCAAACATAAGATGGGGTCCTTCACTTCCCATTTTTGCATAAAGATTTTCAACATTATCTGTATTTTTATCCGTAAAAACAGGGCGATCGACGTGAAATCCCATTTTTTTTAAAAATTGTTCCAAAGTTGATAAAGCCCCTGCTTCATGAGGTGTAACAGAAGGACAACGAATAAGTGCCTGTAATAGCTGAAGTGGATCTGTAAGAACAGACATAAAAAACCTTCCCATTTTTTTATAAGTCATCGGAACTTAGGGTTATTACGCTGAATTACAAAAAAGATAAAGCAAAACATTGAAGACACTCAGCAAACCAAGCAGGGGAGAACAATCGTGCTGAGAGCTTCAATGGCTTCCTCATTATGCATGAGCAAGCACACACTCAACAAAACACTCAACAAAAAGTTCCGTTAAATATTGCCTTCATTTGAAAGTTTTTTACGCCTCTAAATTATATGAATCAAAATTAATTGCATGCAGTCTAGGAGCATTTTCTTTCAACCAAGCACGATATGTTTTACTATCAGGACATAGCTCTTCACAAAGAGCCCAAAATCTTGGCCCATGATTCATTTCAACAAGATGAGCAACTTCATGGGCAACAACATACTCAACAACTTCTTTTGGTGCCATAATAAGGCGCCAAGAAAAAGAAAGACGCTTATCGATTGAACAAGAGCCCCAACGACTTCTCGTATCTTTATAACAAATGGATTTGACTTTACGCTCTACCTGATGAGCATAATGTGCCACCAAAGGCGTTATAATAAGCGCCGCTTGTTTTTTCAAAACGTCAGCAATGCGTCTTGGGAGATATTCTAATTGACCATAAACAATAATTTCAGGCCCTTGCTCCGCATCTGCTGTAATGATTTCTGTTACCCCACGTCCCTCTCTATGCTTTATGGTATGAGAAACACCCAATAAGGGAATTGTCGCCCCTTCTTTGAGATAAGCATTTTTATGAGAGATTTGTACATGAGCAAGACGTGCCTCAATCCAAGATCGATGCTTTTCAATAAAATTTTCAACCGCATAGAGATTTATTGCTGGTGGTGTTGTTACACAAATCTCCTGACTTCTGGCATCAATACGTAAGGTAAGACGGCGCGCATACTTATTTTCCCGCACCCGTACAGGTACAAAACGCTCAGAAAAAATAAAATGCTGTTTAGAAATGCTCATATATTTTTATCTTCATCAATAAATGTACCCCTTACTTTGCATTAATCTGATTAATAAAAGATCTCAATACTGTTTCAAGGCAATCTAAATCTTGTGGACGAGAAAAGCGATGATCTGCATCACGAACAAGTGTCAATGTTACATCATGGAGAGGTAAATGATCAAGTAAAGTCAATGTATGCTGATAGGGAATATCTTCATCTTCCATCCCTTGTAGAATATGGACTGGACACCCAACATCAATGCATCCTTTCATAACACAATTTTCGCGCCCATCTTCAATCAATGTTTTTGTAAAGGGCATTGGCTCTGTATCATCAACTGCAGGTCGTTCAATATAGCCTTTTTCTTCCAAAACCTTCCATTCTTCTGGGCCTAATTTTGGTTCCACCAATGTTTGTGTAAAATCAGGTGCTGGAGCAATCAATATCATGCCAGCAAGCTTCTTATTTTTCTGTGCTAGCATCATTGCAAGCCTTAGCGCAATCCACCCCCCCATAGAGGAACCAATCAAAATTTGTGGCCCCTCACAATAGGTTTCAAAAGTCGCTAAACTTTCCTTAACCCAACGCGAAATTGTTCCTTGAAAAAAATCACCTTCAGATTCTCCATGTCCAGAATAATCAAAACGTAAACAAGACAAATCATTCTTCTGAGCAAACTGATCAACTAACGCTGCCTTACTTCCTAACATATCGGATTGATAGCCAGGAAGCCAAACCAAACCTGGAGATTGGCGCCCCTTGCGATAGCGTACTGCAAGTGCGGTGTTCTCAAATGAAAAAAACTGACAAGGAATATTTTGATCCATGATTTTTTATCCTCTATAAAACAATTTCTTTAAATTAAGAGAAAAACTTTTATAATCTAAATCATTCAAAAAAGTAATAAATCAAATAATGAAAATAACACGAATTATAGTTGTTTTTAGGTACATAATTGTATATTAAATTAACTGTAGTTGAATCAAAATTTAAGGAGCATAAACCATTCGTAAACCGTTTAAAATGACACCTACCCAAAAAGACGGACCACGTTCAAATCAGGATATTCGGGTACCTCATGTTCAGCTTATCAATGATGAGGGACAACATCAGGGAGTTGTTGCGATACAAGAAGCTCTTGCTATGGCTGCAGATGCGGGACTTGATTTGGTTGAAATTGTACCAAATGCGGAGCCACCTGTATGTAAAATCATCGATTTGGGAAAATTAAAATATCAAACCCAAAAAAAAGCTGCTGAAACACGTAAGAAGCAAAAAGTCATCGAAATCAAAGAGATTAAGATGCGCCCAAATGTTGATGTCCATGATTATGGAGTCAAACTCAAGGCTGTTCATCGCTTTATTGATCATGGTGATAAAGTAAAGATTACTTTGCGTTTTCGTGGTCGTGAGATGGCTCACCAAGATCTTGGATTAAAGCTTCTTCAGCGTGTGAAAGAAGATACAAGTGAAATTGCCAAAATCGAATTGGAGCCAAAGCTTGAAGGCCGGCAAATGATGATGGTGATAGCACCTAAATAGTTTTGCATTGGAATAATATTCGCATGCAACGCATCAAAATGATGTGTATAGTATTATTTAGAAGCACCACATAGAATTTTTGTGGTGCTTTTAAGGTTTTATAAATGTGTATAAATCCTTTTAAAAGTTTAATAATGCTTGACCGATTTATAAGAAGAATTCGTTATTTTGCATATTAATGAGAAAGCTCAAACATCGTAAGGTCTTCTTATTTCAAGCTCTTTTATCATGCAATGCGGCAAAATTGTTTGCTTACACATCACAAATGGAGATGATACATAAAAATTATTAAAAAAGCAGAAATGTTTTTTGTGAGCCATTTCAAGTGCCAAAGGCTATCACAATATGGAAATTGGTAAATACAATAGTGAAACTCACCGGTATCTTTTATTGAAAACTAAAAATAATGATGAACAACGAATTTTCGTTATACCTTTTACAGAAACTTTGAACTACATTCTTCACTCTCACCGTCGTGAAATTGATGTGATGAACC
Organism: Bartonella sp. AA56HLJMS; assembly: GCF_042197145.1. NCBI lineage: Bacteria > Pseudomonadati > Pseudomonadota > Alphaproteobacteria > Hyphomicrobiales > Bartonellaceae > Bartonella > Bartonella sp. AA56HLJMS. The sequence continues at coordinate 183,367 of NZ_JBHIRL010000001.1, read as the reverse complement.
TTGAAAGAAAAAGCTATTTTTGTAAAAAAGATTAAGGGGCTTTTTAATTAAGAGTGTTTCAATCTTGCATAAAATAATGAGAGAATATAGAAGCTCTTCATGGCTAAAAAACAAATTTCCTCTTTTGACAAACATCTTATTATCCGCCTTTTGCGAGAAAATTTTCGTAAACATATGCGTTGGTACAGTGCGGCTATCTTCTCAATGATCATCATTTCTTGTACCACAGCAACCAGTGCATGGATTATGCGGGATGTTGTTAATCAGATTATTGATGCACAAAATTTTCCTATGATTGTTTTGATTTCTAGCTTCATTGCTTTTATCTTTATTCTCAAAGGAGTTGCAACTTTTTTCCAAACTTACTTTCTAAACAAAGCAGGCAATAGTATCATTGCTGAACAACAGCGTAAAATTTTTGCACGACTTATGGAACAAGGTGTCTCTTTTTATCATAATAACACTTCATCTGATCTTCTTGTTCGTGTAACTCATAACGCGACAGCCGTACGTAATATAATTGATACTATTATCACAACTTTTGTACGTGATTTGCTTTCCGTTAGTGGTCTGTTGCTTGTCATGTTCATTCAAAACTTTGTGTTAATCTCCATTACTTTAATCGTAGGACCACTAGCTTTTTTAGGCGTTCGAATGGCTTTAAAACGCGTTCGCAGCTTGATGGAAAAAGAGCTCCTTTCACTTGGTGAAATTATCAAAATCGTACAGGAAACGGCTGTTGGTATTCGAATCATCAAGGCCTTTTCACTAGAAGAAGTCATGAAAAAACGGATGGACAAAGCCATTTGTGATGTTGAAAAACAAACAAACAGTATTGCAACACTCGAAGCTATTACCAATCCAATTATGGAAACACTCACGGGTGTTGCCATTGCAGGTATTATTTGTTTTTCCGGTTATCTTGCAACCCAACGCGCAGGTGTTCAAGGTGAATTTATGTCCTTTATTGTTGCTTTACTTTTAGCTTATGAACCCGCAAAAAGACTAGCAAATGTACGTGTTAAAATTGAATCTGGCTTGGTCAATATCCGTACGATGTTTGAAATACTCGATTGTCCCCTTACAGTTGTAGAACATAAAGAAGCTAAAGATCTGAATAAAACGCAAGGAACTATTCGTTTCGAACATGTTTCTTTTGCATACACTAATAACAAAATGATATTGAAAGACATCAACCTAGAAATAGAAGCCGGAAAAATGACAGCATTGGTGGGACCATCCGGTTCGGGAAAATCAACCCTTATCAACCTTATTATGCGCCTCTATGACCCCACAAAAGGACGCATATTGATTAATGATCAAGACATTCGCTACACAACATTTCGCTCTCTGAGAAACCTGATGGCCTATGTAGGACAGGATACTTTTCTCTTTCAAGGAACTGTTAAATATAATATCGGGCTTGGAAAAGAAGGGGCTAGTGATGACGAAATTATCGAAGCAGCAAAAGCAGCAAATGCTCATGACTTTATTATGAGTTTGCCAAATGGTTATGATACACAGATAGGTGATAATGGCTGTAATCTTTCAGGGGGGCAAAAACAACGACTCGCTATCGCTAGAGCAATGATTCACGATAGTGAAATTCTGATTCTTGATGAAGCAACAAGTGCGCTCGATTCACACACCGAAGCACAAATTAATGAAGCTATTCATCACCTTACTAAAGGACGCACAACGATCATTATTGCTCATCGCCTTTCAACGATTGCTCGTGCTCATAAAATTGTGGTCATACAAAATGGACAACTGATTGAACAAGGTACTCAAAAAGAATTGCTAGCAAAAGAACATGGGTTTTATAAAAAACTTCATAATATCCAGTTCAAAAAACATACCTCCTAATTTCTAGATCCTTAAATAAAATTTGAAATAAAAAATGGATAGAAGGTAATGCTCCATTTATAAAAAAGACTTGTTACCACGAAAAAGCATTACTTTAATCAAAGTTGGCAAAGAATTTATGGTTTATTGAAAATAAACTTCTTGGATTTAGATGAAAACTTTACTCGCTATTTTGTTGAATGCAAAAGATAAGATGTAATTTTCTTATTGCAAATTTTCTTTATATTTATGATGAATCAATTAAAAGCGCTTGTTGTACGTCATAAGAGATATTGGTATATGCATAAAAACTCTTAAGATAAGCAATAAAAATACCTCTACACTTTCAAGTGAAAAGATTGTCAGCAACATGAAAAGCTGGAAAATAGAATGATAATGCCGGCTTATAGCTTTAGTAAATACTTATACCTTTATTAATAACGGTAGTGTAGATTTTATACCATTCATAAGAGATACTTTATACCATTTCACAAGCAATCTTATGAAATAGACTCAAGCGCACACTGAGAAATGTTCCTTTAAAACAAGTACATAAACTTGCAACACAATAATGTTATATTTTGGAGTATTCTGTTTGGGGAGCTATTCGTTATAAGAAAAGTGATCTTATTCCAGACACAATAAACAAAATCTAAAATAATAGGTAATTTTTATTATTAAAAAATATTGCTTTAAATGCGTTTGACAATAAAATCGATATCTTATGAATTCTCTGCTTGCCTCACGTTTTTGACGGTCTTTAATGGAATCATGTCCTTCACGTAAAAACAGAATGCCATTGTGTTGCAAATTCACGTACTTGTTTTAAAGAGACCTCTCTCAAAGTCTTCCCTAAGCCCATTCGCAATAACATTCGTGAATTGTATAACGATAAATCCATTAACCCCCTCTATCTTTACGCTTATGGAGTAACAAGCCGGCACCACTCACACTATTCTGCCAGTCCCTAATGTTGCGACAGCTCTTAGCTCTCGAGATGATTCATAAGAGGCATTTTTAGTTATTTCTTAATAGTTTTATCCACACAGGATTCTCCGCTTGTAGCATACAAGCCGAATGATTTTGATTGATTCAATACGAAAGAGATTCGTACGATATTCAAAGTTCTAATTCAAGTTGAATAACAATAAATTATCTTTATAAATCAATATATTGCACACACTACATTCTTTAGGCAACAGCACGATATGGGCTTGAAAACAAGGTAAGGTATTTCTCTAAAATAAATATATAGCAGCAAAATAACATACTATCTTTCGTGAAGATTTTGTCCCTTTAGAGAATAGCATAACAAAAATCAAATATTTCAGATACATCTCTTCACGCCTCAACAAAAAGCTTCTTCTTTTATAGGATTTCTAGTCTATGCCTCCTTCCTCAGATTTAGAAATGAGAGACAAAAAACGAAGAAATTGTTTTTTTAAAATTCAATCTTTAATAATCTCTTTCATAAAAGAGACCTATACTAGAATTTTGTTCATTTCCTATGGCACCTTTAGCTTTGAGATGACGCGAAATATCTAAATTAATTGTCCCTTTCGTCGTTCCATCAGACCCTGCTTCAAAGCCCAAATAAATATTATTGTGTATGTAGCGTCCAATACGTAAGCCTGTATTCCCCTTCTCATTAACGATAACATCAAGATCATCAAGTCCAATTTTAGTTCGTAAAGTATTCAACAAAGATGTATTAGAACTACCTGCAAGATCAGCCGCTGCTGCTGCAAGTTGAGCAATCTGAAATGGTGATAATTCATTAAGAGAGCGTTTAAAAATCAAACGCGCCAAAATCTCATCCTGAGGCAAATTTGGTTGTGATGAAAAATTAATATCAAGATTATCAACCGACCCACTTACAGTTACAGTGACACGAATATCACCACTGTTATTGTTGGTTACAAAATAAACCGTAGGATTAAGATTACCACTAAAACTCGCTTGTCCTTGATCAAAATTAAGACGTTGCGACAAGATATCAAAACGTCCACGAATCATTCTAAATTCACCAACTGGATGCACATCATTCAATGGACCTGCTAGATTAATGCGTCCTCCCAGTTCAGCATCTAAGCCTTTTCCGCGTACAAAAAATTGATTGCGTGCTGTAATACGCATATTTGATAGCACGACAGATGAAGATTCTTGTGTAACTATACGGCTTTTGCTTTTGTTCGTGTTCTTAACATCAGCACGTTCAAGTGTTGTTTGAATCGATTTAGTTAAATTCTTATTTCTAACATCAAGAAACTTGGCACTTTTAAAATGATCAGGAACAAAAACTTCAGCTTTTTCAACGATGATATCACCACCAAGAACAAGACTATTAAAAAAATGACCTGTCATTGTCATCTCACCTGATAATGTTGCCAGAATCATAGAACCATCATTATAATTGGCATTATCAAGATGAAATATCAAATCTGTCTCTAGATCATTAGAGATACGACCTGAAGCAGAAATTCCTCCCCCCTCAAACGAAGAAGCTGAAGCTTTTTCTATAAGGATATGATCACCTTTCAATTTGCCTTCAATTGTTATATTATTTAATCCTACATTTGTTTGTGAATCAAAAAAGCTACCGTCGCCTATAGAAATATTTCCTATCAATTGTGGCTTTGATAATGACCCATTAAGAGCTGTATCAATTCTTGCTGTACCCGTTATATGTGCACCACGCTTAGCTAATAAGAGATTAACAAAATCAAGAGGCATTATCCCTTTAACGTTTAATTTTGCCTCTGAACCATTAAGAGATACAGGCCCATGGATGGAAAGATCTAATCCTTTATCTCCAGTAGCTATCATATTTTCAATATGAAATGTCGATTTTTTATAAGAACCACGAGCATTTATATTGATTGACATCGGTCCTTTATGCGTCATAGCGGTTAAATTTTGACTAGAAAGCTCAAAATGAGCAGATGGATCCTTCATTGTTCCACCAATATCAACTTTACCTATCACTGTCCCATCAAGCGCTTGTCCTGCAATAAAACCATTCGCCAAACGTGCAGATAAATTTTGCAAATTAATACGAAGATCAAGCGCATTTTTCTCTAGAGATACACGCCCCTGAGCTTGTGCTTGTACTCCTTCTCCTGTTAAATTTGCATTCAAAGTAAGATTTTGATCTACAGTGTTTCCCGTAGCAGAAAGAGAAAAAGGCATAATTTTTTTATCTTGAAAAGCAACGGTTGTCAGTCCCTCACCTTTTATATCGTAAGTTATATCAGGTTTTTTTAAATGACCACGAATCATAACCTGCCCTGTTACACTCCCTGCTGCACCAAGATCGGATTTCCACAAATTGACTAAAGTAGCAGGAAGGGCATTCATTGTAAGTTGTAAATTCAGGGTATCTTGAATATTTCCTGCTAAGATGATGTTGCCCCCATTTATTGCAATTCCTAATTCATTGATTGTCATTCCATCTTTATCAAAAGAGATTATAGATGGCTTCGGCAATGTTGCATGAAAAGTATGTTGTTTTAAGTCCACAGCTTCAATTTGCACTTCTCGTTTTATACTTTCTGGAAGTTCCTCAACCATTAAACGACCAGAAAGCCGTGCATTGAGAGTATCATGCAACGTCGCCTGGACAGTAAAAACCGTTTGTCCATTATTCCTATCAGCGTGAGCATTTAAACGATTGACCATTACCAAAGGTGTTTGAATATGTTCTGCATTGATAACTCCTTCAAACTGAGTCATGCCAAAAGGATCGAATATGTCAGCATCTATTGCCAATTTTTTTATTTTATTCTTGGAAAAATTCAAATGGTTAACATGCGCCTTCACATTGGTTTTTTGTCTGCCATTTTGTTCATCAAAAATAAAATCTCCTTTTACTTTTCCACTACCATCCTGCAAAAATAACGCTGAAAGTACGGAAATATCATCGGCATCAATATGCAGCGCTCCTTTCAAAAAACCGCCAAGTTGTTGAGAAAGATCACCCGTTATTTTTGCACTTCCCCCTCTAATATCGATATTTTCAAGTTTTCGAATTTTATGAGAATCTTCAAAAGAGGCCGATAAATGCAAAGGTTTCTTAGCAAAAATTCCTTCACCCTTTACCACCCCTGTTAAAGAAGTAACTGGTGCTGTATTATCTACAAATGCATCTATGTTAAATGTTGTGTTTTGAAGTTTCTTCCCTACAATTAATGCTTCAGAAATATGGGCACGCGTATTTAGTTTTATATGGCTATTGCGCCCTCTCGCCGTACTTTGAATTGTAAGTGCACCGCTTATCTTTGAGTCTAATTTGGACAAATCAGATATTTGAGCAGATAGATCCATTTTAGCGCTTTCATCTGAAAAATAACCATTAGCCTCTATATTTGTATATTGATTTTTCAAATTAAAATGACGTAAAGTGAAGCCCTTTGTATTTCGAGCAGTGCCACCTGAAAGAGTAGTATTTCCTTTGAATAAACGATCAAAAGACTGCACGCCTATTTTCATATCGTCAGCCATTCCTGATAATTGGAGATCAAAAATGCCACTCAATAAACTGATCGTTCCTTTGGCTTTAATATCTGCATTACCAGAAAGTGATTGTTTACTGAACACTTCCAAAGGAGTTAATGTTTGAGCTTTTAAACCGAGATCGCCTTTAAAAACAAAATTCTCCATTGTCCCTTTTAACCAAGAAGAAAAACCCTGAGCCGTAACACTCAGATCATGAATCAAAATTGGTTTGTTCGAAACAATATCCGTATCTAAATGCACATGAACCGCTTGGCTTAAATTTTCTACTAACGCTCCCTTAATCTTTTTAACCCCTTGAAGCGTCCCTTTAACCTGAACACCAACATGACGAGAAGCTGCATTATCAAGATTTTCGCTTACTCCTCCCATATCAAAAATTGCATCGCGAATATAAATATTTTTATTGCTTAAATGATTTACAACCAACCGCCCATTCCAAGATTGTTGACCTTCGCGACCATAGTCAATGTTCAAAGCAAGAGTATTCGCAGGTTTTGGCACTTCTGATATAGGTAAATGAATAGACTCCTTTTCGTTATCAAGAGCCATTTTGCCATCAACAAAAAGCCGTCGCAAGAATCCATCAGCGGTTATTTCAGCATTGGCTATAACATTCATTGCTTTGTTCTGAATAACTATCTGATCAAGGTGTGTCACACCTTCTTTTGTTCTTCTTGCCTTTGCTTTTAATGTTATATCAGATTCGAAGAGACTACGATATTGAACAGGTATTAAAGGGCTCAGTGTTCCCTCTAATTTCGTAGAAAAACTCTGTCCTTCTGGAACACTTGCAAGAATAACATTACCATCTAAAATAGAATGATGATCGGACTCTAAAGAAAGTTTGATAACCAAATCATCAAAAGTACCATCACCTTTCACGACGAGACTTAATGCTGGACGTTGTTCAATGTTAAAAATATTCGCCAAAATACCATTTTGTGGTTCGTTAGCAGAAATATCAATTTGAGCTGTACGATTACTATCAGATATCTTGGTGAGAACAGAAAAAGAACCCGGTGCATCTAAACGATGCGCCGCTATATCGACATCAAAATTACCACCAGCCAAGGTGAAATTGCCTTTTAAGGACATATCAGCAGAAAAACCAAAAAGATTCTGTTCAAATGTCACATGTTGAGCTGTAAGCGTATTGATAGAAAGAGCAAGCGGTAATTTTGGTAAAGAGAATTTACCAGTCTCAAGGGAAGAAACAAAAGAAGAATTGCCTTGCGGTTTGCGTAAAAATGTAACCTGTTCTGCCGAAAGCTGGTTAATATCCATCCGCCCTCTCAGCAACGCTAGACGATTCCAATCCATTTTAGCATTGGTAATTTTAAGCCAAACCCCTTTTTTATCACTGACAGTAATAGTATCAATTGATGTTTGAGAAGACAGTGTCCCTTGCATATTGTGTAAACGAACTTGACGATTAGGCGCTGAAAGCTTTCGTTCAATTAAAGAAACAAACCATGAGCGATCATCTGTTTTCATTTCGCTAGAGGGAAGAATGTCTCCTCTTTGCGCAAAAACAAAACCACCCACCCCAAAAAACAAAAATACAAAGAAGAAAGCTGATAAACGTACACCTTTTTTCATTAAAATGCTTGCCCTATACCCACATAAAAACCAATGCGAGGGTCACCCTTCTCTCTCTTTAAAGGAAAGGCTAAATCAACGCGTAAAGGACCAAGACCCGTCATATAACGACCTCCTATACCGGCTCCCCATTTAATTTTTTGAGAAAAATCAAAATTCGCCTTTTTCCCTACTAAACCTCCATCAAGAAAACTGACAAACCCTATTTTATCATTTAAAGAAACACGCAATTCTGCTGACCCCTCAATAAGCGCCCGTCCACCAACAACCCCATCATTTTCTGTTTTGATACCAATATTACGGTAAGCATAACCACGAACAGAACCCCCACCACCAGCAAAAAAAAGCGTATTTGCGGGTACTTGTGCTGTATCATTCCCAAGAATTGTACCAAGCTTTGCCCGCGCAGCAACAACAAAACGATCCCCTTCATCCAACGCCCAATAAGAACGACCTTCTGCTGTTACTTTTGCAACAAAGTTGCTAAAACGCATCTCATAAAAAGGCTCAATGAAAACTTCACCATATAAACCTTTTGTTGCATTAAACTTATTATTACGACTATCGTAAATCAAGCCGCTAGGGAAACCGATTGTTGTAAAATTACGGCTCCCAAAATAGATATCACGTGAATAACCATTTGAAACTTCTACAGCAGCCTGTCCCGATAGATTACCATTAAAAATATGCGTAATACCTAATTTTCCTTTGATGGCTTTTGTCGTATAATTTTCTAAAACATCTTGTTGTATTTTTAATTCTGATCTGAAATCTGTATCTGGCGTGAGTACACCGGGCTTTACAAATGTACCACCGAAAAGATAATCAAAATTTTTAAAATTATATGATTGCTTTTTATTGCTACCAACACCACTTATTTTTGTTTCAATTTTAAGAGTCTCTGCATGACCCAAAAGATTATTATGCATCCAATAAGTCTCAAAACCAGCACCGTCTAAAGTTGAATAGCTACCGCCTACACCAAAACGACGCGGTTTACGTTCTTGTACAACAAGTGCAAGCGGTAAACTACCATCTAGATTAATAGTATCAGCCTCACGTATATTGATAGCACGAAAAACACCAAGGCGCGCAAGACGTTCATTTGCCTTAGCTAACGCATCAGAATCGTATATCTGCCCTGGTTTCAATCCGGTCATCCACGCGATATAAGCTGAATCTACACGTGGTTTCTTACTTATATTACGCACACTTAAAGGACCATAATAAGCCTTTTGTCCAGGACCAACAACAATCCGTCCTTCAACACGCAATGTAGCATGATCAGCCACGACTTCACTCTTCATAATTTTAGCTTTAGCATAACCTTGTTGCCGCCATCCTTCTATCGCCCATTTTTCTGCTTTCAAAATGGTTTCAGATTTAGCAATAGCCCCAAATTTATAGCCCAATTCTTCAATTGTGGGCATTTTATGCGCTTTACGTTTTTCAAACGGAGCTACTTTATCAATATTGGCAATACTAAAAACATATTGTGGACCAGCATTAATTGTAATAACGATATTCGATTGTGCTGGAAGTTGAGTTACCGGACTTAAATCAGCGACTTCTAAGCCATTAATTTTAATACTAATAACACCACCATAGCGTCCATCAGCATAAAGAGCAGAAAGAATTGCTCGATAATCTGAACGCGCCTTGGCGAGCAAACCAGAAGAACTGGCGGATGCTTTCTCTTTATCAGCAACAAGAGAAGAAACAGATTTAACTATTTTTATACCTTCTAATGGTGCACCTGGCGGTGCAACAACATCAACTTTATAAAATTTCTCTGTACTTTTGGCATAATGTGAAGAAGAATTTGTTTTCTTTTGACCAAAAAGAGGGATGCCGAAAAAATCAAATGCAGCAAGTGGCTGTGAAAAAGAAAAAGTAAAACACAAGCCTATAAATACACAGCGCACAGTCCCTGATTTTAACAAAATTCTTGTCTGGTATACCATAAAATCAGATACCTTATAATACACTTTGCATCTACTACGCTTTAAATAATATAAAAATAAGAAAGGTAAATATAATTACTTTGCACATTTTACACGTTTTATCACATCAAATAACACTCTGCGATACATAACGTTATCCTCCCCTTATATTTTCATAAAATTTTGCACTGTTGTATAACACGAACAGCCTCATTCTTTTTTTCTTAACATATTTATTTAGCTTATTATAAATGTTTTATTGCGTCCCATATCATCATGGTTAAATTTGTACAAATGACTTTCCATGGGAATGCTAAAAACTGCCCACGTATATAGTTCTCTCTATAAAAAAAGCTATAGAGATGCTTCTTGATTTTTATAAATAGATATGATTGTCTCTACCAAGTCTAAAGGGGGAAAATAAATAAATGATCGCACGTATTACAACTGTTGCTTTTCGCGGTCTAGAGGCAGTCCCTGTCGATGTACAGGTTATGATTTCGTCTGGTAAAATAGGAATGGCTATTGTTGGATTAGCTGATAAAGCAGTTGCAGAAAGCCGTGAACGTGTACAAGCAGCCCTCCACGCTTGTGGACTTTCTATGCCTACTAAACGAATTACGATTAATCTTGCACCAGCTGATTTGCCTAAAGAGGGATCGCATTATGATTTGCCAATCGCCGTAGGCTTAATGCTTGCTATGGGAATCCTCCCTCCCGAAGTAGCTCAAGACTATGTCATTTTAGGAGAATTATCACTGGATGGTTCACTTACCGCCGTTAATGGTGTTTTACCAGCTGCCATGACAGCTTTATCACTCGATAAAGGACTAATTTGTCCCTTCCAATGTGGACCTGAAGCAGCATGGGCAAATGCAGAAATAAATATTCTTGCCCCAGAGACTCTGCTCACTATAGTCAACCATTTCAAAGGGACCCAAATTCAAAAACGTCCACAACCGCGCCAATATACTATCGAAACTGAACTTCCAGATCTTTGCGAAATCAAAGGACAAAAAACAGCCAAACGTGCCTTAGAAGTTTGTGCTGCTGGACGCCATAACCTTTTGTTTGTAGGTCCCCCTGGTGCTGGAAAATCTATGCTAGCGCAACGCTTACCTTCCATTTTGCCACCTCTTGATAGCCGTGAGCTTTTAGATGTCTCTCTGATTGCTTCTATTACAGGAGAAACGGTTCATAATACCATTTCACTTCATTGTCCCTTTCGTTCCCCACATCATTCTGCTTCCATGGCCGCAATGATTGGTGGAGGGCTTAAAGGACGACCGGGAGAGGTCTCCCTTGCTCATAATGGTGTGTTATTCCTTGATGAATTGCCTGAATTTTCTCCACAGGTTCTTGATTCTCTTCGTCAACCTTTAGAAAGTGGGGAGTCAGTTATCGCCCGCGCTAATCACCATATTAGCTATCCTGCTCGCTTCCAACTTATTGCCGCAATGAATCCTTGCCGTTGTGGTATGGCAGGCGAAAAAGACCATGTTTGCCCTAAAGGGATACGCTGTCAAATCGATTATCAGTCCCGTATTTCTGGTCCTCTGCTTGACCGAATTGATTTACGGATTGATGTCCCTGCTTTGACGGCTATGGACCTTATGCAACCAGAACAATCAGAAAAAAGCTGCGACGTTGCCAAACGCGTCGCACGGTGCCGTACCATTCAAGCTAAACGTTTTTCAACAATGGGGTTTGATCATATTCGTACCAATGGCGATTGCCCTGCCAAAATTATAGAACAGATTGCCATTCCTGATAAAAGTGCGACCATACTCTTACGAGATGTGAGTGAAAAAATGCACCTCTCCGCACGCGCTTATCATCGCATTCTCAAAGTTGCACGCACAATTGCTGATCTTGACGGATCAGATACTCTTTCACGCTATCATCTCGCAGAAGCTATTTCCTATCGACTAGGCGCAGAAAGATTAACAGCCCTTAATTAAAAAACTACTCATCAAAAAAAACTTATTGGAAAATAACGCAAATAAAGTTCTGTAAGTTTACCATCCTCTTCTAGAGATTTCAGCGCATAATTGAGTATATCAACCAATTTTTCATTCTTTTTTGCAACAGCAAGCTGCATTCCTTGCCCCAATAACTGTGGCGCCATATATGCCCCCCCAACAAAATGGCAGCAATCAACAGATTTTTGTTTTTTGAACCATAATGATAAAGCAAATCCATCATCAAAAATAAGGTCAATTTTACGCTCTTGTAATGCTTTATAGAGCTCTTCTCTCTTTTTAAACCCTTGCCATTTGGCTTTAGGAAAATAATATTGAAAGAGTTTTTCGTGAACACTTTTAGACAAAACACCACTGGTTAAATGTATCAATTGATCGCTTATTGGCTCATCGAGATTTAAACGTCGAGAAGCAACAAATCGCGCTGGAAAGCGCAAATATGACTTTGTAAAAACAAGATCTTGCTGGGTTTTACTTGTTTCTTTTAAACCCGCAATAATGACTTCTGCACCACCATTTTTAACATGTTCTACAAGCTCTTTCCAAGGAATCACTTCTATTTCACAAAGCTTCTCTAATTTTAATTTTGAGCAAATAGCACGCAATAAATCGATATTATAACCTGCAAGATACCCCGATTGATCAATAAAATTAAAAGGAGGAAAATCAAAAGTTGTTACAAAACGCAAACGAAAGATATCCGTTGTATCAGGTTGTACCAAATGTTCATGCGAATCAAAAAAAGAAGGCAACCTTTCAGCTTCTGCGTAAGAGGAAAATAGAACCCCCCCCGCTACAAATAAAATACGAATAAAAATATTGTATGGATTATTGAATAAAAAGTACTGTAAACGCAATTGAAGATGTTTCACATATATAGATTTTTTTATTTTCAAAATCTCTCCCCCATTTTTCAAAACTAAGATGCAACACTTCTTAACTATTATCTAACGCACTTCACCAAAATATCTGGCGTTTAATAAATAAAATTCTTGCTATTTTTGAAACCATTGAAAATGCTTAGATTTCTGATGTTAATTTTCCAAAATGAATATATAAAAAGTAATTTTAGAGAAAAGCGATTTAATTTTTTAATATAAGAAATAAGCTGTATATACTTTATTGCGTATCTTAAAATATTAAGACCATTTCCTTGCGTATCACAACCTGGGAAGTATATAGATACTATTGAAGAAAAGAGTAAAAATACCCCTCAAATGCCGAGGGTTTTCTCAACATTAAGGTTGCATCAACATTTAAGAGCTGAAAAATAAAATGATGATTCTGATTTGCACTTTATTGTCACGATGGGAAAGATGGGGGACATAAATCTTGTAGTATTCACAGGGTATTTTGCGTTATACTATTCAAACATCGTTGTAAAATGAGTTTGGGAACATTGAGAGATGCTCCTTAAAAAAGCGCGTGAATAAACAGTACAATGGCGTTTTGTTTTGAATGAGCGATGCAACCTCACGAGAATGCAAGAAACAAAAGCGTAAGATAATTCGTCATTACCCTCATTATTCAAAAATATCACCGTAGACGTTTTTTTAAATTGTAAAGTTGAATATAAAAGATGATCGTGGAAACGTGTTTTTACATTTACGCATTTATATTTTCCTCAAATGAAGCTTTTTTCACATTTTAAAGATGACACAAACCAATATACACAATATTTTCGCCTCAATCTAACATACAAAAGTTTGAACTGCTTAGAGAGCTCGCAACCTTTGTTTTAAATATATGGTAGAATTAGGATTGAAAAATTGATTTATGGATAAAACAAGTGAGACCTTTATTAGTGTAACACAAAAATGCATAACTAATTCTGAAACATTACGCATATGCAAAAATAAACAAAGTAAATAGCATCGTTTATGAAACAGCTTTTTGTATAAGTCATAAGTGTTTATTCGCCTTATATCACGCCCTAGTGTTTTACAGCATAACAGTACACTATCATTTTATCATTCTCTCCATTATATATCGACAGATATTGAATCTAGATCTGATATACGGTAAATATTTAATGTGGTTATTCCATAGATAACTGATCAGAACATTGAGCTTTAAAGAAAGCGGATAAAATATTGTAAATTGAACACAGGAATGGACTAACTTATGAGTGATGAAATAACCTCACCAGCACAAAGCAATAACTATGATGCCGCTTCTATCAAAGTTCTCAAAGGTCTTGATGCTGTACGCAAACGTCCTGGTATGTATATCGGTGACACTGATGATGGATCGGGGTTACACCATATGGTCTATGAAGTTGTAGACAATGCTATCGATGAAGCTTTAGCCGGTCATGCAACTCTTGTAAACGTCACACTCCATGCTGATGGTTCTTGTTCTGTTCGTGATAATGGACGTGGAATTCCGACAGATATCCATCCAACAGAAGGTATTTCTGCCGCTGAAGTTATTATGACACAGCTTCATGCCGGTGGAAAGTTTGATCAAAACTCTTATAAAGTTTCAGGCGGATTACACGGTGTTGGTGTTTCTGTTGTGAATGCATTATCCGTTTGGCTTAAATTGCAAATCAAACGCAATGGTAAAATTCATGAAATATCATTTACCCACGGGGTAGCTGATGCTCCATTAAAAGTTGTTGGCGATTGCGATCAAGAAAGTGGAACAGAAATTAGATTTTTACCAAGCTCTGAAACCTTTACTATGGTTGAGTTTGATTTTGAAACTTTAGAGCGTCGTTTACGGGAATTAGCTTTTCTAAATTCTGGGGTTTATATTCTTCTTGTTGACGAGCGTCATGCTGATATTAAATCCGTTGAATTGCATTATGAAGGTGGATTAATAGAGTTTGTGAAATATATTGACCAATCAAAAAAAGCTCTGCTTGATACTCCTATTTATATTGCAAGTGAAAAGGATGGTATGAGCGTTGATGTTGCCCTGTGGTGGAATGATTCCTATCATGAGAAGGTCTTGTGTTTTACCAATAATATCCCTCAGCGTGACGGTGGAACGCATTTGATAGGTTTCAGAAGTGCCCTTACACGCCAAATTAATGGCTATGCTGAATCTTCAGGTATTGCTAAAAAAGAAAAAGTGAACTTAACCGGTGATGACTGCCGTGAAGGATTAACAGCTATTCTTTCTGTCAAAGTTCCTGATCCAAAATTTTCTTCACAAACAAAGGATAAGTTAGTCTCTTCTGAAGTGCGCCCTATTGTTGAAAGTTTGGTCAATGAAGGTCTTTCAATATGGCTGGAAGAACATCCTCATGAAGCAAAACTTCTCATTAGTAAAGTGGTAGAAGCTGCAACAGCACGTGAAGCAGCACGCAAAGCACGTGAACTTACAAGACGAAAAGGGGCACTTGATATCACTTCTCTACCAGGAAAGCTTGCCGATTGCCAAGAACGAGATCCCGCAAAATCAGAAATCTTTATTGTCGAGGGGGATTCGGCTGGCGGTTCAGCAAAAAGTGGGCGCTCACGTCAAAATCAAGCAATTTTACCCCTTCGTGGTAAAATCCTCAATGTTGAACGAGCACGTTTCGACCGCATGCTCTCATCTGATATGATTGGAACACTTATTACAGCTCTTGGAACGTCTATCGGTAAGGATGAATTTTCGCCGGATAAATTACGTTATCATAAGATTATTATCATGACGGATGCGGACGTTGATGGAGCCCATATTCGTACTCTGCTGCTCACTTTCTTTTTTAGACAAATGCCCGAGTTGATTGAACGTGGACATCTTTATATTGCTCAGCCTCCTCTTTATAAAGTATCGCGTGGAAAATCTTCCCAATATATTAAAAATGAAGCAGCGTTTGAAGAATTCTTGATCGATACTGGATTAGAAGAAACAACGCTTGAGCTTTCAACGGGAGAAGTTCGTGCAGGGGCTGATTTGTATCAACTCGCTAAAGATGCTCGTATATTACGTCAACTTTTAAATGGTCTTCATACCCGTTATGACCGTAATATTGTTGAACAAGCAGCAATTGCTGGCGCTTTTAATCTTGAAGTCTTTGCAACACAAGAAAAAGCGCAAAAAATAGCAGATACTACAGCACACCGCCTTAATCTGATTGCTGATGATATGGAACAAGGTTGGAGTGGACAATATACAGCAGATGGAAGTTTATGTTTTGAGCGTATTTTGCGTGGTGTTAAAGATGTTGTTACGCTTGATGTGGGACTTATAAATTCAACTGACGCACGCCAAATTGATCGCATTTCTCAAAATTTTATCGACATATATCATCCTCCTGTTCTTTTACGTCGCAAAGATAAAACAGAGCGTATTTTTGGTCCTATGAGCCTTTTAGAGAGCATTTTTACAAACGGTAAAAAAGGTGTTACTCTTCAACGTTATAAAGGTCTTGGGGAAATGAATGCTGAACAACTTTGGGAAACAACGCTTGATCCCAATGCACGTTCTCTTTTACAAGTAAAGATTAATGATGCAACCGATGCAGATTCACTCTTTTCTCGTCTCATGGGTGATGAAGTTGAACCTAGACGTATTTTTATTCAAGACAATGCCTTAAGCGTTGCCAATCTTGATATCTAAAGGTACTCTTCTGTTTTTGGCTGTGTAAACGTCGTAGTTTTATACGTTGTTTTTTCGTAGTTGAACATTCCCTCTCTATTTCATTTACGATAAAAGAAAAATAAGGAAGATCATATACATGGCAATTGAAACAGAACGTGTAGGAACCAAGGGTGGCATGGAGCACTCTTTTGGTTTTACAATAGTAGATGAAACACAAAAACAATCCATGGTGGATGGTGTGTTTCATTCTGTTGCTGAAAATTATGACAAGATGAATGATATCTTATCCTTAGGGCTACACCGTGTGTGGAAAAATTCCATGATTGCTTGGCTTTCCCCACCAGCACTTTCTCATTGGAAAGTTCTTGATGTCGCTGGCGGTACAGGTGATATTGCTTTTCGTATTCTTAATGCTTCACGCCAAAAAGCCCATGCTACAGTGCTTGATATTAATGGCTCAATGCTCAGCGTTGGCAAAAAACGCGCACAAAAAAATGGTCTTGCCCCTCTGATTGATTTTGTTGAAGCCAATGCAGAAAATCTACCTTTTGAAGATCAAAGCTTTGACGCTTACACGATTGCTTTTGGAATTCGCAATGTTCCTCATATTGATCAAGCTCTTAGAGAAGCTTTTCGTGTTTTAAAGCTCGGTGGACGTTTCTTATGTTTAGAATTTTCAAATGTCGAGATGCCTTGGCTCGATAAAATTTATGATCTTTGGTCTTTCCATGCTATCCCTAAGCTAGGTCAATTTATCGCAAATGATGGCGATGCTTATCGTTATTTGGTTGAATCTATCCGCAAATTTCCTAAGCAAGATGATTTTTCCCATATGATCAAGCATGCGGGGTTTTCGCGGGTATCGTACCGCAATCTCACCGGTGCGATTGCAGCGCTGCATTCAGGTTGGAAAATTTAAAAATGGTGCAAATTTCCCCTTACTTTCAATTGATGCGTGCAGGATGGGTTTTAACACGTGAAGGTGTTTTAAGTGCTCTTCCTCATGATGATCTTCAAGGATTTCCAGCGCTATGTCATCGTATAGCGAATGCATTAGCACGACGCAAAACAAAAAAGAAACAGCGATCTGAAAATATTTCATATGCCATTAATAAGCTTGGACCCTCTTACATAAAACTTGGTCAATTTCTTGCCACAAGACCTGATATTGTTGGGCGTGATATTGCGGAAGATTTGTCACAGCTACAAGATCGTGTCCAAACATTTTCTTGCACTGCCGCTATTGCTCAAATTGAAAGTTCTCTTGGTCGCTCTATTGATGATTTATTCGTAAATTTTTATCCCCCCATTGCCGCCGCTTCTATTGCTCAAGTTCATCCAGCTGAATACAGTGATGAAACTGGCCATAAGAAAAAATGTGCTGTAAAAGTTATTCGTCCCAATATCAGAGCACGTTTTTCTAAAGATCTTAGAGGATTCTATCTCATTGCTCATTTACAAGAGCGCTATATCCCTGCCTCTCGAAGGCTTCGTCCTGTTTGTGTGGTAGATACTTTAGCACAAACAACACGACTTGAAATGGATTTACGCTTAGAAGCAGCAGCTATATCTGAAATGGCTGAAAATATTCAACATGATACAGGCTTTCGGGTTCCACGTATTGACTGGGAACGGACAGGACGTAATGTTCTTACAATGGAATGGATTGATGGTATAAGAATATCCGAAACTTCCAAACTCAAAGAGGCAGGATTTGATTTGAAGGCGCTTGCTATTACGCTTATTCAATCTTTTCTTCGTCATACACTGCGTGATGGTTTTTTTCACGCCGATATGCATCCTGGTAATTTATTCGTAGATGAAAAAGGATGTATTGTCGCTGTTGATCTAGGCATTACAGGAAGGCTTGGCAAAAAAGAAAAGCATTTCCTTGCTGAAATTCTTTACGGCTTTATTACCCGCGATTACCATCGAGTTGCACGTGCCCATTTTGAGGCAGGCTATGTTCCTTCACACCATAATATCGAAAGCTTTGCACAAGCCAATCGCGCTATTGGCGAACCAATTCACGGACAATCAGCACAAAGCATTTCCATGGCTAAATTGCTCACTTTATTGTTTGAAGTCACTGAATTATTTGACATGCAAACGCGACCTGAACTTTTATTGCTGCAAAAAACGATGGTTGTCGTGGAAGGTGTTGCCCGCACATTAGACCCCACTTTTAATATGTGGAAAGCTTCTGAACCCATTGTCAAAGAATGGATTAGTAAAAATTTAGGACCCGTAGGCGTTGCAAAAGACTTTAGTGAAGGAGCACAAGCTCTCCTTTCGCTGGCACGCAAAACACCACAATTGGTTCAAAATTTCCAACGAATAGAAGAAGATTTCAATCAAATGAGAAAAACAGGTTTTAATCTTTCTCCTGCTACCCTCAAACAACTTGCTGTGGAACAAAGCCACAGAAACCGTTATGGTCGTTATAGTCTTTTCATCATTGCACTTTGTTGCGCTTGTCTTACTTTTTACTTTTTTCATCTTTTCTAATCTCCTTAATATGCTAAAAATATCAACAATGAAATCATTGAAATCATTTTTATTTCTTGGAGGTATTTTATGGCCAGTATTACTATTCGTAACCTGTCTCTTGAAACCAAAGAAGCTTTGCGCATACGCGCCGCGCAAAACGGTATTTCTATGGAAGAAGAAGCCCGCCGTCTTTTAAGCAATCCCCCTACTGACACCACACTCCCCTCTCATGCCAGTGCTGTTGAAGTGCAATCATTGAAATCAAAATCTCTCCTTCTTATTATTGGTGGAAGTATTGCATCTTATAAAGCCCTTGATTTGATTCGCCGTTTACAAGAACGTGGAGCACATTTAAAAGTTGTGATGACAAAAGCGGCGCAAAAATTTATTACGCCTTTAGCCGCTGAAGCTTTAAGCGGTGGTACTGTATATACTGATTTATTTTCACGCGAAGAAGAACATGATATCGGACATATCCGATTAGCACGTGATGCTGATCTGATTATTTTAGCTCCTGCTACAGCCAACCGCATTGCAAAAATAGCCAATGGCATAGGAGATGATCTGGCTGATTGTGTCCTTTTAGCAGCACGCTGTCCACTCTTGATTGCACCCGCCATGAATCCAGCCATGTGGGTGCATCCAGCAACTATTCGTAATGTTGCACAATTGCACGCAGATGGCGTTCATATCATCGGACCAGAAATCGGAAATATGGCTGAACGTGATGAGATTGGATATGGACGTATGAGCGAACCTTTAACTATTGTCGCTGCTATAGAGAATCTTTTGAATGTGCATGAAAAACCTCTTTTTGGCCGCCATTTCATCGTTACCTCTGGTCCTACCCATGAACCAATTGATCCAGTACGTTATCTTGCTAATCGATCCTCAGGTAAACAAGGTCATGCCATCGCAACCGCTCTTGCACATTTGGGTGCAAAAGTAACACTTATTTGTGGACCTGTTCATCTTGCAAACCCACAAGAAGTAAAAACAATTCATGTTGAAACAGCACAACAGATGTTAAAAGCCGTTCAAACCGCATTGCCTGCTGATGGTGCCATCTTTGTTGCCGCTGTTTGTGACTGGCGCAGTCAAACGCAGTCTTTACACAAAATTAAAAAGAATGCTCATAAAATACCACCATCCCTTGATATAGTCGAAAATCCTGACATTTTAGCAACGATTGGACACGCTCCAAACCGCCCCTCATTGGTCATTGGTTTTGCTGCTGAAACATGTGATATCATTGCCAATGCGCAAAAAAAATGTGTTGAAAAAGGAGCTGATTTCATTCTTGCTAATGATATTTCTCTTCAAGTAGATGGTACAAGTGTCATGGGTGCTGATACAAATCAAGTTTATCTCGTAAGTAGAAAAAAAGTTGAACAATGGCCTCATATGAGTAAACAACACGTAGCGCAAAAATTAGCAAACGTGATTGTATCATTTTTTGCCCCCCAAACATCTACTCCTCATGAGAAAAATATACCCCTTTGCAAATAAGAACTCTTCAAACGCGTTGATATTAAAACACCTTATAAAATAGAACTGACAATAGGTGTCTATCCATCTCAATTAGTATATAATATTTTTGATTTATAATGATAACCTAGCATTGTTCATATTAAATTAGAATCCCAGACATCGTAAGATTCTCTTATTTCCAATCTCTCTCATATTGAATCAATAAAAATCATTTTCTTGCACGTTTTAAACAAGGATAACTGTATGAATACAAAACGTTTAAGAAAGAACTAAAAGCGCTTATAATGGACCGTCTCAAGCACCAAGGGCTTGTCTCGGACAACACTGAGGATGATGGTGCCAGCGTGCTCTTTTTATTAAGCGTAAAGTTAGTGATGCCCTATAAGTTTTATATTATTCACGAGAGCTTTACCCATATACCATTCACAAACGCTGTTGCGAAATGGGTATGATGAGCGTTGGGAAATGTTTTTTTAAAATCCTATCTCACCCTAGCCTTCATAAAAGTAGAATCTATTGCACCACTGTCTCGCCAGCTTATAAAAAACAAGCTATCATTCACTTTGGCTACCATCAATTTTGACAAAGCTCTTGTAATGGATAAAATTTATAAAAAGCATTTTCTTTCTTCAATGTTTTTATCCCCATATTGGTCATATTTATGATATGCAAATAAATGATTTTGATTGTTTCATAATGAGAGCAGCTAATGAGAAAATATGACAACTTTATTTTGAGCTCTTATTCGCTATGAAAAATAATGTATAAATCAATGATATTATAACATCTCAATGCAATTTGAAGCATATCTCACACTGACGCTTATAAAGAGTGTAGACAAAATTCACTGCACCACTGTCTATAAGTTTATGAAACTGAAGCCTTTATTATTTTCCTCAGTGATCGGTCTTTAAGATTAAATGTGTATGTCCTCTCTCCAGAATACCAAGACCACAAAAACTAGAATTTGATCCATGATATCCTCACATTGTGATGTTTCATGAGAAGCATTTTTATTCCTTTATCGAAAGCTTTGTATCCATACATTGGTCTCGCCTATAATGTGTACGTAAATAATTTTTTGATGTTGAATAGAGTCTTTGAAATTAAAGAATATTTCTATATTTGGGATTCTTATTCAAGTTGAAAATGATCAATTCTCTTCGATAAATTAGTGGTGTTATTATCTAAAAATTATTTGATACAGTGCACCACTTGTATGAAAAGTGCTTCAATGAATGCTTACTTCATTGCACTTATGGCTTTTAAAATTAAAAATTTCATCATTTTTAAGCATCCGTGGTTTCTCCCTTTCTTTGCTTCTTCTCAAAAAACTGCTCTTTTCTATGGGATCTGACGGTCAATCGCCTAAGCTTATTTTTTCCACTTCTATCATATTAATCATTCTGTTGCCCAAAATTAGAATATCTACGGAGCTACTACGTTACCCCTATTCCATTGAACTCAATATTTTTTTGAAAGCGAGAGGCAAAAGCATGCCGCCAAATAGTAGAAAAGTACAGAATTTTAGGAATTGTGCAAAACAATTAAACATTTAGATAAACGAAGTTAGATAACTCTACTGAATAAATAAAAATAAACAACTTTTCTACCAAATAGTTCTTATTCCTTAATTTTTTACATATATCATATAAACGCAATAATCTACACTATGTACAAAAATACTAAAAATTTCTTCTACAACAGCTACTTTGTTAAATTCTTCTTTGTTTTTAAAAATCAAAATTTCTATTTATTCAAACTTTATTTTTAACAAAGAAACCTTAACCGTTTTTTATAATGTTCTTGAAAAAAATCTTGTAATTCAAAGAAAGAAAAAATCATACAATAAATATATTTCTTGTTTTTTTTGCTTCTTTCCTTAATTTACTAATCTATGATTTTTACTGCTGCTTATCGTGCTTTACAACGTCTTCTAACCTCGCAATATCGTATTATGATACTGAAAGCATTGGGGGTTACTTTTTTCATTCTCACCATTTTATGGTTATGTGTGCACCAACTTTTTGTGTCTTACTTTTGGCCCTGGATTGCTCAATTTCTTCCTGGACTCCCTAGTTGGGCGGGATGGATTGGTTTTAGCATGCTTATCATTTTTAATCTTGGTTTGGCTCTTTTGTTGGCTTTTTTGATTGCACCGATCTCAGCTATGATTGGTGGTTTTTTCATTGACTCTGCTGCTGAAATCATTGAAAAAGAGGATTACCCAAACGAGCCTATTGGACAAGCTTTGCCGTTTCAGCGTTCTCTTATCATTTCCTTTAAATTTGTTATTTTAAGCCTTCTTGGTAATGGAATTGCTTTTATTTTATTCTTCATACCAGGTATTAATTTAATTGCTTTTTATCTTATTAATGGTTATTTGCTCGGTCATGAATATTTCTTGTTTGCGGCTTACCGTTTTCGAACAGAACAAGATGCCCGTGCTTTTTTACATACTCATTACACAACGGTTTTTGGCGCAGGATTATTGATAGCGCTTTTTGTTTCGATTCCTATTATTAATCTAGCAACACCGCTTTTTGCCGCCGCCTTTATGACACATTTACACAAAACGCTTTCCCAAAAGACATAGCACGCATCACACAAAAATAATGCTCCTTAACTTTAAATCAAACAAAACTTGTAAGCCCCCAAAAGCATAATATAAAATTTTATGCTTTTCTTTTTATTAAGGCAATATATTGATTTATAATGATAATTTATCGTTTTATGACATGAGTGAAAAACCTAAATATTATGAGGGTTTCTCATTTTAATCCTATTCATATTGGATCAATTGAAATCGTTTGTTAATATGTCATAAACGGAGGTGGTGTGCGGATAAAAGTACTTTCAAAAAAGCGTGAAATATCTTTATATGAATCCTCTTAATGCAAACATTATCGTCGTATTGAAAACTGAAAAAGAATATGATGGTGCCGCTTTGTACCCTCTATTTCAGTAAAAACGGATAGCATAATGTCTTTTATACCATTCATGGAGAGTGTATACTCTTCATAAGAGAGTTTTGGAAATTATTGAAAGATATCTGTGTAAAACAAGCACGTAAATGAGTAATATAATGATATTTTGAGCGTATTCTATTTTAATTGTAAAAAGCGTGCGCTTTAAAGAAACCTTTTGAAAAAAATCTTGCTCTGATGTTAGCGTTTCGCTAATATAGCGTTATTGTATTCATTATCTTTAATGGATTATTTTAGCCTTGTTAGCGCCTTATACTATAAGGTTTCTTTTCTTCAAAACTGTTGATACGAATGATTAATTGGATATTCATTTTTTATTAAAAATAAGGCGTTTGTTAACCATCGCAAGGAGTAAATTTTAACACCAAAGTAAAAAATACAAACATGTAAGTTCTTAGAACTTATGAGAAATTTATTATAGGGAATACTCTTCATGATGCATATGATTGTTATGATATGGGAAAAATTAAAAATTAAAAAACAAGCTATACGTACGCTGATAAAAGTATTAAATAGACTCCTTTGTTCAACCGGTAAAGTAAATGTGACTGCTTAAGTTCTATATTCTTTCAAATCATGCAAAAGATGCACAATATTTAAAGGAAGGTTATAAAGATGAACTGGATTACAAATTATGTTCGTCCTAAAATTAACTCTATATTGGGGCGCCGTGAAATTCCAGAAAATCTATGGATTAAAGATCCTACCAGTGGTGAAATGGTCTTCCATAAAGATCTGGAAGCTAATCAATTTGTAGCTCCCAATTCTGGTCATCATATGCGTATCAGTGCTAAAAATCGTCTCATGCATTTTTTTGATGATGGTGTTTATACAGCTCTTGAAAATCCAAAAGTTGTAACAGATCCTTTAAAATTTCGTGACGAAAAACGCTATATTGACCGGTTAAAAGATTATCGTTCTAAACTTGGGGTTGATGACAATATTTTAAGTGCACGTGGTACGATTGAAGGCTTACCAATTATTGCAACTGTTCAAGATTTCGCCTTTATGGGTGGATCACTTGGTATGGCTTCAGGAGAAGCTATTATCAAAGCTTTTGATACTGCCATTGCTGAAAGGCGTCCGCTGGTTCTTTTTGCTGCTTCTGGTGGTGCACGAATGCAAGAAGGAACACTCTCGTTGATGCAAATGCCCCGTACAACTGTAGCGATTGAAATGTTGAAAGAAGCAAAGCTTCCCTATATTGTTGTGCTGACTAATCCAACCACCGGTGGTGTTACTGCTTCTTACGCCATGCTTGGTGATATTCACATTGCCGAGCCTGGCGCTATGATTGGTTTTGCTGGTCCACGTGTGATTCAACAAACTATACGCGAAACCCTACCAGAAGGTTTTCAAAGTAGTGAATATCTGCTTGAACATGGTATGATTGATATGGTTGTATCGCGTTTAGCAATGAAAACAACAATTGCGCGTATTTTACGCTTGATGATGAAACGCCCTGCTGTTTTTAACCCTTCCGATCCATCCCCAACAGACTCTCAAACATCGCTTTCTAGGACAAAAGCAGCTTAAGTTTATGCAACAAAGTCAAATACAAAGGGTGGTGGATGATTTACTAAGAAATTATCCGAAAAAATTTGATCTTTCTTTAGAGCGTATTGTTCACCTTTTAGAGCGTCTTGGTAACCCACATTTAAAACTTGCCCCTGTTATTCACATCGCTGGAACAAATGGCAAAGGATCTGCTTCAGCAATTTGCCGTGCTCTTTTGGAAAGTGCAGGATACCGCGTTCATGTTTATAGCTCACCTCATCTCGTCAACTGGAATGAACGCTGCCGGTTAGGTCAAAAAGGAGGTGGTCAACTTGTTACAGAAAACCAATTGGCTGAGACAATCCGTGAAATTATAAAAGTAAATCGTCAAGAGCCGATTACTATTTTTGAAATTTTTACAGCCGCTGCCTTTATGTTGTTTAGTATACATCCAGCTGATGTTGTCATTTTAGAAGTTGGATTGGGAGGACGTTTTGATGCTACCAATGTCGTTAACAAACCAGCTGTATCGCTTATTATGCCCATTGATTATGATCATGAGAGCTTTCTTGGAAATACAATTGCTCAAATCGCTTTTCAAAAAGGGGGAATTATAAAACCAAACGTTCCAGTGGTCATCGGAAAGCAGAATTATGAAGAAACTCTTGCTACTTTAATACCCCTTGCCGATAAAAATAAAGCATCTTATGCTCTCTTTGATCAAGATTATCAAAGCTATAAAGAACATGGACGTATGGTTTTTCAAAACAATCAAGGTCTCATGGATCTTCCTCTTCCTAACCTTATTGGAGACCACCAAATTGCTAATGCTAGTGCATCTCTTGAAGCAGTTTATCAAGCGGGTTTTCAACTTTCAGAACAAACCATAAATGACGCTTTGAAAAATATTTATTGGCCCGCACGAATGCAGCATCTTACCCAAGGACTTTTGGTTGATCAACTATCTCCTGATATTGATTTATGGTTAGATGGTGGTCACAATCCTGCTGCAGGAAAAGTTATTGCGGCAGAACTTACACAATGGAGAAAAAAAACAGATCGCCCCATTATTATGATTGCTGGCATGCTTAATACCAAAGATGCTGTCGGTTATTTTCGTCCTTTAGCTAACCTTGTCGATAAAGTATATACGATACCGCTGCTTAACAATAATGCCAGTATCTCTCCAACAGACTTAGCTAAATCAGCCCAAAAAGTAGGAATCCCTGCTGCCCCAAAAGCGCACCTACAAGATGCTTTACATAAAATTAAAATGGAATATAAAGAGGCTATTGTTCTTATTAGTGGTTCTCTTTATCTTGCGGGTGATATTTTGCGTGACAATAAAACACCACCGTGCTAGATAATTAGCTATTTTTAAAGCTTTGAAAGATAGACTTTTTAATCATGCAACTTGATTGTGCACTTTATCAACATCCTAAACTCATTACTGTTTTTGGCGGATCCGGTTTTGTAGGACGACATGTCGTTGAAACTTTGACTAAGCGGGGATATCGCGTTCGTATCGCTGTTCGTTGTCCACAAAAAGCTTATTATATGCTCCAAATAGGAGAAGTAGGACAAACCCAAATGCTTAAAACAGATATCAAGCATCGTGCCTCTGTTGCACGCGCGTTGCTTGGAGCTGATGCGGCAGTGTTTTTGCCTGGTAGCTTAAAACAAGCAAGTCAATCGAATTTTAAAAACACACAAATTGATGGTGTTTACAATGTTGCTGAATTAACAGCAGAAACTGGTATTCCGCTCATCTATATGTCAACACTTGTGGCTAACGAGAATGCTTCATGTCTTTATGCACGTGTTAAGTTTATGGGTGAACAAATCATTCACAACAAGCATCTTCAAGCAATTATTATCCGTCCATCCGTTATCTTTGGACCAGAGGATTGTTTCTTTAACACCTTAGCAGATTTGTCACGTTTTTTACCAATTATGCCTCTTTTTGGAGGTGGACAAAGCAAATTGCAACCCGTGTATGTTGGTGACGTTGCTGAGTTTATCGTGCGCGCTTTAGATGGACAGGTTGCTTGGGGAAAAAATTATGATCTTGGTGGTCCCCAGATTATCACCCTCCAAAATACTCTTGAAAATATACTCAAAATTATTCACCGTAAAAAAACAATCCTATCTATGCCTCTTTCTGTCGGTCTATTGATTGGAGGAATTTTGGGAACAATCGGTAAATTGCCTTTTGTACCAACACTCGTAACAGCCAATCAGATACGTTTTTTGCAAATGGATAACATTGTTTCTAAAGAAGCTATAGAGAATGGATATACTCTAGAAGGTGTGGGTATTACCCCCAGAGCAATGGCAGCATTCTTGCCAAGTTATCTCTGGCGATTTCGTCCACATGGTCAATTTTCCCAAAACCTACTCGTCTAGAATAAATTCTTCCAAAACTGAGTTAATTATTTGATTTATAATTCATAGCGCGTTGTTAGCGGTTTTAAAATCAGAGTGTTCAATAGAGTGATGTTTTTACATTTTTAATGCTCCATTTAGTATCACAAAAAATGTTTAATCGTATATCTATAGTCTTTTGATAAAAATCGTTGAAAACAGGAGAAAAGCACTTCTTATAAACTATCTTTATCCAAGAGCAGGTGCAACATTGGAATCCTAAAGAACCGATTCTGAACTGCCTATCCATAAACATGATAATCTATGGCTTTGCATTTATATTATTTTGCTAAAAAGCTTAATAATGAGATTAAAGTAATTCTTCCTTTTTCAACAACCGCATAAGTGAGTAGAATACGAGTATGCTACTTTCGATATTATCCCATAAAAATCGATATAAAAACTGTAAAGCAATGCACCATTTTTATTATTTAAAAGGTATTCCCTCTGGGGACTTTTAAAAGCTTTAAAGTTACGTGAAAAGGATAGAATTTTGTTTATATAATAAAACTTATCATGAAGATCTCCTACTCCGTCAGTAACATCACTACTCAGATCCATAAATGCATATTTGTTGCACAAATTTATGGAGATTTTAAAAGAGCTTTTTCACATAAAGAAGTCCTCTTCTTGTCTTGCATTTTTTTTTAATTTCTCCTACCGTCTTGGAAAAACTTATTTTAAAGGAATGAAGAATGGCAGCTCAAGATTTTGTTGTCAAAGATATTGCACTTGCCGCTTATGGTCGTAAAGAACTTGATATTGCTGAAACTGAAATGCCTGGTTTGATGGCTTGTCGTAAGGAGTTTTCTTCCAGCCAACCTTTGCGCGGAGCGCGTATTTCTGGCTCATTGCACATGACAATTCAAACAGCTGTTTTAATTGAAACATTAAAAGCGATTGGCGCCGATATACGGTGGAGCTCTAGCAATATTTTTTCTACGCAAGACCATGCAGCAGCAGCTATCGCCGCAACTGGCATTCCTGTATTTGCCGTTAAGGGTGAAACATTGGAAGAATATTGGACTTATATAGATGCAATCTTCCAATGGCCAGATGGTAATCCTTCCAATCTTATTTTAGATGATGGAGCTGACGCCACAAACTATATTTTAATGGGAAGTCGTGCAGAACAAAATAAAGATATTTTATCGCATCCCAAAACAGAAGAAGAAGAAATTTTTTTCAAACAAATACAAAAGCGTATGGATGCAACGCCAGGTTTTTTTACACGACAGCGCGCGGCAATTAAAGGTGTAAGCGAAGAAACCACAACAGGTGTAAACCGTCTTTATCAGTTACAAAAAGAAGGACTTCTACCTTTTCCTGCTATTAATGTTAATGATAGCGTCACTAAATCAAAGTTTGATAATAAATATGGATGTAAAGAATCATTGGTCGATGGTATTCGACGTGGCACAGATGTGATGATCGCTGGTAAAACTGCCATTGTCTGTGGTTATGGTGATGTAGGAAAAGGTTCAGCAGCATCTCTTTCTGGTGCTGGGGCTCGTGTTAAAGTAACAGAAATTGATCCTATCTGCGCTCTTCAAGCCGCTATGGATGGCTATGAAGTTGTTAATTTGGATGATGCTGCTTCCAGTGCTGATATTATCATCACGACAACAGGCAATAAAGATGTTGTTCGTTTAGATCATATGCGACAAGTAAAGGATATGTGTATTCTTGGAAATATTGGTCATTTTGATAACGAAATCCAAGTCGCTGCCCTTAGAAATTTGCCATGGACAAATATTAAACCACAAGTTGATATGATCACCTTTCCCGATGGAAAACGCATCATTTTGCTCTCTGAAGGGCGTTTGTTAAACCTCGGGAATGCGACTGGGCATCCTTCTTTTGTCATGTCGGCCTCGTTTACTAATCAAGTTTTAGCGCAAATTGAACTTTTTACCCGTTCAGAACACTATACAAATGAAGTCACTGTTTTGCCTAAACATCTTGATGAAAAGGTTGCACGTCTACATCTGGATCGGTTAGGAATAAAATTAAGTGTTTTATCAGAAGAACAAGCCGCTTATATTGGAGTCTCACCACAAGGACCTTATAAACCAAACCATTACCGTTACTAATACGTTTCCTTGGGTTAAAAAAGGGAAAGATGCCGTGCTCAGCTTTGGTGACTATAACCCCAAAGAAAAAACTCAAAAAGAGATCCGAATCTATACGTATATATTTTGCCTTTTTTTCTTTTTTTCTCCAACATGCGCTTTTGCTCAGTCATTGGAAGGTTATTTACCATTTTTCTTCACTTTGCCGAATGGTCCATGGCTGCTTTTAGCGCTGTGTGGAGGAATTTCTTGTGCTTCACTTCTCTCGTGTATAGCTGTTACCGTGCGTGCAAAAAAAACTGCACAGAAGCCTTTGAAGATAATTCAGGCAAATTTTTCTGAAAAACTTAAATATTATGAATGGCTTCTGGAAGAAACCGAGCAACTCCTTCTTATTTGGGAAAATCCAACAACCTTACCCCGTGTTGTTGGTGCTCTTTCTGCATTGCAAAAAATAGGAATCGATCAGAAAGATTTTCAGCGTTTTGAGCTCTGGGTTGAAGAAAATTCTCTGCGAGAACTTGATTATGCATTGACTCAACTACGTTGTAAATGTCACCCTTTTGATCTTTCTATCACCACCACAAACAATGTACCGCTACAAGTTACAGGAGTCATCGCAGGAACAGTCGC
The DNA here is from genome assembly GCF_042197145.1 of Bartonella sp. AA56HLJMS. Taxonomy (NCBI): domain Bacteria; kingdom Pseudomonadati; phylum Pseudomonadota; class Alphaproteobacteria; order Hyphomicrobiales; family Bartonellaceae; genus Bartonella; species Bartonella sp. AA56HLJMS. Next base: position 153,350 of record NZ_JBHIRL010000001.1, on the reverse strand, counting down.
CATTGCTCGTTTTCAAGATATCTCAAAACAACAGAAAGAAAATTCTCGTTTACAGAAAGATATCGCCCGCCTTCTTACTGAATTGAGAATGCAGCGTAATCTTCTTGATCTTATTCAAGAGCCCGTATGGATAAAAGATTGTGAAGGAAAAGTTTGTTTTATCAATCGCGCCTTTAGAGAAATGACAGACTTTCGTGAAGACAGTGATGACGTGGGGGATCTTTTCAATGAAAATACACAACGCAAAACAGATGAAACAGAAACAATTTTTCAAGAACATGTTTATACGGTTATTGGTGGAGAACGACACCGTTTTCATCTTACACGTATTACAACAGCTGAAGGGATGGCAGCTTTTGCACGTGATGACAGCGCATATGAAAATCTTGCTCATGAATTAAGATATGTTCTTCAAAGCCATTGTGAAACACTTGACCAAATTTCAACAGCTGTAGCCATTTTTGATACAAACCAAAAATTAAAATTCTGTAATCATGCTTTCAAAATTTTATGGCCGTTGGAGAGTTCTTTTTTAGAAAGTGAACCAAGCCATACATTGTTTCTTGAACGTTTACGTGAAAAGGGGCTCATTGCTGAACACCCTGATTGGCGCGCATGGAAAGAAGAACTTTTAAAAGCCTATTGGCAAACAGAATCGAACCAACAAATTTGGAATCTTCCAGATGGACGTACGGTGCGTGTTGTCTCGAACCCTCATCCACAAGGAGGTGTCACTTGGCTTTACGAAAACCTTACAGAAAAAATTGATCTTGAGCGCCGTTATAATACACTTATTAAAATACAAGGTGAAACACTTGATAAACTTTCTGAAGGTGTGGTCGTTTTTGGTACTGATGGACGCCTTTGCTTATCGAATCCTGCCTTGTCGAAATTGTGGTCTCTTCCTTATAATTTACTGGTAGAAGGAACCCATATTACACAGTTACAAAGCCATTGTTCAGCCTTAACCTTGGGGCAAGAATGGGATCAATTTACCAAGTTCATTACCGGTTTTGCTGAAAAACGTGAAACATTTTCAGGTCGTATAGATCTTAAAAATGATATGATTATTGACTATACTCTGGTCCCTCTTCCTAATGGACAAACGATGCTTACTTTTGTGAATGTTACGGACACTGTCCATGTTGCGCGTGCTCTTCAAGAAAAAAATGAAGCATTAGAAAGTGCTGATCGTTTGCGTAATGAATTTGTCCAACATGTTTCTTATGAATTACGCACACCTCTCACCAATATTATTGGATTTTCGGATATTTTACGTGATCAAATTTTCGGCTCTATCAATGAACGTCAACAAGAATATCTTGAACACATTCATTCAGAATCAGGAACTCTTTTAAATATTGTTAACGATATTCTTGATCTTGCTACCCTTGATGCAGGCATTATGGAGTTGGACATAAAATCGGTTAACATTGCCGATGCTATGATACAAGCAGTAGCACGTGTAGAAGATCGCCTTAATGGACGGCATATTACGCTTTTACAACAAATTTCTCCTTCCTTAAATTCTATTTCTGCTGATGAAAAGCGCTTGCATCAAATTTTTGTGAATGTACTGAGTAATGCTATTAATTTTGCAACGGAGGCGAGTACTATTGAATTTTGCGTCGATGAACAAGATGATAACATTGTCTTTAGCGTTCATAATCAGGGCTCTGACATCCCAGAAGACGTTCTTGATCGTATTTTTAAACGTTTTTCTTCCCATTCACACCATGGTGGGCGTGCGGGAGCGGGTCTTGGCCTTTCCCTTGTAAAAAGTTTCGTTGAACTACACGGTGGACATGTTGAAATTCTTACCGGTTCTGGAAAAGGAACAACAGTTAAATGTTTTTTCCCACTCTCCAAAGGAGATACGATTTTTTAATTTTAACCTTTATGATAACAAAAATTTTTCATCCATTTCATGGAACTTTTAATGAATTTTAGTTTTTTTCTTGAAAATGAAGAGGCAACAAAGCTTTTTGCACAAAATTTAGCTCTTTCTTTAAAGCCAGGAGATCTTGTAACGCTGCAAGGAGATCTTGGAACTGGAAAATCAACCATTGCACGTACAATCATTCAAACACTTGCGAACGATAACACTATGGATGTTCCAAGCCCTACTTTTACTCTTGTGCAAAGCTATCAACTTCCAAAGTTTGAAATTATTCATGCTGATCTTTATCGCCTTTCTATGGCAGAAGAAATTGATGAATTAGGGCTTCATGAAGCTCGTGAGAAAAATATTTTACTTGTTGAATGGCCAGAAAGAAATACAGCTCTTTTAGAACTCGCCACTTTTGCACTCACCTTACACTATAAAGAACATGGGCGTCATGTAACAGTTAGATCAGCGCAACATTCCATTGAATGTTTGCAACAGTCTTTTACAATTCGTACATTTTAAAAAAACATGAACATCATCATTTTTTAATTTGATAATACCTCAGTACTACCTATGAAATCTGAGATGATGGACAACATAAAGAAGGCTTCATGGAGGCACCAACCATGGAAGATGAAACGAAATGCTGACTCTTTTATATAACAATGACATAAATTGCAAAGGACAGCCGTTAATTTATAGAAATTCATCAATTTATTTTAGAGAATCTGATACCTACAATTTTGATTTTAGAGAATAGTATAAGAGAATTTTAAATTGAAGTGATAACCCTTTATAAGAGCATTATATAACCTGTAGTGAATTGCTTGTCTCTTTCTGCTTAAAAATTGTGAGCTTCAGAAAAGTAATTTGCAAAGTTTTTGCTTAAAATCTCCCTTTATGTGTTGAAAACACTATCTATCTCAATAGTCTTATCTAAGAAGATAATACCTTTAATGAAATTATCATTCACCCAATATTTTTAACGCGCCTATAAGGAAAGAATTGCATATATTCTTCATACAAAGCAATTTTTTATAAAAAATGGTCAATTGAATCATGCATAAAAGCACGAATTCTTAAATTCATTTAAAATTTTGATTTTTATTGTCTTTTCATTATAATATAATGCAAAAAAGAATATTTTAAAAAAATCAAAAGGAGAGACAAAATTTCTCTCCTTTATAGTGATTATATGTGGAATTAACTAAGCCCATCTTTTATCCATTCAGAAAGACGTCCTTTAGAGGTAGCGCCAACCATATTCGATGAAATATTTCCATTTTTAAACATTAGTAATGTAGGGATAGAACGTACTCCGTATTGGGTAGCCAATTCCGGATTTTCATCAATATTTACCTTAGCAATTTTAACTTGATTTTGCATTTCTATTGAAATTTCATCCAAAATTGGAGCAATCACTTTGCAAGGGCCACACCATTCTGCCCAAAAATCAACCACAACAGGGGTGGAAGAGGTTAGAACTTCACTTTCGAAATTGTCCTTATCAACTTTTATACACGTCATTGATTTATCCTTTATATTCACCTTTTATAGATTGGTATAATAACAATTCATATCAAGTTATTGCAAAGATAAATTATTAAAGGACTTTTTTACACCAGGGATTGTGCGTTGTGTTTGTTTGAGCGATTTTATGAAAGTAAATAAAATGTAAAAATGCTTTGCAAGGAAAAGAGTAACTTATAAGGCAACTTCACTAAGAAATGCCTCAAGTTTTTCTGGAGGAAGTTTAAAAATTTTGGCTTCTTTACTGTAGATAAGCAGAGCCTGTATATCTTTATCGGGATGAATAGCTTGCAATAACTTTCGATAAAGAGCCATTTGCAACCAATGATGGGAAGCAATAGCAGCTTCATTTTCTGGCGGGGTTCCTGTTTTAAAATCTGCAAAGATAACGCTGTTTTGCGTGATGTAGAGACGGTCAATTTGACCAGAGATTGCTTGTTCTTTTCCACGAATTTTCACAATACCCATTAAGGAGACCTCAGCACGTGAATGCTCAGAGAAAAGGGATTTGAGATAAACATGATCTAATATTTTCCAAATATGGCAAAGAGCATCTTCTCTTTGGCTCTCATGCCAATGAGAGGCTTTGATATTGAGATAGTTTCGAGCATAATCTCGACGTTTTTGTGGGGGACAATCGGGCAAATACTGTAACAATCGGTGAACGAGATTACCATATTCAATGGAAAAAGCTCTGTTTGTGTTCATGGCTCCTAAAACAGGTGAAGTGGTAAGCTGTTTTGGACTTGAGGACAGCTCTGTATCAGCTTCAATGGAAAGGCTCGCCACTGACGGTTTTAACGGTTTTGGTAACACTGGTTCTGCTGGTACTTTATGGGAGAAAAAGTCTGGTAGAGGTGGAAGTGTTTGGCACTCAACGGAAGAAATTTTTTGGTTTATAGAAGTAGAAGAAGCAGGTGTAATGCAATAACGCCAAGCTGCAATATCTTCCGAAGAATCTTTTATAGCAAGGGCATGCGGTTCGAGGGCTTTTTTTACGAGTTGTAACCATGTATGAGATGGCGTTTTCGGACCTTTATACCCACAAATAAACAAGCGATCTTCAGCGCGTGTCATTCCTACATAAAGTAGACGCCTATATTCTTCTTCTGCACGCTCTTTTAAATATGAAATTGCTTGTTTAGAGAGTTTTGTATCAAACTTTTCATTGGGGCGCCAAATAAAGGCTTGTTTTCCGTTCCATTGTGCATTGTTTAAAGGAACTTTAAGCAAGTGAGGCGCATGCTGAGGATGCCAAATCGCACTACCAGGATCGACTAAAAACACAACAGCAGCCTCTAGTCCTTTTGCAGCATGAACAGTCATAATGCAAATTTCTTCATTACTTTGTTCAAATTCACGTTTAATTTCTGGTTCGCTTGCACTTAATGTTTCTAAAAAAGCTTGTAATCCTGGTAATCCTGTTTTTTGAATAGTGAGCGTATAATCCATAAAAGCATCGAGCACATCATTTGCTTCAGATCCTAAACGAGACAGAATTTTTTGTCGTCCCTTATCATTGTTCAAAATATGGCTATAAAACTCGAAAACCGGTATTTTATCCACTAAAGCGCGATAATGGTTTAGCTTCTCAAAAGCATCTTTAACAGATACCTGCGATGATGTATGCGCACACAGACTTTGCCAAAGAGAGCCGGTGCGGTGTACGGCAAGCTGATAGAGTTCCTCTTCACTAAGAGCAAAAAGTGGGCTTTTTAAAACACAAGCAAGAGAAAGATCATCTTGTGGCTGCAAAACAAAACGCGCAAGCGCCATTAAATCACGGATACTAATATGTTTGGTAAGCTGTAAACGATCAGCCCCTGCTACGGGAATATTACGGTGTTTAAGAGCACGGGAAAGAGCTGAGACAAATTGATCACGTTTACGGACCAAGATCATAATATCACTTGCACGTATTAGGCGTCCTTTTGCTGGAAGCATTTCGCCTTTTTGTAACCAGTCGGCAATCGTTTCAGCAATTTTTTCTGCTAAACGGACTTCAGGTGTATCTAAATGATTAACAGTTGCATGCCAATCTTGAGGAAACTCACTCGTTTCTTTTGAAATGGCATCCCATATAATAACTTCACCCGGACTATGAACACGGATAGCTTCATGCACCGTTTTTGTATTTTCTGCCGAAAGGCCTTTATAGTTTTCTGGTGTTTCAAAAACAAGATCAACGCTTTTAAGAACATCTGCTGTAGAGCGAAAAGAATAATGCAGTTGTATTTTTTCAAATTGCTGATTTGTTTGTTGCACTTTTTTTTGAATAATTCGTCCATTTGCAGCAAAATTTTCTGGAGCAGCGCCTTGAAAAGAATAAATAGATTGCTTTTCATCTCCAACAGCAAAAAGAGTGCGTATGTTTGTTCGTTGGCTATACCCTGAAAAAAATTCCTGTGCCAACAGTTGAATAATTTGCCATTGCTCAGGGTTGGTGTCTTGTGCTTCATCAAGTAGAATATGATCAAGTCCCTGATCAAGTTTATAGTGCACCCATTGGCTTGCACCTTTTCGCTGTAACAAATGAAGTGTACGCTCAATAAGGTCATCAAAGTCTAAGAAGCCATTGGACTTTTTTAGATTCTTATAAATTTTGAGATAAATAGTACAGAGCTGAAAAGCAGCCATATTGAGGGTGGCAACCTTTGCGCATTGATATTTTTCTAAAAGAACAGAAAGCTTGTTTTGTTTATCTTCAAGCATTTGTTGAATAAAAGGCCAAATTTCGTCTGATTTTTTATGAGATAAATGTGAAAAATTACGCGGCTCACCTTTTGTTGTAAAATAAACATCAGAAATAATATTGAGAATATTTGTCTCATCATGCACCTTTTCTAATTGGGAAAGTTTTGCCACCATATCCTTAAAGCTTTGATTACCATTGGTTTCACAATGCTTAAGAGCATAAAGAGGAAGGCGCGCTGTTTGTTTAATTTGTTCCAGCAGATATTGATTTGTTTCATTGGGCGCTAAGTTAAAAAGCTCGCGCAATTTTTCTTCTCCATTTTCAGATAAAAGAGAAGATAAAAAATCAGACAATTTATGTTGCTTTTCAACTGCTTCATAGAGCAATTGGTTAAAAGTATGTTCGCTAATAACTTGAAGTAACTGTTGCAAAGCAGGTTGTACATCACGACGGGCTAAAAGTTCGCGACGGGATTCTTGTTGTAATTTTTTTCGACCGATATCATCGGGAAGTTCAAAATGCCCTGCAATATTGGCTTCTAACATAAATTGATGTAAGAGAGCTTCACAAAAAGCATGAATCGTTTGAATTTTTAAGCCACCAGGCGTTTCGAGGGCACGCGCAAAGAGTTGCCGTGCATAAGTTAGTTTTTGCGCATTAACAGGTTTTTTTTCAAACCGTGTTAAGGTTTCTTGCAGCTGTACATCATCGAGCTCATTCCAACTAGAAAGCGTGCGAAAAATTCGTGATTGCATAACAGCAGCAGCAGCTCTTGTATAAGTAAGGCATAAAATACGTGCTGGAGGCGTACCGTTTAAAAGCAAACGGATAACACGTTCACTTAAAACGTGGGTTTTTCCAGATCCAGCATTTGCAGAAACCCACACGTTTTTTTGGGGATGTGTTGCTGTTGCTTGTGCATCAAGAGCGGCTTCAGGAATAGAAAAAAACGTCATGATTACTCTTCTTTATGAAAACCACTTGACCATTCCCACAACCGAGCCAAATGGTCGTAGTCACCTTCATATCGTTTTGACATGGGGACAGCATGTGAGAGATAGCCTTGTTGTGGATTTTGATAATAAGTTATGAGTGCGATAAGATTTTCCCATGCATTTTCAGCAAGATCAACAGCACTTAGATAAGTTTTTCCGTCTTTTTTCTTTAAAAGAATTGATTGGGATTTAATTTCACCTTTTTTGTTAAGGGGAATGTAAAATAAATTTGAGGGTGTAAAATCTTGAAAATCTGGGAAGCCCCCTTGTATGAGTAAAGCTGTTTCTAAAGCCAATTGCGGAAATAATAATTCACGAACTTGTTTTGATAAAGGAGGCGTTCCGGTTTTGAAATCTAGAATTTCAACCGTTTTATCTGGCAAAACATCAAGACGATCAGCACGTCCTGAAAGGGTTACCCCTGTTGTTCCTATAGGGATTTTTTGTGATACCACTTCCGAATATCGCTCTCGCAGTCCTAAACTTTGTTCCCATTGAATAAAGCGTGGAGCAAGATTTTCAAAACTATTCCACCAAATTACTTCAATATCGGGTGGAAAGTTGAATTTATCAAACTCTTTACGCCCAATAGCAAGCAGTACATTGAGTGCATTTGCAGCATTTGGATTTTTCATTTGTGTGCAAAAAGCTGCAAGAATAGCGTGATAAAGTGTTCCACGTTCTGAAGCGCTAGGATCATGAATAAGTTCTTTAAGTGGTTTGAGCCTTAAGATTTTTTTGGCATAAATAGCATAGGGATCATATCGCAATGTTTCTATTTCAGTGACTGAAAAATGGCGCGGGCGTATATCAAGAGGTGGAGAAGGGCAAGGACGTTCCACCTCAGAAGTTATGCTTGTATGATCAAGCATCTTTGCCCAATGGCGTAGTATTTCACCTCGTTCACGGATTTGTTCCCAAACCTGTTTTCCTACAACTGTTTCCATGCGTTGTAGCCAGCGTGATGGAATGGAAGGCGTATGATTAACGCGCAATGCGCGACTCATCACCACTTTATCCATTCCCATTGCCCATTGAAAATCATGCGCAGAAAGACCAATACGCTGTTCTGGTGGTTCCAGAGTTAACATCATTTTCATCGGTCGCGATAAAAAAGCATCATTTCGGGTTGATATCGGCCATGATCCTTCATTAAGACCACCAATGACCACTGTATCAACCGTTTGCAAGCGCGATTCCAAAGTACCCCAGATGAATAAACGTGGATGTCCTCCAGGCGAAGGTGCGACGGAACGGGTTGCTATTATGGCAGAAAACATAGCGGGCCATTCACAAAGATGAAATGTTAATCCCGATTGATCACTGACCAATTCACACAAAAAATTTGATAGGACTTGTCCTGCTTCGTGTTGATAAAGATGTGCAAGAGAATTATCCTCATTGCGACCAAAATTTTCAAAAACCTCAACAGTTGCTATTGCAGCCTCATTGATGGTGCATTCTTTCTCTTGTTTCATAAGAGATGTTAAAGGTTCAACAGCTTTTTTCAAAAGATGACAAAGGAGACGTGCTTCTTCACATTTCTGCTGATCAAGGGTGTTGATTTCAGAACTATTATGAAAGGATGTATCAATCCATTTTTCAAGAAATTGATCACACTCGCAAAGATTGATGCGCCCTGTATTCCCTCGAAGAACAAAAAGTTCAAAATTTTCTGCCATTTCCCGTAAACGATGACGGTTTTGTTGGAGTGTTGTAAGGGGATGTTTAAGAAGAGAAAGAAAAGCTATGGGATCATCATCTTGCAATACATTTTCTAAAATAAGTCGTAAGAGAGTTACAGGCAATGTTTGTGCAAGTGGTATTCCGCCTGAATCATTTGCTTCAATTCCAAATCGCTGTAATTCCACAGCAACACGGCGTGCTAAATTACGGTCATTTGTAATAAGGGCTGCAGTTTTTTGAGGTTCTTCAATAGCTTTGCGTAAGGTAACAGCTATCGCAAGAGCTTCTTCACGTTCATTTATAGCTTCAATAAATGACCAATCTGCACAAAGATTTTCATAATCATCACGGACAATTTGTACCCATTTGTCTGTTGTAGAAGCTGGTCGGAGTGCTTCTGATAAAAGAGCCATTCGTTTTTTCTTTGTGCTACTCTGTTGGCCAATTTCGCAAACATGATGACGTTGACACTCCATGAGAGTTAGAAGTTTTTTTAAATGATATTGAGGATGGCTAAAAACATTTTCTGCAGGATCAAAAAAATCACAAGCTGTTTTTTCTTTATTGCTTGTACTTAGTGCATTCCATTGTTCTTCATCCATATGAAGATCAAGACCAGGAAGAACAACAGCTCCTTTGGGCAGAGAAGATATAACCTTTAAAAGATGAGAAACTGCGGGCATAGAACCTGATACACCAGCAGCAATGATCGGTTTATCAGGCTGCATGCATCGCAAAGTCTCTGCATGCATTGTGAGTACTTGATTACGCCATTCAGCGGGATTACTTCGTTGTCTTTCTTTCAAGATTTTTGGCCAATTTTGCGTAACAATAGTCAAGAAATCGAGCGTTATTTGCCACCATTCAGCGACCATATCAGGTGCAATATTTTTAAGTTCTGACCAATCTGCTCCTTCTGCTTCAATTTCATCCATCAAATGTGCTAAATCTTGCGCAAGCCAAATCGCATCAGCACTATGAGCCGGAATAAGTACATCTTCTGTACCAAACATGGCACGCAGATGCGCAGGCAAATTTTCACGCCATGGACGGATAAGGCGCGCTAAAAGTAAAAGACGTTCGCTTTCTCCAATAGGTGGATCGAGAGCGCTGGTATGATTTTCAACAAAAAGAAAACTGTCTTCATCGACATCTCCTAGAGCACGAATGGTTGGCAAAAATGTTGACTGTGTATCACTTCTTTCAACAAAGGCTAAACGCAAAGCGCGAGCAGCACGACGTGTCGGAACATAAATAAGGCTATCGGCAAGGGCTGTTTGAATATCTCCATTGGGAGCGAAATTATCAATAAGGCTACCAGAAAGTAGTGCATCAACAAAGTGAGGCAAAAAAGCAGTTCCCGGAGAAATAGAAAAGACATGCGGTTTATAGGTCATATGATCTCATATTTGGGATAACAAATTTCAGCTTATTGATTATTTGTATTATTTTGACTGTATACAATATTTATACAAGGAAAAACTGAAAAGCTATGTTTATAAAGCAGATTTTTTAGTTTAGATTTAAAAAATATCAAAATAAATCATATGTCTTAAGTCATCGCGAAAAAATATATAAAATTTTTCTGATATTTTTCAACGTAGAATTGGCTACAGTTTATTCTCTAACTCAAATAGGTAATATAAAAATAAATATTAAAGTTTTAAAAGGTTCTAGAGGTACCAGTGCGCTGTAACTCTTTTAATAATAAATAAATTTACCGTATTTTTTATACAGTTCAATCTAAAAATATCCTTTACATACTCCATCACTTTCAGAAAAAAATAGATATCATGATATTGCAAAACTTAAAAAATCAGTTTCATAAATAATATTTTAGAATCCCATAAAAAGCTTGGAAAAAAAATATTTCCACATTTCACAGCGCAAACAGATTACTTTGAGGGAGAGAGTTTTGCGAAAGTTTATCGTGCAAGCCTCTATCTTGCTAGAATTACATCCCTTATGCAAAATAGAATGCCCAAAAATATCATTATGTTGCAATTTTATATGTTTGTTTTTAAAGGGACATTTTTCATTGTACTTGATCTTACCTCGTCATGTCATCCCGTAAATAATATAAATGAATAGTATAACGTAAACTTCCGTGAATGGGATGAGATACATCACACACCACCATCATTACATCATAACGCTATAACCACCATCATCATTTTTACCCTCACCCAATATTTTGAAAGCTCTTGGCTATAGAGAAGATCTATAAGAGGTATTGTATTTCTTGCTTCAAGTGTTTTACGCAAACACCAATCCTACTTATGATTTTTAAACAAATGATTTTGATTGTTCCCATATAAAAAACGATAAATTATCATTATAAATCAAATTATTGTAGAAAAGATTTTTCTTTATTTTAAGAGCGTACTTGATAATCTTTAAAAGCAGAAAATTTTATTTTAGGAGCTCTTTCTGCCTCATAATTCAATGAAAAATGGTTCTCCGCTAAAAAAACTGGATCACCTTCTAAATCATACGCAATAGCAGAGCGGTGATTGCTGAGAAACTTTTGCAACTCATCTTTGCTCTGCGCTGAAATCCAACGGCATAAATTAAAGCGCGCAGACTCAAAATTCACTGGCAAAGAATATTCTATTTTTAATCGTTCTTTTAAGACATCAATTTGCAAAGCACCAATAACACCAATGAGAGAAGGCGACCCATCATCAGGAATAAACAATTGTACAACCCCTTCTTCAGCCATTTGTTGCAAAGCTTCTTTGAGCTTTTTTGCTTTCATTGGATCGCCTAAACAAACACGACGCAAAATCTCTGGTGCAAAATTTGGTACTCCCTTAAAGAGGATATCTTCTCCTTCAGTCAAAGTATCGCCGATACGCAATGTTCCATGATTAGGGATCCCTACGATATCACCAGCATAGGCTTGATCAGCAATTTGGCGCGAACGCGCAAAGAAAAATTGTGGAGCCGAAAGTGTCATCGGTTTTCCTGTTCGGACCAACTTTGTTTTCATACCACGTTCAAGTGTTCCCGAGCATACCCGAAAAAATGCAATACGATCACGATGATTAGGATCCATATTCGCTTGAATTTTAAAAACAAATCCTGTCATTTTAGGTTCAGTTGCTATGACATTGCGCTGATCTGCACTTTGATCACGAGGACTTTGACCAAAATCTATAAGCGCATTGATCAAATCACGAACACCAAAATTTCGCAAAGCTGAACCAAAATAAACCGGTGTCATATGACCTTCACGGAAAGCTTGAAGATCAAAATTCTTGCAAACACTTTGAGCGAGTTCTACTCCTTCAAGAAAAGTGGAACGTTGATATTGGGGAAGTAAATGGACAACCTCACTGGGATTTGAAACGATCCGCTGTGTTATCTCATCATCTTTTTGGCGAAAACGGTTATGATGAAGGTCATAGGTCCCAACAAAATCTTTACCCGACCCAATGGGCCATGTTATGGGGGCGGTATCAAGAGCAAGCTTTTCTTCAATTTCATCTAAAAGCTCTATAGGATCACGTGCCTCACGATCCATTTTATTGATAAAAGTAACAATAGGAATATCCCGCATCCGACACACTTCAAACAATTTTAATGTTCTAGGCTCAATCCCGCGGGCCCCATCCAACACCATAACAGCACTATCAACAGCTGTGAGTGTGCGATAGGTATCGTCTGAAAAATCTTCATGGCCTGGGGTATCTAGGAGATTAAAAATATGATTTTCATATTCAAACGTCATCACCGAAGTCACAACGGAAATACCACGATCACGCTCAATATTCATCCAATCAGAACGGGTTTGAATACGATCTTTTTTGGCTTTTACTTCTCCTGCAAGTTGAATAGCACCACCAAACAATAAAAGCTTTTCTGTTAATGTTGTTTTCCCCGCATCTGGGTGAGCAATAATTGCAAATGTACGGCGTCGCTTTACTTCCTGCACTCTTCGTTCCATTATTCCTCCACAGGACGTGCAAGTGTTTCAGCAATCAGTGCACGCATTTCATTAATCCCATAAAGCGCTATAAATGATCCCCATCGTGGACCTCGCTCTTGTCCAAGAAGGACTTCATACAACATTTGAAAAAAAACATTAGAAACACCAGGCCCACCTTCAGGGCTTTTTTTGCTATGATCTTGATAGCGTTCCGTTAACCTTGCAACATCAAGAAGCATATTTTGTAATATGTTGCCATCAACAGTTTCAGGTAAATGAGCTAATTTTTCATCAATTTGTGCTAATGTTGCTCGTTCGCTATCATCTGGTATACGAAATTTCTTGTTTGGTTTAACAAAAACATCAAAATATTTAATGGCAAACTTCACCAATTGATCAAGTTCTGGATAAGTTTGTGCATTTGCTTCTTTAGCGTAACGAGAAATAAAACCCCAAAGAACTTCTGCATTCTCTGCATTTGAAGCACTTACCAAATTTAAAAGCATCGCAAAGGATACAGGCAAATCAACCTGCGGTGGACAACCATTATGAATATGCCATACAGGATTACTGAGCCGTTCTTGCCATTTTTGACGACCATAAGCAGAAAGATGAGCATAATATTCATCTACAGCTTTAGGAATAACATCAAAATAAAGCCTTTTTGCTGTTTTAGGTTTTGAAAACATATAAAGCCCTAAACTCTCTGTTGGGGCATAAGTAAGCCATTCATCAATGGTTAAGCCATTTCCCTTGGATTTGGAAATTTTCTGCCCTTTCTCATCTAAAAAGAGCTCATAGTTGAATCCTTCTGGGGGGGTTCCACCTAATACTTTACAAATTTTAGAAGAAAGATTTGTGGAATCGATAAGGTCTTTTCCGGCCATTTCATAATCAATGCTAAGTGCTGTCCAACGCATTGCCCAATCTACCTTCCACTGACACTTAACTTTGCCCCCCGTAACCTCTGTTTCTATGGTTTCTCCTGTTTCAGGTTCAATATAAGTGACAGTCCCTTTTTCAACATTACGCGCAATCATCGGTACCTGTAATACTTTTCCAGAAAAGGGAGAAATCGGTAGAAAGAGTGAATAGGTCGCTTGCCGTTCTTCACCTAATGTTGGTAAAATAATTGCCATAACCTTGTCATAACAGGCAAGGATTTTGAAAAGTGTTTCATCAAAACGACCGGAATTGTAATAATCCGTAGCACTTGCAAATTCATAATCAAAACCAAAACGATCAAGGAAAGCCCGTAACCGCGCATTATTTGCCGCTCCAAAAGAAGGATAATCATCTCCAAAAGGGTCGGGTACACGGCTCAACGGTTGACCAAGATAATGTTCCATCCTCTCGCGATCAGGCACATTCTCAGGAACCTTGCGCAAACCATCCATATCATCAGAAAAACAAAGTAATTTTGTTTTTACTTTATTCTCCGTGAGAATATGAAATGCATGACGCACCATGTTTGTACGTGCAACTTCCCCAAAAGTTCCAATATGCGGTAAACCAGAAGGGCCATAACCTGTTTCAAATATCACACTGTCTGGATAACCCGTTTTTTCATACCGTTTGATAATCTTACGTGCTTCTTCAAATGGCCAAGTTCTCGATTGAGAAGCTGCATCTTTTAATTCAGGCGTAAGGTTGAGGGTATCACACTGATCACGCATCATTATTTATCCTAAAAATTACACTCTTTCAAAATAGGGTGTATGGTTCTTGAATTTATTCGTCAATAATAGCAAGCAAAAAGATGAAAATTTCTTTATACTCTTAAGTCACTATACAAAAACCGCCCTCGTTATAAATATATTTTGTTCTGATAAAAATCAAAAACATTCAATATTATAAAGCAAAATTGACCTGTTTTGATTATCGAAGCCTTCATTGCTATTATTATCATGGGTTTTGCTTATTATATTTATTAGCGCAGAAGATAAGCTTCTAGTATTGAACGAAAGAACGGTAAAAACCAACAGAAAAATGCTTAAACTAGACATTTCATACAAAAGCACTAATCCATATTACACTTGTCACCGTAATTTTCTATTTCTTTTCTTTATCACCTTGATGACGCATTGCTAATGTACGCAAACGTAGAGCATTTAATTTAATAAAACCAGTTGCATCTCTTTGATCATAAACACCTTGATCATCCTCGAAAGTTACTAACTCACTGGAATAAAGTGATTTTTTACTTTGGCGCCCTTCAATAATTACATTCCCCTTATAAAGCTTTAACGTGACTTCACCTTCAACATGTTCTTGAGATAAATCAATAGCTGCCTGCAACATCTTACGTTCCGGCGAAAACCAAAATCCATAATAAATGAGTTCTGCATAACGTGGCATCAATTCATCTTTTAAATGAGCTGCGCCACGATCTAACGTTAAAGATTCTATAGCTCTGTGAGCCGTCAAAAGAATGGTTCCACCTGGTGTTTCATAAATACCCCGTGATTTCATACCCACAAAGCGATTTTCTACCAAATCTAACCGACCAATACCATTATCGCGCCCATAATGATTTAACTCTGCAAGTAAAGTTGCAGGTGATAAATTTTTTCCATTGATTGAAACAGCATCGCCTTTTTTAAAGCCAAGAGTAATTCTGGTTGCTTGATCTGGAGCATCTTCCGGCGAAAGAGTACGCATATGGACATATTCAGGAGCAGGAAGTGCTGGATCTTCTAAAATCTTTCCTTCTGATGAAGAATGCAATAAATTTGCATCCACTGAAAAAGGCGCTTCACCTTGCTTATCCTTTTCTACAGGAATTTGATGAATACGAGCAAATTCAAAGAGATCTGTCCGACTCTTAAAATCCCAATCACGCCATGGAGCAATAATCTTTATATCAGGATTAAGCGCATAAGCGGAAAGCTCAAAGCGTACCTGATCATTGCCTTTTCCTGTTGCTCCATGAGCAATGGCATCTGCCCCTGTTTCCTCAGCAATTTCAATAAGGCGTTTTGAAATAAGTGGACGTGCAATTGATGTTCCTAAAAGATAAGTCCCCTCATAAACGGTATTGGCTCGAAACATCGGAAACACAAAATCACGCACAAATTCTTCACGCAAATCTTCAATGTAGATTTCTTTAACACCTAGCATTTCAGCTTTACGACGAGCAAGTTCTAGCTCTTCTCCCTGCCCCAAATCTGCTGTAAAAGTTACAACTTCAACACCTAGCGCACTTTGCAACCATTTAAGAATAATTGACGTATCCAATCCACCTGAATAAGCCAAAACAACTTTTCTAATATTTTGCCACTTTTTCATTTTAACGTTCTATATGAGCTACTTTTTTATTTCTACCCAAAAATCAAAACGATGCAAGAAATATAAAAATAAATTCTTTTTAAGCAACATTAAAAAGACGCAAAAAGCGTAAATAAAGGTGCCTCAAAGTATAAATAGTGAACACTGCTTAAAAATAAAAGGAGATTTACGTGTCATTTCTACCGGAGTGGTCTATTGTTGTACAATTTGCTTTAGCATCGTTGATTTTAGCACTTATTCCAGGACCAGATATGATGCTTTCTGTAGGGCGAACCATTACACAAAGCAAAAAAGCTGGAATTATGTGCGCCTTGGGTAGTGCAACAGGGTTTGCCATTCAGGTTACGGCTGTAGCACTTGGCTTATCAGCGCTTATTTTTGCTGCCCCACATACTTTTGTTCTTCTGAAAATTGTTGGCGCCTTTTATCTTTTATGGTTTTCCTTTCAAGCTTTACGGAGAAACCCCACTTTTTCCTTTGAACAGACATCTTCTAAATCTCAAAGCGCTAAACGTAACTATCTTGCTGGTATTGGGATTAATCTTCTCAATCCTAAAGTTATACTCTTTAACGCGACATTCTTACCACAATTTATCAATGCGAATGATCCTATGGCAACACAAAAATTGCTCTTTTTAGGACTCTCTTATATCCCTATTTCTTTCCCCATTACAATTGCAATCGTTTTTACAGCGCATAAACTTACCAAAACTCTCAAAAAGAACCCTCTTTATATTCGCTTTCTCGACTGGCTTATTGCTGGTACTTTTACCAGCTTTGCCCTCCATCTCCTTATCATTACAAAACATTGATTTATAAGTGTAATGTATCGCTTTTAATTTAAATAACAAAACAAATATTATAAGATTTTTTCATTTCAAACCTGTTTATTTTGAATAAAACAATACCTTTACTTTGTACATCACAAGAGAAGCTGGAGTTTTCGTATGGATAAAAACTATCTAAGAAAAGAATAAAAACACCTCTTATAAACCATCTCAAGTACTAAAAGCTGTTACAACATTGGGAGCTGAAAAATAGAATGGTGGTACCAATTTACACCTTTATTAAACATAAAGGTGTAGGAGTACAATACATTTCACAGAAGCTTTTTGTTATACTCCTCAAGCATTATCGTGATATGAAGAGTGCACTAAGGGATACTTAAAAAACATATCAATGGATAACTCAATGGTATTTATATTTTAGATCCTCTGTTTTGCTTGTGAAGCGTGATCTTATTTAAGAAAATAATAAACAAAAGCATGAGGCACTGCACAATCTCCACTTTTTAAAAGATATTACCGTAGATGCTTTTAAAAGACATAAAACCGAATTAACGAGTATGATAATAAGGTAGAAATTAGTTATAATCCTTAAGACCTCATATTCCCTCTAAATTAGGTTTCCTTCTTATTTCAGAGATTATGTAAACAGACTATAGACAATCTCTTACCCCATTTAGCATATAAACGCTGAAACTGTTCGTCTAGCACTTATCCATCTTAATCTCTGTCTCACATATGCCATCGCATGAAGTTTGGATATTAAATTACAAACAAAAAAGTATAGGCCTCGATATCGCTGAAAATTGCGTTACCTAATGACCAATGGCATTTTCAAGTCGTAAACGTTCAGATTTACGTAAGCGCTCTGAAGCTGATTTAAGCTGTCCACATGCAGCTAAAATATCGCGTCCACGCGGTATCCGAATAGGAGAAGCATAGCCCGCTTGATTAACGACATCAGCAAAACGCTCGATTTGCTCCCAATCAGAACATTGATAATTACTCCCTGGCCACGGATTAAAAGGGATTAAATTAATCTTAGCAGGAATCCCTTTCAATAACTGAATCAATCGCTTAGCATCATCTAAACTATCATTGATATCTTTCAGCATAACATATTCAAATGTGATTCGTTTTGCATTGGAAAGACCAGGATAATTACGGCAAGCCTCTATTAGTAAAGCAAGCGGATATTTTTTATTAATGGGAACAAGCATATCCCTTAGTGTATCGTGTACTGCGTGGAGTGAAATTGCTAACATAACACCAATTTCTTCTCCAGTTCGGATAATTCCAGGAACAACTCCACTAGTTGAAAGCGTAATTCGACGTTTTGATAAAGAAAGTCCATCGCCATCAGAGGCAATCAATAAAGCTTTTTTAACAGCTTCAAAATTATAAAGAGGTTCTCCCATTCCCATCATAACAATATTGGTAATTTTTCGTCCTTCAATGGGAACAATTGCTCCATCAGGGGTATTCTTATCAGGAAAATCACCCAAACAATCACGTGCAACCAATAATTGTGCCAAAATTTCTTCTGCGGTCAGATTACGAACAAGTATCTGCGTTCCCGTATGACAAAAAGAGCAGGTTAACGTACACCCTACTTGCGATGAAAGACATAAAGTACCACGTCCTTCTTCAGGGATATAAACCGTTTCAATTTCAACAGGCCTTCCAGCTCCACGTGCAGGAAAACGTAAGAGCCATTTACGCGTACCATCTTTTGATATTTGTTCTCCAACAATTTCTGGGCGCGCAATGGAGAAATGACACTTAAGTGTTTCTTGCATTGCTTTAGAAATATTCAGCATATCATCAAAATTTGAAACACCACGCACATAAAGCCAATGCCAAAGCTGACGCACACGCATACGCGTTTGATGCTCTGGTACACCAACTGTCTTTAAAGCTTGCATCATTTCATCTTGCGACAAACCAATTAAAGAGAGCTTAGAACTCTCCTTCACGACCACATTATCTGTTTTTCGTGCAAAACATGAACCAACTGGTCTAAGGTCATAGGAAATGGCCATTGCTTTCCAATTCACATCACTATTTTAGAGTTATCGAAACCTTAATGGCACTTTTGAGCTGCATTTAATGCAGCAGTAACCCCTTTTAAGGAATAAGTATAAGTGGTATGCGTTCCTCGTTTTGATATCGCTTGCACTGTCATATTGCTTCCAGCACGCATAGCAGAAACAAGCTGCTTTTCTAGCTCTGATGACGCCAGCCAAGCTGAGGAATCTTTCGTGAAAAAATCAAAGTCCTTACCTCCAATGGTCACTGTCACTCTCGACCCTTCTTGAAGGGTATAACCAGCCATAAACTGCGGTTCAAACGAAATAGGTGAATGAGAACGCTTGGTAACCAAAAAAAAGTTATCACCATGATTAACTGTCGTTGGAAGAGCCTTCAAAGGTACCGATAACACATAGCAAATCGTATTTTTGGGCGATTTATAAGAATAGGCTCCCCACGCTTCAAATTGATTTAAACGGCTTGGCGTTTGTGCATATGCCACTCCCGCTGTAACAAGAACCATTACAGATGCAGCAATAACAGTCTTTTCAAACATCTTCATTTAGCTCACTTCTTTAGTCTCTAACAAGATTTTCTTCATTGGAAAAATTCAACAAAAACTCCTCGATATTCACGTGTTATTGTCCTAATTCCTTCAATAAGCGAAATATTTTCACACTAATCAAAATAGATTTCTACGTTTCATTGTGACCTTTTAATCGTTACCAAAACATAAACTTCTTATTCAATAACCACATTAAAAAATAATATCTTCATTTTACGCTACTTATTTCGTTTTTGTATAAAAAACGATTTCTTTAAGCTATAGAACTTCAAAACGAGATGAAAATATACCATCACTCTGTTAAGAAATAAACCATACTCTTTATATCACAAGCAATCTGATGCAAAATTTTGAAAATACACCCCAGACTCCCCGCAAAAAAGCTTAATCGCCTTACGAATATCACTTCTCGACTTTATGCATTCAATACATTTATGTTCGCAGAATACTCCATCTTTTACTCATTATAGTGCATTCATATTTCGTATTCAATATCGTCCCGATAACACTTTTTCTCAATCTTCAAAAGACCTTGTAAAAATAATAAAATATTATCAAGATATTAATAATAAAACATAAAGAATTTAGATTCTATCTCAATAATCACATACAATTTTGTTTCTTTTGATCTTATTTCCCTATATATTTCATCTCCAATTATTAATTTCTAAAATGATTTTAGTAGCTTATAATAGCTTAATCGTATTATTTTAATGTATTAGACGATATTTTTCTTTCTGTTATAAAAAACTTCTTAAGAATTCTTTGGGAAAGTCTCCTTATCTTATTTCTTCTTGAGCATTAAAATATTATCCCTAAACACTCAAACTCAACTTACAAAAAAATTCAATGCACAAATAAACTTTTCTGTTGATTTCTTTCCCGCTTTCAAAGGACGAAGGTTCTTAATCCAATCTGGACTGAAAAAGTTTGGATTCTTGTCGAACGATCTCCTCTTTTCTTCCCACTCATGTGATTCACTTAACTAAAGGCTCTACAGACAAGTCCTGTTTAAAAATATTTACCACGCACTCTAAAAGCACTTAATATATTAAGAAGACTTACAGAATTTATCTCACCATATCTCAAATGATAGTGTTTTTACAGTATAACAGGATAAAAGAATCCACGAACATAATAATTAGATGCTTTAATATACGAGAACAAGAAAGGAAAAGCCCTTCGTTTTTGTTGGTTGCTCTTTAAAAAGAAGGTTCAATTAGAAGTAATTTTCTTAAATCTCATGACATAACCTTTTGTTATTAGTCTTAAGATGCAAATTATATTATTCCTACGCTCTGTAGTGCATACCTCGCAATTTATACGCTCATAATAACTTTTAAGCTGCATTTGATTCTGAAGTTTGAATCAATAAAGCATAAAGCGCATTGGCATTATGCGTACTGCGCAACTTTTGTACAACATCAGTGTGACGCAAAACACGTGCGATCTGTGATAAAGCTTTTAAGTGATCTGCACCAGCATTTTCAGGTGCTAAAAGGAGAAAAACGAGATCTATAGGTTCGTCGTCAAGAGCTTCAAAATCAACAGGACTTTCAAGACGTGCAAATATACCAATGATCCGATTAATATCAGGTAATTTTCCATGAGGAATCGCAATACCTCCACCCAAACCCGTTGAACCAAGCTTCTCGCGTTGTAAAACAACATCAAAAATCACATGCTCACTAAGACCTGTTAGCTTGGAAGCTTTTTCGGCTAAAATTTGCAGAACCTGTTTTTTCGAATTAGCCTTAAGAGCCGGAATGATCGCTTCCGGTGCTATTAACTCACTCAAATTCATACTTTAATTTTCCTCTTACACGCTAAAATGCTCATCAATAAACCTATAAACGCTATAGATACTTAATGTTCTTTCACTTTTAGCAACATCGCATGTGTTTTTACTTTTCAATTTATAATAGGTGATGGCTCAATACATCTCATATCACTTCTAAAACAATAATAAATAGTATTCGGATCATCATTAACGGCATGAGAAACCAAGGAAATGAAGTTGTTCATAAAGTTAATTTCCTTACGACTCTAGAAAAGGCCATTATTCATAAATTTATTAAACTTGTCATAAGAGTTTGATGTATAATCCGCCATCAAAGTTTTTCTTTCTTTAAAAATGAGCCCTTAAATTAAGATGAAAAGCATACTGAGCAAAATGGACCTTTACTTTGAAAATTACTGTATAGCTTGAACATCGACTTATAACAAGAATATAAAGATTTTTAGAAATTTAATGATTATTTTAAAAGATTTATAGATTTAGCCTGATATCTGTAGCCAAGCTCCTATTTTCAAATAGGCGATATAAACCAATAAAATACGACAACTCCTATTGAATAACCGCAATATATAAACCGGTGCTCCCATTAAAATACCTAAAACAGCATCATCGATATATTTTTTGATTCGACAGAGAAAAATATGATAAATATCTCTTACCTTTCAATAACACACGCATTTATTGAGAGCTTCGTTTATCACTCATTATCACGTTAATCTAGTGATATCTTTATCTATGATACAATTATGAGTAAGCTAAACTTATAAAACAACAAACTAACCTCTAATGATGAAGCCTTTTTCACCACTCAATAACAACATTAAGGTTATAGTCATAAAAGAAGTTTTGGCATAAATAAGGAAATTTTCAGTAATAATGTTTGGTTAAACTTAAATGGAAACTCGTGAAAGCTGTAAAATCAAAGAGAAAACTGATTTCCCAAATAAATTCTGCGTACATCAACGTTGTTGATAATATCGTTAGGACAACCGTGAACTAACACCCGCCCTGTATGAATAATATAAGCGCGATCGACAAGCCCTAATGTCTCACGCACATTATGATCCGTTATTAAAACACCAATGCCACGCCTCGTTAAATGACGAATAAGTTGTTGAATATCGAAAATAGCGATAGGATCAATTCCTGCAAATGGTTCATCAAGTAACATAAAATGGGGACGAGAAGCTAAAGCGCGCGCAATTTCAAGTCGCCGACGCTCACCTCCAGATAACGAAAGTGCAGACATTTTACGTAAATGATCAATTTTAAATTCATGTAAAAGGCTATCTAACTCTTCACGTTGTTTAAGGCGATCTTTTTCAACGACCTCTAAAACAGCTTTAATGTTATTTTCTACTGAAAGACCACGAAAAATAGACGCTTCCTGTGGAAGATATCCAATACCTAAACGCGCACGTCGATACATCGGAAGATGCGTAATATCAAATCCATCAATTTTAATGGATCCTCCATCAGATTTTATAAGCCCTGTCACCATATAAAAACAAGTTGTTTTACCTGCCCCATTGGGCCCTAAAATGCCAACGGCTTCTCCCGTACGAATGCCAAAAGAAACACCATTAACAGTTCGTCTTCCTCGATAAACTTTAATCAAATTACTGGCAATCAAGGTCCCTTTTAAGGGATTTTTTGAAGCTTCACTTTCAAGATTATACCTATCCGTCTGTTTTTTTCTTTTGATTCCAAACATGAAATCTTAATGGCCATTCTTTTGATTTTGTTTTAAAATAATAGAAACACGACCTTTTTTCTTAGGCGTCTCACAACCTTCTAAAAAAGCCTTTCCGCTTTCCATATTTGCCGTTAGTTTGCACCCCGTTACCACATTGTCACCATCAGTTAACACAACATGATTCCCTGTCAAACTCATCATTTTTGACTTTCCATCAAAAACGCCTTTATCACCCGTAGCAACTTGAGTAGCAATTTTTATATAAACTTTTCCCAAAGCTTCCATTTTTTGTATACTCGACGAACCAAATAAAGAAACAGATGATGCCTTTGTATCTTCCTTGTTTTTATCAATTTCTTTATATGCTTTATCGTAGTAAACAACTAATTCTGCCGTTTTTAAAAGACGTTCACCTTGTACCACTGAAACATCACCCTTAAAAAGCGCTATCCCTTCTTTATCACGTATTTCCAAAGAATCTGCATGAAGTTCTACCGGTTCTTTATCGCTTGATAGACTTATTCCAAAATGGGCCACTTCAGCATATCCTAAAACTGCTCCTTCTCCTAACATTCCCATGCTAAAAGCCAACATCACACCTATCCATCTTTTGTACGATTTCATTATTTCAATTCTTTTGTTTGTATATACACATACTTCTCTTTATAAATATCCTTTAAAGATTTGTATTGATATTGCGTTATTGCTTTTGAAGCACTAAATGCACACCACCATGGAAATACATGTTTTTTCCTTTTTCTCGAATTTGTAAGGCGTTTGCGGCAAGATGAAAACCGGCTTGCTGAATATTAACACGTTGATCTGTTTTTAACTGTCCCTCGGATAAGTTAATACTAGCTGACATAAATTGTACCATCATCCCATCATTCGTCATAATGGTGAATGGCTTGTCCAACTGTAAAAAACCATTAATGTTATCGTAAACCCCCCCTTGTGCTGCGAGAAAAATCTGTCTTTGTTGGCCCATAAATGCTCTAGCTGTAATGTTTTGCAACCCAATCATTCCAGCGTGGGTATGATCTTGAAATGCCTTTTCTGCTTTAAGCCAATAAGGTTCATGAGCACGCGTATACCCTTCTAATTTTGGATTGAGCATCGTCAAATTCATCACGCCACTTTCTCCATTATTCAAAGGCATAGAATCAGAAGTAACGGGAACCAAGAAAAACGTAAACCAGCAAAAAACCAGCGCTGAAATCAACGCTAAGAGAGGTAAAAAAATTTTTAATATGCTAATGCGACGCGAATGACGGGATGCTTTTTTTAAAACATCTCCAAAAGATGATTGCGTTGAAAAGGCTTTATAATGATTGTGTACGGACATACTCTCCTGATCTCTTAAATCCTCCGCATTTTTAATCTGTATACCCTTTATAGAAGGTATTTTCAAATTTTGTTTCTTGCAATTTGTTTTTTCTTGATTTTATTTTGCTTTTATCCGTTTATATATTGTAATATGCATGGAGTGCACAATTACAAAATTTTTTTGTGTGAAAGTGAGGCTATTGTGGTAAAATCAGAGCTTGTGCAAATTATCGCTCGTCATAACCCGCATCTTTTTCAACGGGATGTGGAGAATATTGTAAACGCTATTTTTGAGGAAATTGCAACAGCACTTGCAAATGGCAATCGCGTTGAACTTCGTGGATTTGGAGCTTTTTCTGTAAAAAGCCGTTCAGCCCGTAATGGACGTAATCCACGAACAGGTGAAGCCGTTTCTGTTGAAGAAAAGTGGATTCCTTTTTTTAAAACTGGCAAGGATTTACGCGACCGTCTTAATCAGTGAGAAACTTATGATAATTAAACGTATTCTTCTAACAAGTATCGGTGTGATTCTCGCAGCGGTTTTGATTGTTTTTATCGTGGCTAATCGTCAAATGGTTCCGTTAACCCTTGATCCTTTTCGAGCAAATCCTGAAAGTTTTACTTATCATGCTCCCCTCTTTATATGGCTCTTTATCTTCTTTGGTTTTGGTATTTTATTAGGAAATCTGATCAGTTGGTTTTCCTATCACAAATACAAAAAAGCTCTCAAAAAAAGTAAAGCCGAGATTGAAAAATTGAAAACATCTATCACAAATTTGGTGTAATGGTATTTAAATGAAATCTTTTCTCTCTGTATTCTATATTCAGTACAGAGTTAAAAGTGCTCTTTTTCTTTTTTTTTTATACATTGTTTTAATTGACTTTAGCTTTTTTGCACTTTTACGAAACATTTAAGAGCTTTATAATATATTTTTATACCTCATATACCGTGATACAAAACATGCCTGCACAATGCTTTCAATTCTCCCATAACAATAGATATCCGCAGGAAAAGCTGCCCCTTATTTTAGAAACGGGTATAAGCGAAAACTATGCTCTCATTGATTCTGGTCATGGACAAAAATTAGAACGTTATGGAGCTTACCGCATTATTCGACCAGAAGGTCAAGCACTATGGAAACCCGCTTTACCACAAAAACAATGGGCTGATGTTGATGCTATTTTCACAGGAAACCTTGATGAAGAAGGGGTTGGGCGTTGGCATTTTCCTAAAAAGCCACTTGATGAAACATGGGTTCTTGCTTGGAATGGATTGTCTTTTCTAGGCCGTTTTACTTCCTTTCGTCATGTGGGG
Source organism: Bartonella sp. AA56HLJMS (assembly GCF_042197145.1). Classification (NCBI taxonomy): domain Bacteria; kingdom Pseudomonadati; phylum Pseudomonadota; class Alphaproteobacteria; order Hyphomicrobiales; family Bartonellaceae; genus Bartonella; species Bartonella sp. AA56HLJMS. The sequence goes on along the minus strand of NZ_JBHIRL010000001.1, from coordinate 127,821 downwards.
GTTTTTCCTGAACAAGATGCCCATTGGCGCTCTATGGAAGAACAAATTGTTAAAGCCGAACGCCCTATAAAATTGTTGAATCTTTTTGGCTATACAGGTATTGCCTCTTTGATTGGAGCACGAGCGGGTGCGAATGTTACCCATGTTGATGCTTCTAAAAAAGCCATTGCGTGGGCAAAAGCTAATCAAGAAAGAGCAGGATTACCAGATCATTCTATTCGCTGGATTTGCGATGATGCTATGAAATTTGTCGAGCGTGAACTGCGTCGTAAAAAAAGCTATGATATGATTCTTCTTGATCCCCCTGCTTATGGGCGTGGACCCCATGGTGAAATTTGGCAACTGTTTGATCATTTACCCGCCATGATCACAAATTGTCGTAAACTTCTCTCTGATAAACCGCTCTCTGTTGTCCTTACAGCTTATTCTATTCGTGCTTCCTTCTTTGCACTTCATGCTTTAATGCGTGATGCATTTGTAAATCTTGGTGGTACGGTCGAATCAGGAGAACTCATTTTGCGTGAAGAAGTTGCAGGACGTGCTCTTTCTACTTCTCTTTTTAGCCGTTGGATTGCTTGAATATGTGTAGACCCAAAACTGGTAGAGTGAAAGAAATTACCTCTCTTAGCAACCCCATCATAAAAAATCTTAAAGCACTTAGCCAAAAGAAAAACCGTAATAGAGAAGGTCTTTTCATGGCAGAAGGATTGAAATTGGTCATTGATGCTCTCAATCTTGGCTGGACAATACAGACGCTTATTTTTTCTAAAAGTGAAATCGGTAATGCTACTATCGAAAATACTGCCGCACGTGCTGTAGCCAACGGTGGTTTTGTTATTAAAGCCTCACAAAAGGTTATGGAATCACTTACCCGACGCGATAATCCACAAACAGTTATTGGTATTTTCAAGCAAAAATGGCACTCTTTTGAAATGATAAAAGGGCAGATTAAAGATGTTTACATCGCGCTTGATCGTGTACGTGATCCTGGAAACCTTGGTACCATTATTCGAACCGCTGATGCTGTAGGTGCTAAAGGTGTTATTTTAATTGGCGAGACAACAGACCCTTTCTCGCCTGAAACAGTCCGCGCAACCATGGGATCTATTTTCTCTGTACCACTTTATCGTTTTGATGAAAACGGCTTTTTAAACTGGTCTTCTCACTTTAAAGGTATGATTGTTGGAACACACCTCAAAGGTTCTCTGGATTATCGCACACTTGACTTCAAAAATGGCCCTATTATCCTTTTAATGGGGAATGAAAAACAGGGATTATCAGATCTTCTTACGAATCGGTGTGATAAACTTACGCGTATTCCACAAAGCGGACGAGCAGACTCGCTTAATCTAGCTGTAGCAACAGCTGTTATGCTTTATGAAATCCGTCGCCCCTATTTAATACTGGAACCATGTGAGGAAAAACATGATTCGTAAATCACTCCCTTTTCTTCTCTTGGACTTGGCTTTTACAGTAGTACTTGATCAAGCTGTCAAATACTGGGTTATGCACAATATGCCTTTAGGAACAGAAATTTCGCTTATTCCTTTTCTTTCCCTTTATCATGTGCGCAATTCTGGCATTGCATTTTCGTTTTTTTCTTCCTTTTCTCAGTGGGGAATCATCGCCATCACGATCATTGTGATTATCTTTCTTCTATGGTTATGGAAAAATACTGAATATAATAAGTCTTTAATGCGCTTTGGCCTTATTCTTATTATTGGGGGAGCCATCGGCAATCTCATTGATCGTATTCGCTTTCATCATGTCACTGATTATATACTTTTTCATATTGATGATATTTTTTATTTTGCTATTTTCAACCTTGCAGATAGTTTTATCACTCTCGGTGTTATTGCCATCCTTATTGAAGAATTGCGTACTTGGATGAAAGCAAGGCGTCATTCCAATAGTACATCTTCTCACTGATATGTTCAGTGCCTTAGAAAACAGAGATTATTGACCATCACAAGTCTGATTACGCATTGATTTCTCTTAATCAATTCTTGTTGCTCGTCATTTCACGTGTTTCTCTTCATGGGACTATAAGATCTTACTTTCTTTTCAACTTTACATTTCTACACTTAGTTAGTGCAAAAGAAATGAACTCAAATAGAATCAATATTTTTTATCCATGTGTCCTACATCACAATTTTTGAGGAGACATTTCACAGCATTCGAAGTTCTGTTTATTTGATTAGAACAATTGCTTTTCGTATGTTTTTTAGTTTTTACAGATATCGATTTTACAGAGCCTTTCTTAAGTGCTTCGTTTAAAAACTCTCCTTTTTTATTTTATATATTGTTTAATAAAAAACATTTTTTCAACTATTTTCAATGGTGTCTTGTTAAAGCAACATATTGATTATAAATATAAATTACCGTTTTTCATATTGAATAAAAGCCCTTACTATTCTAAATCTCTTTTATTTGGAATCTGTTCATGTTGAATCCATTAAAACCATGTCTCTTGCAAGACACAAGCAAGTCAATAATCTTGATTGATTTAATATGAACAGATTTTCAACCAGAGAATCTTGCGATATTCGGAGTATCATTTAGCATTCAAAAAGACAATTTATCATTATACATCAATATATTATAAAAAATCCAATTCAATAGCTCTTATAACCGTGCAAAACAGATGCAATATTGGAGGTTGAAATAGTGTGATGATACTTGCCGCTCTTCTCATAAACGCAAAAATAGTGAATATTTTATAAGGGATTGTATTACATAGTTTCTGTGAAAATAGAAAAGTTTTTAAGTATAGTCTTTTTATCTTGCAAAAATATGGCAAAAAATGGAAATATTTTTTATTAAAATGAACTATTTCCTTACCAATTTGTAAGGTTCCTTCTTCATATAAATCTCTTGTAATTTTTAAATAAATCTCCATAATAAGAGCATATATGCTGGAATTCTGTCAGTGATTCTTAAGGGTTTTTGTATTTGCCCAATTAAGGCTTATACCAAGCTTATCTGTGTAATGACAGAGACACCTTTAAAGCCCTATACCTGACAGAACATATGCTAAAGGATTTTATATTATGGCTAATTTTAAAGATTTACGTTCGGCACCTGCTTCTCATGCCGATGCATCAATTGATCAGGGATTACGCGACTATATGTTGGGTGTCTACAATGCAATGGCCATTGGTTTGCTTATTACAGCTGCTGCCGCTTATGCAATTGTATCATTAGCAACGACAACAGATATGAGCCAAGCAGCAGCTCAAATCAATAGCAGTGTTTATCTAACACCATTTGGAGTAACATTTTATACATCGCCATTCTCTTATATTGTTATGTTTGCACCACTCATAGCAGTCTTATTTCTCAGTTTTAAAATTAATACATTGAGCACAAATGCTGCTCGTAGTCTCTTTTTTGGTTATGCTGCTCTGGTTGGTCTTTCACTGTCTTCAATCGTTTTGCGCTATACGACAGAAAGTGTTGTGCAAACCTTTGTCATTTCCGCCGCAACTTTTGGAGCTCTTTCACTTTATGGATACACAACAAAGCGTGATCTCACAGCAATCGGTTCATTCTTATTCATTGGATTGATCGGCTTGTTGCTTTCCATGATTGTGAACATTTTTCTTGGATCAAGCGCTTTGCAGTTTGCTATCTCTGTGATTGGTGTTTTTATCTTTGCTGGTTTAACAGCCTACGATACCCAGAGCATTAAGTTGATGTATTATGAAGGAGATGAAAGCGATACCAGAGGACGTAAAGTTATTATGGGCGCGCTGAATCTTTATCTTGATTTCATCAATATGTTTGTCTTCTTGCTACAGTTTCTTGGCTCAAACCGTGATTGATTGCAAAAATCATTACTTAATTAAAGAACCTTGTTTCTAAAAGAAACAAGGTTCTTTTGTTTTTAGTGTAAATCTTTACCCTCTGCTTCTTAGAAACTATTCTTTTCGCAAAATGACAAAAATCCCTTATAAGCAAAAATTCCCTTGGTTTACCGGTTTTATCCAACAAAAACTCCATAGCTCCTTTTTAAATACAATTCATAGCCGCTCTCATCATCAATCAAACATTGTCAATCAAAATAGTAATTATGATCTGACCGTTGCTTCCTATAATGTGCATAAATGTGTAGGTGTTGATAAAGTTTTTAATCCTACAAGAATTGTCCGTGTTATTACTGAATTACAAGTTGATATCCTTGCTCTTCAAGAAGCAGATAAACGTTTTGGGGAACGCATCGGTTTGATTAATCTTCAGCTATTAAAAGCTGAAACCGGTTTGATTCCTGTACCTCTTAATACTATGTCACCTCATGGCCATGGTTGGCATGGGAATGCTCTTTTTTTGCGAAAGGGATATGTACGTGATACTTTACAAGTCACTCTTCCTAGTATTGAACCACGTGGGGCTGTAATTGTAGAGTTGGAAATGGCAGCAGGACCTATTCGTATTATTGCGGCTCATTTTGGATTATTACGTTACTCTCGTAAACAACAAACAAAAATGCTCCTTGAAATTTTCCAAAAACGCCCCCTTATGCCTACACTCCTCATAGGAGATTTTAATGAATGGCGAATGGGAAAAGGCTCATCTTTAAATCATTTTTTTCCCTATTTTGATAGCACTTTTGAAGTTGTACCAAGCTTTCCCTCTCGTTTTCCTTTGTTAGCCCTTGATAGAGTTTTTTCTTTTCCCCACCAATTGGTAACAAGTATTGAAAATCATTATTCACCACTTGCACGCATTGCTTCAGATCATTTGCCTATCAAAGCCTATCTTAATCTTTCCAACGCAATCAATATTCTTAAAAATAAATAAAAAAATTAATGTGCCTCATCCCAATTTTGAGCCGTCATAACTTTTACTTCAAGCGGGACAGATAAAGATAAAACCGGTATTGTAGCATTTTCCATAACATTTTTAACAACAGTCATGGTTTTTTTACTTTCTTCTTCTGGTACTTCAAAAATCAGTTCATCATGAACTTGCAGCAACATTTTTGCTGATAGTTTTTCTGCTTTTAAAGCATCTTCCATATGTATCATAGCGCGGCGAATAATATCGGCTGCAGAACCTTGAATTGGAGCATTGATAGCTGCCCGCTCATTAAGAGAACGAATTTTTACATTCTTTGCTTTTATTTCTGGATAATGGATACGACGTCCAAAAATTGTTTCTACATAACCATTTTCACGTGCAAAGATTTTGGTCTTCTCCATATAATCTTTAATTCCTGGAAATCTTTCAAAATACAGTTGAATATAACGACCCGCTTCTTGGCGTGAAATTCCCAACTGATTGGCTAATCCAAAAGCTGAAATACCATAAATAATACCAAAATTAATCGCTTTTGCACGCCGTCGTATATCTGAATGCATTCCTTCTATCGCAACACCAAACATTTGTGATGCCGTTATAGCGTGAATATCATGCCCTTTAGCAAAAGCTTCTTTTAATGCTTTTATATCCGCAATATGTGCAAGAATGCGCAACTCAATCTGACTATAATCAGCAGAAAGTAACACATGTCCTTTGGGAGCAATAAAAGCTGTTCGAATTTTACGTCCTTCAGCAGTTCGCACTGGAATATTTTGCAAATTTGGCTCTGATGATGATAACCGACCTGTTGATGTTATTGCCAAAGAATAATTCGTGTGAACTCGCCCTGTTTCTGAAAAAATATAAGAAGGCAAGGCATCTGTATAGGTAGATTTTAGCTTTGAAAGTTGACGCCACTCAATAATTTTACGCGGTAAAATATGACCTTCAGCAGCCAACTCTTCTAAGGTCTGTGCAGAAGTTGACCATTGTCCACCCTTTGTTTTAGCGCCTCCAGGCAATCCCATTTTGCCAAAAAGGATATCCCCTAATTGCTTTGGCGAAGCAAGATTAAATTTTTCATCAGCTTGTTTGTAAATTTCCTCTTCTAGAATCAAAGCAGCTTGTGCCAACTCTCCTGAAAGACGCAATAAAATCTGCCTATCAATAAGAATCCCCCGTTCTTCCATTCTTGCAAGAACTTCTACAAGAGGTCGATCAAGACGCTCATAAATTTTTGTCATTCCACGAGCAACAAGTTGCGGTTTCAATACTTGCCAAAGACGTAGCTTTATATCAGCATCTTCCGCCGCATAAAGGGTTGCTTGTTTTAAATCTACTTGTGCAAAAGAAGTAATTTTTTTCCCGTTATGCGTTAAATCTTTATAGGCAATTGGTTTATGCTCAAGCCAACGTTCAGACAAATCATCCATATTATGGGTTAACATTCCAGCATCAAAAGCATATGATAAAAGCATGGTGTCGTCAAAAGAGCTTATCATAATGTCGTATTGCTTCATCACCAACCAATCATATTTTATATTATGACCAATTTTTAACACCGCTGAATCTTCTAATATCGGTTTTAAAAGTGCTAAAGCTTTTCGAGCCCCAATCTGTGAAGCAATGCGCCCGCCCCTCAAAAGGTCCTCTTCTCCTTCATCAAAATGTTCAAGAGGTATATAAGCTGCTTTTTCCGGCTGTAATGCGAGTGAAAAACCAACAAGCTTTGCTTGCATCGGATCAAGAGATGTTGTTTTAGTATCAAAAGCGAAAAAACCCTGCTCTTGTGCTTGTGATAACCAGTCTTTTAAAATTTCCTCATCAAGAATTGTTGTATAAGCATCTCTTGTAATTTTTTGAGTCAGCGCTTGATCTTTACGTTCTTGTGCAAAAACTTGTGGAGAATTTTCAGAAAAATTATGAAGGGATGCGCGCTCAGTATTCTTGATATCAGAATCATGCCTGATATCAGAATCATTTCTAGGGCTTAGTTTTTCCCATTCAACATCTATATCAAGTGCGTCAATAACAGCTGCATCGCATGTTGTTGCCCCTGCCACGCGACGCGTTAATGTTGAAAACTCCATCGCTTTCAAAAAAGCAATTAAACGTGGACCATCTTGTGGCTCCAAAATAAAATCATCTAAATCATTATCTATAGGAACATCTGTTTTAAGCCTGACAAGTTCACGAGATATTTTAACTTGTTCTCTATAAGCTTGAATGTTTTCACGTCGTTTTGTTTGTTTAATTTCTGTTACGTTTTGCAATAAAAGATCAAGAGAACCAAATTCATTTAACAACTGAGCTGCAGTTTTTGGACCAATGCTTGGAATACCCGGTATATTATCCGTTGAATCTCCAATTAATGCTTGTAAATCAATCATTTTTTCAGGCGCAACACCCCATTTTTCTATAACTTCTGAGATACCTATATGCTTATCTTTCATTCCATCATACAAAGATACATGCGTATTTACGAGTTGCATAAGATCCTTATCAGAAGAAATAATGGTTGTTTTTGCCCCAACCTTTGTTGCCAACTTTGCATAGGTAGCAATTAAATCATCCGCTTCAAAGCCTTCCTTTTCAATACAAGGCAAATTAAAAGCCTTCGTTGCTTGGCGTATTAACGCGAATTGAGGAATTAGATCTTCAGGAGGTTCAACGCGATTCGCTTTATATTCAGGATAAATTTGTTTCCGAAAAGTATCAGATGAATAATCAAAAATAACAGCAAAATGTGTTGGAACAACACCCGTAGCTGTATTACGAGCATCACAAAGTAATTTCCATAACATATTGCAAAAACCAGCTACTGCTCCTACAGGAAGTCCATCCTTTTTACGTTTTAAAGGCGGCAAAGCATAATAAGCACGAAAAATATAGCCTGATCCGTCAACCAAAAAAAGATGATCTGTTGCTTTCATGACAATTTTTTCTCCATTACAGCTAAAAAAACAAATTACCCTTATATATTTTTTCACTTTGCCTCTAAAAAGCCATTTTTTTTCTTCATAAGACCTGAAGTCGTTGCACTTATATTAAGTACCTAGAGCTTTTCTTTGCTGTTACAGGATTAATAGCTTTCATTTTGCTCCTCCTATGATAGCTGAGGTACGATGTAGCGACAGGGTCGTTGTGGTGTTCCCCTCCCCACAACGACCGTTTTTTTTTGACATCGATATTCTTTAATTTCAATCGTGACTCTTTTAGATAAAAGATGATGTTATTCATGAATTTTGAAGTTATTCCACAGAGCTTTTTCACCCATTTTGTAGATAAAATCAGCGTGTAACTTTTTTTCTTGCATACTCAATCTTGAAGGTAAAGCCTGCGGGCGAATTTTAACGGCATAAGATGTATCTTTATCGTTCTGGATATGTTCATCAATACCCCTTCTGTTATCAAAACCCAATACACCTTGCTTTCCACCGATGAGCTCAATATAAACATCGGCTAGAATCTCTGCATCAAGCAAAGCACCATGAAGAACACGATGGCTGTTATCAATTCCAAAACGTTTGCATAAAATATCAAGAGAATTAGGACCCATAGGAAATTTACGCCGCGCCATAGCCAATGTATCAAGAATATTATCAACACTGATAAGCGGTTTGTTGACGCGTTTTAATTCTGCATTAATAAAACCAATATCAAAACTCGCATTATGCGCAATCATTGTCGCGTCTTTGATAAATTCCAAAAATTCATCAACAATATCACTAAAACTTTTCTCGTTTTTCAAGCGTTCATTGGTTAATCCGTGAATTGCTACAACTTCATCAGGAATAATAACGCCTTCAGGGTTTAAATAAACATGAAATTGGCGTCCTGTGAGATAACGATCAACCATTTCTACACAACCAATTTCGATTATGCGATCTTTCTCTTTATCTAAACCTGTTGTTTCTGTATCAAAAATAATTTCACGCATAATTTTAATTCTTTAGCAATTTTTTTATCACATCAAAAACCTGTTGACGTGTATTCTCTAAATCTTTCCCTGTATCAATAATAAAATCAGCGCGTTCTCGTTTTTTTTCATCTGGCATTTGTTGAGCGTTGATAAAGGCAAATTTTTTCTCATTCATACCTTGGCGAATCATTACACGTTCTTTTTGTATTTCTGGTGGAGCAGAAACAACAATAACGCTATCCACACGACTTTCACCATTTTTTTCAAACAGAAGTGGAATATCAAGAATAACTAATTTTTTCCCTTGTTCACGCGCTATATCAATAAATTCCCTTTCTTTTTCTTGCACCAAAGGATGAATTATTTTTTCTAATGTTTGTAATTTTTCCTTATCATCAATCAAAATTTCAGAAAGTTTCAAACGGTTAACTTCTCCGTTTTCAACCACACCAGGAAAAATACGCTCTATGAATGACAAAGCTGGCTCACTTTTATAAAGCTGTTGTACTGCTTCATCAGCACTAAAAACAGAAATACCCGCTTGCTTGAAAAAATCAGCAACTGTTGATTTTCCCATAGCAATTGATCCCGTTAATCCTATGATCTTCATTCTCTTTTTTCACTTATATCCTCTAAAATAGCTGTCCGTAACGCTTTTGTTACCTGTGGTCTTATTCCGAACCACTGTTCAAACCCTATAACAGCCTGATGTAGAAGCATCCCAAGTCCATCAACCGTCTTGAGATCACAAGCCTTTGCCTGTTGTAAAAAAGGAGTTATCAATGGTGTATAAATAATATCTGTTACTAATGCCGTTTTTTTTGCTTTATGAAAATCGCAAAAAAAAGAATCACTTTTTTCTTCTGGACTTTTTATGCCAATAGAGGTTGTATTAACAATCAAATCAGCTTGATGAAGTATTTCATGGATTTTATGCCAATCGTAAACTTTAATGATTTTTCCAAAATGCTGAGCTAAATTATCAGCACGTTGTTTTGTACGGTTAATTAAATAAATCTGTTCAAATCCACGTTTTTTTAAGGCATATATGATAGCGCGTGCGGCACCACCTGCTCCAAAAATAAGAGCTGTTTCCCCTCCCCAATCAGATGCAAAATCATCAAGATTAGCGCTAAAACCATAGGCATCACTATTCGTGGCACAAAGCTTATCTCCTTCATACCAAAGTGTATTAACAGCACCAATCATTGTTGCTCTCTCATCTTTATAATCTGCTAAACGAAAAGCTTCCTGTTTATAAGGCAAAGTAACATTTCCTCCACAAAAGCCTATTTTTTGTAAAGACGCAATAAAATGACTGAATTCTTCAGATGTTACTTCTTGTGCAATATATTCTCCTTGTAAACCATATTGTTTAAGCCAAAAATTGTGAATTTTTGGCGATTTTGAATGATGAATTGGAGAACCAACAACAAAAGCACGCGGATAATTTGTTTTTTTTATTGTTAAGTCAACCATCAATAATTCCTAAGTGGCGCAGTTTTATGAGTAGAGGCAGCAAAGGTAAACCAACAATGGTAAAAAAATCTCCTTCAATTTTTTCAAAGAGATGAATTCCTTCTCCTTCAATTTGATATACTCCCACGCTGTTTAAAACATCTTTTCCTACGCGTGCTAAATAACGTTCAATAAATTCTGATGAGAGTAAACGGACGGACATATGTGCACTAAAAGCTTCAACCCAAATTTTTTGACCATTTTTAAATAAAGCTACCGCACTATGAAGAGAATGGGTTTTTCCTGATAATTCACATAAACGTTGATGTGCTTCTTTAATATTTGTTGCTTTGTGAAAAACTTGACCTTCCAAATCAAGAACTTGATCACAACCAATAACGAAAGCATCAGGAAAACGATCTGAAACATTTTTTGCTTTTGCGCTCGCAAGAAAACAGCTGAGTTCTTTAGGTGTTTTTTCTTTTGCTTTTTTTTCTACTTCTCTTTCATCAAAAGAAGCTCCTTCAATGAAAAAATTTAAACCTGCTTTTTTTAATAATTTTGCACGATAAAAACTAAGAGATGCTAATATTAAAGTATCTGCATTCATGAGAATTTTCTCTCATTTCCTTCACGAAATCGTGATAACAGTTCAAATATTGCAGCAGCAGTTTCTTCAATAGAACGTCTTGTGACATCAATAATAGGCCAACCAAAACGTTCGCAAATGCGTTTTGCATAGATTAATTCTTCAACTATGTTTATACGATTTGTATAATTATCAAGAGCAAAACTTTCTCCCAAATCTCGATTTTGGCGGATATGTGAGATTCTTTCAGCTGAAGCAATTAAACCAATAATTAAAGAATTTTTTGCCTCTAAAAGGGATTCTGGCAAATCAATATTAGGAATAAGAGGAATATTAGCCGTCTTTATTCCGCGATTTGCTAAATAGATACTTGTTGGCGTTTTAGAGGTTCTTGAAATTCCCACAAGGATCACATCTGCTTCGGATAAGCTACTGGAAGACTGTCCATCATCATGCTCTATTGTAAAATCCAGTGCCTCAATACGGCGAAAATAATCTGCATTAAGATCATGTTGTGCGCTCGCACGTAAATGTGTTGGCATTCCAAGGTAAGACTGAAAAGCATTTAAAACGGGATGCAATATATCAATACAGGGAACTTTTATTTTTTTACACCTTTTTTGAAGGAGAAGTTTAAATTTTTCATCAATCATTGTGTAAAGAACAATACCTGGCTCTTGTTGTATTTCATCAAGAGCTTTCTGTAACTGTATTCTATTACGAATCATAGGATAGATATGCTCTGTTGCCTGAATCATTGCATATTGCGATGCTACAGCTCTTCCCACAGAAATTAATGTTTCTCCTGTTGCATCAGAAAGCATGTGTAAATGAAAGAATTTTTTTTCTTTTGTCACAAAAATTTTAACTCCTTGTTAAGACATGTGTATATATCCTCGTCGTTTTTTATAAAACTAAAATTTATGAAAAATTCTCCTTTTTTATGCACAAATTAAATGCTTGTGATAATTTAATCCCTCTTATAAAAAAAGAGGGGATAATATCTTTAAGATAGTGATATTTTTATTCTTTTTTCAGTTCCTTTTGTGGATAAAATTGAGGATAAATAATAATCCACACTAAACACAGTTATAAATAAGAATAATCCTTTCTTTAATATAAATTTATTAATATAAATTTCTGTAAAAAATACTTTTGAATAGCATTTCATTAATGTTATAATCCTAACTCACATTTTTGTTATTAAAATAATTAAATACTATTTGAATTTTATATTTTTTCAAGTTTTTCATATAATTACTTAATATTACAGGAACAAATTTCATATAAATGGTACTTGCAGATTAAAAAAATTGAGTGTAGGATATTTTTTCTTAGTAATATTTCACTCATAAATTTCCATAAATTATTTAGAACAATCTTCTCCTTAATCACAAAGAGCATATTTCATGCAAAAAATGAAACTACAAGAACTTAAAAGCAAAAATCCCGTTGAGCTTGTTTCTTTTGCTGAAACATTAGAAGTTGAAAATGCCTCCCTTATGCGCAAACAAGAATTAATGTTTGCTATCTTGAAAAAACTTGCTCTACAAGACGTTGAAATTATAGGAGAAGGTGTTGTTGAAGTTTTACAAGACGGATTTGGATTTTTGAGATCTGCTGATGCTAATTATCTTCCTGGTCCTGATGATATTTATCTTTCACCTGCACAAATACAGTCGTTTTCTTTAAAAACAGGCGATACAATTGAAGGCCCCATACGCAGTCCAAAAGAGGGAGAACGTTATTTTGCTCTCCTTAAAATTAATACAATTAATTTCGAAAAACCTGAAAAGATTCGTTATAAAATCCACTTTGATAATCTTACTCCTCTTTATTCAAATGAACGTTTCCAAATGGAAATACAAGATCCTACAGAGAAAGATATGTCATCACGTGTGATTGATTTGATATCTCCATTGGGAAAAGGACAAAGAGGATTAATTGTAGCTCCTCCTCGGACGGGAAAAACAGTTTTACTTCAAAATATTGCTCATTCTATTACCACTAATCATCCTGAATGTTATCTCATTGTTCTTTTAATTGATGAACGACCAGAAGAAGTTACTGATATGCAGCGTTCAGTAAAAGGAGAAGTGGTTTCTTCTACTTTTGATGAACCTGCAATACGTCACGTACAAGTGGCAGAAATGGTTATTGAAAAAGCCAAACGTCTCGTTGAATATGGGCGTGATGTTGTTATTCTTCTCGATTCTATTACACGTCTTGGGCGTGCATATAATACAGTTGTTCCTTCTTCGGGTAAAGTTTTAACAGGTGGTGTGGATGCAAATGCCCTCCAGCGTCCAAAGCGTTTTTTTGGTGCAGCACGTAATATTGAAGAAGGCGGATCTTTAACCATTATTGCAACGGCTTTGATTGATACAGGAAGTCGTATGGATGAGGTTATTTTTGAAGAATTTAAAGGAACAGGTAATTCGGAAATTGTTCTTGATCGAAAAGTTGCTGATAAACGTATTTTCCCTGCTATGGATATTTTAAAGTCAGGAACGCGTAAGGAAGAACTGCTGGTAGAACGACAAGATTTACACAAAATTTTTGTTCTTCGTCGTATTTTAGCATCTATGAATGTAACAGATGCAATTGAATTTTTGATTGATAAATTAAAGCAAACAAAAAATAATAGTGAATTTTTTGATTCAATGAATACGTAAAGTCATTAAAGTTTTTATTAGGATAAAACCTGTGGATACAATCTTTGCTGTTTCGAGTGGATTGTTACCTTCAGGGGTTGCAGTCATTCGGCTTTCTGGTCCTCATGTTGTGGATATAGTTAAAACGCTTTGTGGTCGTTTACCTAAAGCACGTTTTATGCATTATGGAAATCTTACTGCTCGTGATGGTAGTTTTTTAGATTCTGGTTTAACTGTTTTTTTTCCTGCTCCTCATAGTTTTACGGGGGAAGATTGTGCAGAATTCCATTTACATGGAGGAAAAGCAGTCGTTAATCGTTTTCTCGATGAATTGTCGACATTTTCTGGATGCCGTATTGCAGAAGCAGGTGAATTTTCACGTCGTGCTTTTATGGAAGGAAAATTAGATCTTGTTCAAGCAGAAGGTCTTGCTGATTTAATAGAAGCAGAAACGGAAAGCCAACGGCGTTTAGCTGTTATGGGTACAAGTGGACATTTAACGACGCTTTATCGTGATTGGCGTCATAAGCTTATGAAGGCGCGTGCTTTTATTGAGGCAGAACTTGATTTTGTTGATGAAGCAGATATTCCCAACGCAATATCTGATAAAGTTTGGAAAGATGTTGAGGATCTTTGTACTTCTATTCGGGAATATATTACTGAAGGAGAACGTGCGAGTATTTTACGTGATGGATTAAAAATTGTTATTGCTGGTGCTCCAAATTCTGGAAAATCAAGCATTATGAATCGTCTTTCAGGAAGATCTGTTGCTATTGTAACGGAAGAAGCAGGAACAACCCGTGATGCTTTAGAAATGAGAATTATTCTTGGTGGTTTACCTATTTTTTTAACCGATACTGCTGGTTTTAGAAAAACAGAAAATAAAATAGAACAGATGGGAATAGAAATTGCTAAACAGCATGTTAGGGAAGCTGATTTGGTTATTTTGGTTTATGATATAGGAAATCCTAAGCAAGTTGATTTACCAGAAACATCGGCTGAAATATGGTGTGTTGGCAATAAACTTGATCTTTATGAAAAAAATGATCAGCGTTGGTCTATACAATTTTCCGCATTAACTGGTTTAAATTTTGATTATTTTATAAAAGAACTTGAATCATTTTGTCATTATCGTGCTTCTAAAATTGGAAATATTGTTCCAGCACGTAAAAGGCAACTTCAATTATTAAAGCAGGCTGTTAAAGAGATTGAATTTTCTCTTAGTTATCATTCTCTTGATCTCAGTTTACGTGCAGAACATCTCCGTTGTGCAAGTGATTTTCTTGGGAAAATTACAGGAGATATTGATGTTGAAGATTTGCTTGATATTATTTTTTCAGAATTTTGTGTTGGTAAATAATGATTCACGTGAAACATTGATTATTTCATAGACAGATTATAAAGATTATGTAATTTATATCCTGTTTCACGTGAAACCTTAGAATATTTTCTACGGAATGAATTAAATGCAATCATATGATGTTGTTATTGTTGGTGGTGGTCATGCTGGCTGTGAAGCGGCTTCAGCTTCAGCACGTGTAGGAGCCAAAACAGCGCTTGTTACACATAAAATATCAGCACTGGGGACAATGTCGTGTAATCCTGCTATTGGTGGACTTGGAAAAGGGCATCTAGTTCGTGAAATAGATGCGTTAGATGGTCTTATGGGAAGAGCAGCGGATGCTGCTGGAATTCAGTTTAGACTCCTTAATAGACGTAAAGGACCGGCAGTAAGAGGACCACGGACACAGGCAGATAGACAACTTTATAAAAAAGCAATTCAAAAATTATTAAAAGAACAAGAAAATCTTACTCTTATTGAGGATGAAGTTATTGATCTGGTTGTTAAAGATAATTGTGTATCAGGTGTTATTTTAAAAAAACAAGGAACAATTTTTTCTGGTGCTGTTGTTTTAACAACAGGTACGTTTTTAAATGGCTTTATTCATATTGGTAATAAAACATGGGCTGCTGGTCGTATGGGAGATCAGTCAAGTGTAAAACTTGCTGAACATTTGAAAAAATATCATATAAAACTTGGACGATTAAAAACAGGAACCCCTGCTCGTTTGAGTAAAAAAACAATTGCTTGGGAAGCTCTCCAAAAACAACAAGCAGATGAAAATCCCATACCCTTTTCTCTTTTAACAGAGAAAATTGAACAACCACAAATTGAATGTGCAATAACACGTACAAATGAGAAAACACATCAAATTATTCGCGAGAATATTTATCGCTCTGCTTTATATTCTGGAAATATTGAAGGGTTAGGACCACGTTATTGTCCTTCTGTTGAAGATAAAATTGTGAAATTTGGAGAACGTGATGGACATCAGATCTTTCTGGAACCAGAAGGATTAAATGATAATACTGTTTATCCAAATGGTCTTTCTACTTCTCTTCCTGAAAATGTACAAATTTCTCTATTGAAAACCATTGAAGGATTGGAAAATGCTATAGTTTTGCAACCTGGTTATGCTATTGAATATGATTTTGTTAATCCACAACAATTAACGAGAAGCTTAGAATTACGCTCTTTACCAGGTTTATTTTTAGCAGGCCAAATTAATGGTACAACAGGATATGAGGAAGCAGCAGCACAAGGACTTTTAGCTGGATTAAATGCTGCACGTAAAGTAGGTAAATTAGATGAAATACTTATAAGTCGTTCTACTGCTTATATTGGTGTTATGATTGATGATTTGGTTTCACGTGGTGTTTGTGAACCTTATAGGATGTTTACATCACGTGCTGAATTTCGTTTATCTTTACGATCTGATAATGCTGATACGCGTTTAACACCTTTGGCACAAAAATGGGGTATTGTAAGTAAAATACGTTGGGAATGTTATCAGAAAAAACAACAACGGCTTGATCAAGCACGATCAATATGTCAAAATCTTTTTTTAACACCCAATGAAGCTTCTGCTCATGGATTACATGTTAATCATGATGGAATTCGGCGTTCGGCTTATGATTTTCTTGCTTATCCTCATATGACCTTAGAGCGTCTTTCAGATTTTTGGCCACAATTAAAAACAATTGATTCTAAAACAGCAGAATCTTTAGAAATTGAAGCACAATATGCGGTTTATTTAGATAAACAAGCACAAGATATTGCCTCTCTTCAGAGAGATGAGCGTTTAGAAATTCCTTCTTCTCTCGATGTTCAGGCAATTTCAGGTCTTTCAAATGAACTTAAATCAAAAATTCAAGAAGTGTCGCCGCGTTCAATTGCTGATGCACAAAAAATTGATGGCATGACACCCGCCGCGTTATCGCTTATTATTACACATATTCAACGTCAACGACGTGAAAAGGCTAAAACAGCTTAATGAATTTTTCTACAGAAAAAAAATATCAACAATTATTAAATATTGTTCCTTCTGTTTCACGTGAAACGATGGAAAATTTAATTCAGTTTGAGTCTTTAATACTTCAGTGGAATGCACATATTAATTTGATATCTGCTACAACTATACCAGATCTATGGACACGACATATTCTAGATTCAGCACAAATTTTTCCTTTGTATGCTCATTCTTTACATTGGTGTGATTTAGGATCAGGAGGAGGTTTTCCTGCAATTGTGATTGCTATCTTTTTGAAAGAAAAAAAAGCAGGACATATTAATCTTGTTGAAAGTAATGGGAAAAAAGTTGCTTTTTTGCGAACAGTTATTGCTCAACTTAATCTTCCAGCAACGGTTTATCACGCTAGAATTGAAGATATATATCAAAAAATTCCCATATCTGATATTATAACAGCACGGGGATTAGCGCCGCTTGATACTCTTTTACAACTCATTTTTCCTTTATTAACAGAAAAAACAATAGCTCTTTTGCAAAAAGGTCGGGATTACGCTACAGAAATAAAAAATGCCTCTGCCAATTGGCACTTTGATCTGTTAAAACATAAAAGTAAAGTTGATGAAAATTCTGTTATTTTGGAAATTTCTCATATTCGATCATATAGAGGGTAGAGCAAAATGAGCGAAACACGAATTATCGCTATTGCAAACCAAAAGGGTGGAGTCGGAAAAACAACCACAGCAATTAATCTTGCTACAGCTTTAGCGGCTATTGGTGAAAATGTCCTTATTATGGATGTTGATCCACAAGGTAATGCTAGTACAGGTTTAGGGATTGATCGTAATAGCCGTCCTTTATCTTCTTATGATGTTTTGGTTTCGGGCGTTTCAATTACACAGGCGGCTTTAAAAACAGCCGTACCCAATCTTTATATAGTTCCTTCTACACTTGATCTCTTAGGTGTGGAAATGGAAATTTCTTCATCAAAAGATCGCATACAACGCTTACGTAAAGCTCTCTATGATGATCCGGAAATGGAAAAAAAATTCAATTATATTTTAATTGATTGTCCTCCCTCCCTTAATCTTTTAACACTTAATGCTATGGGGGCTGCGGATTCTGTTTTAGTGCCTATGCAGTGTGAATTTTTAGCACTTGAAGGTTTAAGTCAATTACTTGAAACAGTAAAACAAGTGCGATCCGTACTTAATCCATCTTTAGAGATCCAAGGTATTGTTTTAACAATGTATGATGGACGTAATAACCTTTCAAATCAAGTTGTTGAAGATGTACGCTCTTTTATGGGAGATAAAGTTTATCGTACTGTTATTCCACGAAATGTAAGAGTATCAGAAGCGCCTTCTTTTGGCAAACCTGTATTGCTTTATGATCTTAAATGTGCTGGGAGCCAAGCTTATTTGCGTCTAGCATCAGAAATGATTCAACGTGAAAAACAAGCACGTGCTGCTGCTTAAAAATGTAAAATTTTTTGTAAGAAAACTCAAAGAGCAAAATTATGAACGATGATCTATCAAAAAAAAGACTAGGACGTGGATTAGCGGCATTGATTGGAGATATCAATTTAAACAACAATATTGCACGTTCATCAAGCTTTGATAAATTAAATGAATCCGGTAGTCTTTCTGAGCAATTTATTTCTATTGAATCTATTTCATGTAATCCTCACAATCCTCGGCGTCATTTTACTGAAACAGAGCTTGATAATTTGACACAATCAATTCGTCAACACGGTGTGGTTCAACCGGTTATTGTGAGGCCTTTAAGAGATCATCCTCATCGGTTTGAATTGATTGCGGGTGAACGGCGCTGGCGTGCAGCACAACGTGCAAATTTAAGTCAATTACCCGTTATTATTCGTGATGTGGACGATAAAACGGCTTTGGAATTGGCAATTATTGAAAATGTTCAACGTGCAGATCTTAATCCTATCGAAGAAGCAAAGGGATATGAGATGCTTCTAAATGAACATGATTATACGCAAGTAGATTTAGCGCAAGTTATAGGAAAAAGTCGTAGTCATGTTGCAAATACGCTTCGTTTGTTAAAACTTCCAGAAAAAGTACAACAATTCTTAACTGATGGACAACTTTCTGCAGGTCATGCACGTTGTCTTATAACCGTTGATGATCCACAAAATTTAGCTGAGAAAATTATTCGTGAAGGGCTTTCAGTACGTCAAACAGAAATACTTGCATATGAGCAAGCTAATCCTAAAACTAAAAAGCGTACCAATACGGAGAAAGATGCTGAAACAAAATCTTTAGAAAAATTACTTGCAGATGTGATAGGAATGAAAGTTATTATTCGACATGGTAAAAAAGGTGGAGATTTAAAAATACATTACTCTTCATTAGAACAATTAGATGAAATTTGTCGGCGTTTACAAAGTTAATCAATTGTTCTAAAAAGATTTTTTTAACAGTTATCTTTTAAAATTTTTATTATTCTATACATATGCTCTTTAGCAAATTCTATATTGCTTGAAGGTAAAAAGTTTTTTTCATAAGTAGAATTTTCTTCATCAGTAAGTACATACAATGTCGCTTGAAGTGCTAGGTGAGCAATAACAAACTCTTTCGGTGTTATATTATTTTCTTTTAAAATATTCACAAGTTTTGGATTATTAGAAATATAGGCAGCGTATTTTTCAATATTATCATTATAAGTATTGAAGTCACTTTTTTTATTTATTTGTTCTGGTTCTGAAGATAAATTTTTACATTCTATTTTGATTTTTTCCAGCTTTAAAAGAAGATCTTCTGTTAAGGGATAATTTGCAATGAAAGGCGGTATAAAAGAAAGATCATCTATTTCTTGTTTTTTTTCTTGAGCGTATGATGCAAAAGGAAAAATGAAGAAAAAGCACAAAAGAAGTTTAAACATGACTAAAAATTATCCTTTCTTTTTTGAATTTCAATAAATATTTTTTCGTCTGTTATTCTTTATTTTTATAAAAACATTTGTTAAATATAGTCGAAATAAACACAATTATTAGGAATGATAAAAACACGGTGATTTTTAATGCACGGACTTTTTTATTAGATTAATGGGATGATATTTTTAATGTGTCATAGCTGATTAGTTGCTCAAAATGAGTTTTTCACAGCTATCTAAAAGAATTGTCGCTTTAAAAAAATGTTTTTTAACAAATTCAAGATTGTTTAGAAATATAGTATTTTTCTCAGTAGAATATTCCTTTTCAGGTACAAATATGAGAAGCGTTGATATTTCTTTAAGAGCTAAGGTTCCTGAAGCAAAATCTTTCGATGTTATATTATTTTCTTTTAAAATATTTACAAGTTTTGGTTTACTAGAAATATAGGTAGTGTAATTTTCAATACTAGAGTGGATACTAGAATCATAAGTTATAAGATTATTTTTTGTTTCTGGAAGTAAGTTTTTACATTCTTTTTCAATTTTTTCCAGCTTTAAAAGAAAATCTTCTGTTAAGGGATAATTTGCAATGAGAGATGATATAAGAGAAGAATTATCTGTTTCCTTTTCCTCTGCCCTTGTTAGTTGAATATGTATCACGAAAAGAAAAAGGAGGAACAAACGTAATACGAACTTAAGCATGGTTAAAAATTATCCTTTCTTCTTCGAATTTCAGCAAAAACTTCTTCATCTGTTTCTTCTTCCATTACAAGGTTTCTTCGCAATACACTATCATCCCAGCGGAGAAAGGGATTGGTGGCTTTTTCTTGCCCTAAGGTTATTGGTAAAGTCATAGCGTTTTTTGCACGTAGCAAAAAAACTTCCTCTATTCTTTGGTGGAGTTTTTTATTATGTGGGTCAATTGTTAGTGCGAAAAGAGCGTTATTTTTTGTATATTCATGTCCACAATAAAGAAGTGTTTCATCAGGAAGTTTACGAAGTTTTTTTAAAGAATTCAGCATTTGTGCTGGTGTTCCTTCGAAAAGACGTCCACAGCCCAATGAAAAAAGTGTATCTCCAGCAAAGAGTAAATTATTTTCAGGAAAATAGTAAGATAATGCGCCTAGAGTATGACCAGGTGTTGAAAGAGCTAAAAGAAGGTGTGAGCCAAAAGAAAAACTTTCATCAGGTTGAAGTGTTTTATCAAGATGATCAATCTTTTCTTTTTCTGCTTCTGGTCCGATAACCGTAGTGTTGTAAACTTGTTTTAATTCTGATAGGGCTTCTACATGGTCGTGATGATGATGAGTTACAAAAATAGTGTCAAGTGTCCAATTGTGGCGCTTTAAGGCGTTGTGAATCGCTTTGCCTTCAGGAGCATCTATTGCAGCTGTCATACCACTTTTTTCATCATGAAGGAGTACACCGAAATTGTTTTCTCGACAAATAAACTGTTCAATCAACATATTTTTTCTCCCGAACAGTGTTTGGCGATGAATCTATAAAATAATCGGTAGTGATGATTTTTTTAAGAATCAGATTTGTCCTCTTCTGTAAAAAGTCCTTTTGAATGTTTTATAATTATAGGCATTTGGGTAAGCATGAAAAGGACTGTTATAGGCATGACGCCAAATACTTTGAAACTTGTCCAGAAATTATCGCTAAAATTACGCCAAATTATTTCATTCAAAATGGCAAGAAAAATGAAAAAAAACGCCCAACGATAGGTAAGTTTTTGCCAACCTAAATCATCAAGTTTTAAGGTAGAATCAAGAGCATAACGTAAAAGTGGTTTTTTAAAAAACATCCCACCAAAAAGTATAAAAGCAAATAAGCTATTAATGATTGTTGGTTTCATTTTTATGAAAGTTTCATTATGAAGCCAGAGAGTTAGAAAGCCAAAAACTAAAACAAATATTCCTGAAATAAGAGGCATAATAGGAATTTGTCTTGCAAGGATCCATGATAAGTTTAGGGAAATAATAATAGCTACCATAAAAATAGCTGTTGCAGGGAAAATAGGCTTACTAAAATTTTGAAAAAATCCAATGTTTTTTATCAGCCATTCTCCCTTATAATTGGCAAAAAAGAAGGCAACCAATGGACCCATTTCCAAAAGAAACTTAAGTGTTGGTGAGAGAGAATTTTTTTTATTGTTATTCATCTTTTTTTCAGAATTATTGTGTAAATTAGGATTAGATAAAGGCTGTTTCATGCGTGTTTTCCTGCAATAGTTTCGGCAAAGTCAGAAGCAGAAAAGGGTTGAAGGTCTTCAATATCTTCTCCTATACCGATAAAATAAACGGGTAATTTATATTTTGCTGCGATAGCGACAAGAATTCCTCCTCGTGCAGTTCCATCTAGCTTTGTCATAACTAAACCATTAACACCAGCAATATCACGGAAAATGTCCACTTGGTTGAGTGCATTTTGTCCGGTTGTTGCATCAAGAGTTTGAAGGATTGTGTGGGGTGCTTGGGGGGTGTGTTTTTTTAAAACACGAATAATTTTTGCCAACTCATCCATTAATTCAGATTTATTTTGTAAACGCCCTGCTGTATCAATAATTAATACATCACTGTTTGTTTTTTTTGCTTTTTCATAAGCATCAAATGCTAAGCTGGCGGCATCTGCACCCAATTTTGTCGAAATAACAGGAGAATTGGTACGTTCACCCCAAATGTGTAGTTGCTCAATAGCAGCGGCTCGGAAAGTATCACCTGCTGCCAGCATAACTTTTAATCCCCCTTCTGTTAATTTGGCTGAAAGTTTTCCAATAGTTGTCGTTTTTCCAGTGCCATTTACACCTACCAGCAAAATAACATGAGGTTTATGGCTGAGATCAAGTTCTAATGGTATTGCAACAGGTTCCAGAACTTTTTTGACCTCATCAGCTACAATAGTATGAATATCATCTGGGGAGAGGTTTTTTCCGTAACGACTGGAAGCTAAAGTATTTGTGATGCGTGTTGCCGTCTCTACACCTATGTCAGCTTGGATAAGAATATCTTCGAGCTCTTGCAATGTATCTTCATCAAGTTTTCTTTTAACAAAGAGATCGCCAATTGATCCGCTTAGGCGTTGTGAAGAAAGGGATAGGCCTTTTTTAAGGCGCCCAAACCACGCTGTTTTTTTTTGTTCAACAGAAGGTTCAGATAAAATTTCTTCATTCTTTTTTTCACGGATGTTGTCTGTGACAATAATTTTACCAGAAAAGGGAATTTTATCAGAATGGGATTCTAGAAATGGAGATTTTTCATCATATTTTGTAAGTATTGACTCTGGATTTTTTGTTTGTTCTTCTTTTTCTGTGTTTATAGAGATTTGATTATTTTTTGTCTTTTCATTTTTGTCTTTATTTTCTTCTATTATATCGCTTTTATCAGGAATAGAAATCTGTTGTTCAATTTCTTGCTCTTGAGATTTGTTAAAAGAGAATATTTTTTTTATAAAAGATTTAGTCATAAGAATTCTCCTGCTCAAGCAGCGTTTAATTTTGGAGGGACAGCAATCAATTTATCGCCATCATGATCAACGATAAGGGCTTGAACAATTGTTCCTGCTTTTGCACCTTTAACTTGTACAAGAGTATAATCTTCTGTTCGTCCGATTTCATCTTTTTCAACGAGAATTGTTTGTAGACTGTTTTGTAAATGAGCAAGATGCTTTTTGTAAGCCATATCACCTGCTTTACGCAATTTTTCAGCACGCAGCTTAATTATTTTACGGTTGATTTGTGGCATACGTGCGGCAGGTGTTCCTTCTCTTGGACTAAAGGGGAAGACATGGAGATGGGTTAAATTACAATCTTTGATTAAGGCAAGACTATTTTGAAACATCTCTTCTGTTTCTGTAGGAAAACCAGCAATTAAGTCGGCACCATAAACCATTGTAGAACGTTTGGCACGCAATTCTTGGCAAAATTGAATGGCATGTTCGCGCAGATGACGCCGTTTCATCCGTTTTAAAATCATATTATCACCTGCTTGCAAAGATAAATGCAAATGGGGCATGATTCTTGTTTCATAAGCTAAAAGATTTATGAGTTCTTCGTCTGCTTCAATAGAGTCAATAGATGAGAGGCGTAATCGGGCTAAGTCAGGGACATGATGCAAAATAGCTGAAGTTAATTTTCCTAGAGTAGCTTTTCCAGGAAGATCGTGGCCATAACTTGTAAGGTCAACACCTGTAAGGACCACTTC
Source organism: Bartonella sp. AA56HLJMS (assembly GCF_042197145.1). Lineage (NCBI taxonomy): Bacteria > Pseudomonadati > Pseudomonadota > Alphaproteobacteria > Hyphomicrobiales > Bartonellaceae > Bartonella > Bartonella sp. AA56HLJMS. The sequence goes on along the minus strand of NZ_JBHIRL010000001.1, from coordinate 103,990 downwards.
TTGGATACCCCCACCTATCAGCTTTTTAATTTGTTCTATGACAGCACCCATGGGAACTGAACGAGATGGTCCTCGTCCATAAGGAATAATGCAAAATGTACAGCGGTGATCGCATCCGTTTTGTACCTGTACAAAAGCGCGGGTGCGCTCTTGCATTGCACTGACCATATGTGGAGCAATTTTTTGTACTTCCATAATGTCATTGATATGCACCTTTTCAGAATGATTAATACCAAAATCAGGAAGTTGACGATAAGAATGAGCGTGAAGTTTATCTTCGTTTCCTAAAACAAGATCTACTTCTGTCATTGAGGCAAAATTTTGTGCTTCTGTTTGGGCTGCACACCCTGTTACAATGATACGCGCATGAGGATTTTCACGTCTTGCTTTGCGGATAGCTTGTTTTGCTTGTCGTACGGCTTCGGCAGTGACAGCACAGGTATTAAAGATAATAGCACCATCTTTAAGTTGATCTAGCCCTGAAGAAGTACTTTCTTTGCGAATGATTTCCGATTCGTAGCTATTAAGTCGACAACCAAAAGTTACAATTTCTATTGCCATCAGGAGTGATCCTTTTTGTAGCACCCTGTTAAAGGGCTTAAAAAACCACTAAAGTGATATTTAATTGGTCCTGTCATGATAATATGATCGTCTTCTCGGTAAAAAATATTAAGTGTTCCCTTTGGTAAATTTACATCAACATGGCGCTCTGTAAGTCCACGACGATAAGCAGCCACTGCACTTGCACAAGCAGCACTCCCACATGCTTGTGTTAATCCTGCCCCTCGCTCCCATGTACGTAAATTTAGACTTTTCTTTGACGTTATGCAAGCAATGGAAATATTGCACCGTTCGGGAAACAGGGGATCATGTTCAAGTTTTGGCCCATATTTTTCTAATGGAATATGTTGAATATCATTTTCAACAAAAAAGATAGCATGGAGATTGCCAATGGATATGAGACAAGCGTCTTTTAGGGGACCAGCCATAATTTCTACGTGATTGGTATCAACTATTTCACGTGAAACAGGCATCTCTTTTACACTGAAATTTGGGCATCCCATATCAACAGAAATGAGATTATCGGTTTGGTATTTTCCTTCAATAATTCCAGCGGGAGTTTCTAAATGAAATTTTTCACCAAAATTGTGATCTTTAAGCCATGCGATGACACAGCGGGTACCATTGCCACAAGCTTTAGCCATTGATCCGTCGGCATTCCATATTTCTATGCGGAAGTCGGTTTTTTTCTGGGTTGGTGTGTGGATAGCCATGATTTGATCAAAATGCATTTCAGGATCTGCCGACAAAGCAAGGATTGCTTGTGGTGTAAGAGCGTATGTGCTTTCACGCATATCAACAACAATAATTTGATTTCCAAGACCGTCCATTTTGCTAAATGGCGTTTTCATGAAACTTCTCTATTTCTAATGATTACTTATAAAAAGATATATGACTGAAAATATTATAAATTTCTAGTGTTTAATAAATATAAAATTGGGTACATAAATTATTTCTTTTAAAATAAGTGATTTTAACCTGTTTTTTTTAATTTGTTAATTTATCTTTGTAACTATAACAAATATTCGCTTAATTTTTTTGTGAACTTATTTATTGTCGTGGGAGAGAGTACAGACATGGCGTTTTCAAAAGTTTCGTTTTTCGTTGCACTATCAACTGTAATGTTTTTAGGGGGATGTTCAACAACACGGTTTGATGGTAATGACGATGGTAACGCATTAGAAGTTTTTTATCCATCTCAACAAATGACAATATTAGAAGCGTCTGATCTGTCGTCTACTTCTTCGTCGATATCTGAAGATGCAAACGCTCCGATGTATGAAAAAGGAGATTCTCAGAGCGATGGACGAATGGCTAGTCTCGAATTGCCAAGTAATGCCACTGATTTATTTCCTGCAAGTGTTGCTGGGGTATGGAATCTTTCTATGGGAGGAAAAGTTTGCCGGATTGCAACTCCACAAACAAAGTTTGGACAAGGGTACCGTGCTGGTCCTTTACACTGTCCAGGAATTGCTTCCCAAGTGAGATCGTGGGCTGTTAAAGGAAAAAGATTATATTTTTATAATAACTCTGGACGAGTTATCCTCGTTCTTTATTCTTCAAATGTTGATCGTTTTGAGGGACGTACACTTGATGATCATCCCGTTATTTTAAGTCGTTAAATCATTTTTGATCGTTTATGATAAACTAAACTAGACGGACAGATTCTTGAAAAGTATTTGTATTTTTCATTGAGATCAGTTTGAAAAAGGCTTTTTGGATGATTCTCGTTTCAACACGTTATAAGGAGCTTGTCGCTAAAGGAGAGGTTTGTTTTGATCCCGCTCAATTAGCTATAACAGAATATTTTGATCATTTATTAAAAAAAATTGCGGAACAAAATATCTCTCATTCTTTGCCTTGGATATTTTGCTCTTTCTTTAACAGAATATTTAAAAGGAAAAAACAAAATATTTCTTGCGTTGTAAAACAAGGAGATGAAACAGGTTTTTTTCAGGGACTGTATATTTATGGTGAAGTAGGACGGGGCAAAACCATGCTGATGGATTTGTTCTTTTCTTGTTTGCCTAAAGGTCATAAAAAACGTGCCCATTTTAATGATTTTATGGCTGATGTGCATGAGCGTATTAATTCTTATCGTCAAGCATCTGGGTGTACAAAATTTAAACAAGATAATCCTATTTTAGCTGTTGCTGAAGATCTTGTACGAGAAGCAAAAGTACTTTGTTTTGATGAGTTTAGTGTAACGGATATTGCTGATGCTATGGTATTGGGGCGGCTTATTTCTGCTCTGTTTGATAAAGGAATTTTCTTTATTGCGACTTCAAATGTGGCGCCGGATAACCTTTATTGTAACGGTTTGAATCGTGAGCTCTTTTTGCCTTTTATTCAAGTTTTGAAAGCATATGTTCGTGTTGTTAATCTTGATGCAAAAACAGATTATCGCCTTGAAAAATCAAATCTACAACAGATGTATGTATCGCCGTTGGGGGTCCAAGCAAATGAATATATGGATCAAGCATGGGCACTTGTATTGCAAGGACATAAGGAGATGTCTGATGAGCTTTCTATAAAAGGGCGCTTTATTCCTATTCCGCGCTTTGGTGCAGGATGTGCTCGTTTTGATTATGGGGATTTATGTGCAAAGCCTTTGGCCGCGGCTGAATATTTGTTATTAGGAGAGCATTATCATACGATTTTTATTGATAATGTACCGGTCATGGATGATACATGTCGCAATGAAACAAAACGGTTTATTTTGCTTATTGATATTCTTTATGAGCGGCATATACGGTTGTTTATGTCGGCAGCCGCAGGGATAGGGGATTTGTATAAAGGGCATGCGCAGATTACGGAAACATTTGAATTTCAAAGAACACAATCACGTCTTTTCGAAATGCAAAGCTACGATTATTTAAAACTTTGGGAAGAACATTTTCTTTTGAAGAAGAAGCATTGATTATACTTTTACCTTTACGTAAACTGTCAAAACAATAACTTTTTGAAATTAAAGAAATATAATAATTCTGTTGTATTTTTTTTAAATTCACTTTATCGATACATCGTGATAATTTTCTAATAGTTGTTTCAGCGGAGGGTTGTTGTTTCTGTAAGGAGATAAATTTGTAAATTTCATTTCTTTACTCCTTTTTATGATATTGTTTGAATATGGTTGAAGTCAAAAATATTCAGTATACGGACGTTGATTGGGTGTGCGCTGAATTATCTAAAAGTTAGGAAAAAATAAAATGGCACGGAAAAAAATAGCTCTCATTGGTTCAGGTATGATTGGTGGTACTTTAGCACATATTATTGGGCTTAAAGAGCTTGCTGATGTGGTCTTATTTGATATTACAGAAGGTGTGCCACAAGGTAAGGCTCTAGATATAGCCGAATCTTCTCCCGTTGATGGTTTTGATATCAGTCTAAAAGGTGCTAATGCTTATGAAGCAATTGAAGGTGCTGATGTTGTTATTGTAACAGCAGGCGTTGCGCGAAAACCTGGTATGAGCCGTGATGAACTTTTGGGCATTAATTTAAAGGTTATGGAACAAGTTGGAGCTGGAATTAAAAAATACGCTTCTTCAGCGTTTGTTATTTGTATTACCAATCCCCTTGATGCGATGGTGTGGGCATTGCAGAAATTTTCAGGTCTCCCTACACATAAAGTGGTTGGGATGGCTGGTGTTCTTGATTCAGCGCGTTTTCGTCATTTCTTATCTGAAGAATTTAAGGTCTCTATTAAAGATGTGACAGCGTTTGTTTTAGGGGGCCACGGTGATACAATGGTTCCTCTCGTGCGTTATTCAACGGTTGGTGGTATTTCTTTGCCTGATCTTGTAAAGATGGGCTGGACAACACAGGAAAGAATTGATCAAATTATCCAGCGTACCCGTGATGGCGGTGCAGAAATTGTTGGTTTGTTAAAAACAGGTTCTGCTTATTATGCACCAGCAGCTTCTGCTGTTTCTATGGCTGAGGCTTATCTAAAGGACACTAAGCGTGTTGTGCCTGTTGCAGCTTATCTTTCAGGAGAATATAGGGTTAATGATACCTACGTTGGTGTTCCTGTTGTACTTGGTGCAGGTGGTGTTGAACGAGTCATTGAAATTGATCTTGATAAGGAAGAAAGAGGTGCTTTTGATCATTCAGTAAATGCGGTTAAAAAGCTTTGTGAAGCTTGTATTGCTCTTGTACCTAGTCTCAAGTAAATTGAACAAGGTTTAATTCATTAAAATAAGTATAGAATATTAAAACTTTAGGATTAATAAGATCCATAAAAGAAAAGGACAAATGCATGAATATCCATGAGTATCAGGCCAAACGTCTGCTTCATGAATATGGAGCACCAATTGCAAATGGTGTCGCTGTTTATTCTGTAGAGCAAGCTGAAAAATGGGCGGAAAAATTGCCCGGACCTCTCTATGTGGTTAAAAGTCAGATACACGCTGGTGGTCGTGGTAAGGGTAAGTTTAAAGAACTTGGTCCTGATGCAAAGGGTGGTGTTCGGCTTGCACAATCTGTTGAAGAAGTTGTCGCAAATGTTCAAGAAATGCTTGGAAAAACTTTGGTAACTAAACAAACTGGTCCAGAAGGTAAGCAGGTCAACCGCCTTTACATTGAGGATGGTGCCGATATTGAACGAGAGCTTTATCTTTCACTTTTGGTTGATCGTAGCGTTGGTCGAATTGCTTTTGTTGTTTCAACAGAAGGGGGAATGGATATTGAAACGGTTGCTGAAGAGACACCAGAAAAAATATTCACGCTTCCCATTGATGCTGGAGAGGGTGTTACTTCTGCTGATTGTGCAAGACTTTGTGATGCGTTGAAACTACAAAGTAGTGCGCGAGAAGATGGTGAAAAACTTTTTCCGATTCTCTATAAGGCATTTTGTGAAAAAGATATGAGCCTTTTAGAAATCAATCCGCTTATTGTGATGAAAGATGGTCATTTGCGTGTTCTTGATGCGAAAGTTTCTTTTGATAATAATGCTCTGTTTCGTCATCCAGATATTTTAGAATTGCGCGATCTTTCAGAGGAAGATCCAAAGGAAATAGAAGCATCAAAGCATGATCTTGCTTATGTTGCTCTTGAGGGTACGATTGGTTGCATGGTTAATGGTGCTGGGCTTGCTATGGCAACAATGGATATCATTAAGCTTTATGGAGCAGAGCCAGCGAATTTTTTGGATGTTGGTGGTGGAGCATCAAAAGAAAAGGTGACAGCTGCTTTTAAGATTATTACGGCCGATCCAAATGTTAAGGGCATTTTGGTTAACATTTTTGGTGGTATTATGCGTTGTGATGTCATTGCTGAAGGTGTGGTTGCTGCTGTTCGTGAGGTTGGTTTAAAAGTTCCCTTGGTTGTTCGTCTTGAAGGCACTAATGTTGAGCAGGGTAAAGCAATTATTAATGAGAGTGGTTTGAATGTTATTCCTGCTGATGATTTAGATGATGCTGCCCAAAAAATTGTTGCAGCCGTGAAGGGAGCTTAAGCTATGTCGATTCTTGTGAATAAAGAGACAAAAGTTCTAGTTCAAGGGCTTACAGGAAAAACAGGAACATTTCATACAGAACAGGCGCTTGCTTATCATGGTACGCAAATGGTTGGTGGCGTTAATCCTAAAAAGGGTGGAGAAACATGGGAAGGTTCAAAAGGTGAAACTCTTCCTATCTTTGCTAATGTTGCAGAAGCAAAAGAAAAAACAGGCGCGGATGCTTCCGTTATTTATGTTCCTCCTGTAGGGGCTGCGGCAGCTATTATAGAGGCTATTGAAGCTGAAATTCGTTTAATTATCTGTATTACGGAAGGTATTCCCGTTATGGATATGGTTAAAGTGAAGGCGCGATTAGAAAACTCAAAGTCTCGTCTTATTGGTCCTAATTGTCCCGGTATTCTTACACCAAATGAATGTAAAATTGGTATTATGCCTGGTTCTATTTTTAGAAAAGGTTCTGTTGGGGTTGTCTCGAGGTCGGGAACTTTAACTTATGAAGCCGTTTTTCAAACGAGTCAGGAAGGTCTCGGACAAACGACTGCTATAGGGATTGGTGGCGATCCTGTTAAGGGCACTGAATTTATTGATGTGTTGGAAATGTTTTTAGCGGATGATGAAACCGAGTCTATTGTTATGATTGGTGAGATTGGTGGTTCTGCTGAAGAAGAAGCAGCACAGTTTTTGCAAGATGAAGCAAGAAAAGGTCGTAAAAAGCCAGTTGTTGGCTTTATTGCTGGCCGTACGGCTCCTCCAGGACGTACAATGGGACATGCTGGTGCTGTTATTTCTGGTGGTAAAGGTGGAGCAGAAGATAAAATTGCGGCAATGGAATCAGCAGGGATTCGTGTGTCTTCTTCGCCATCACAGATAGGTAAGACTTTGATGTCAGTTTTGAAAGGCTAAAAGAAAGTTTCACCTGAATAAGAAAAGGTTCTTAGATTCAGGTGAAAAAGCTTGAGTATAAAAAGGTAAAACTTTTTTGAATGTTCGAATCACTGCTTGTTTGTAAGCATTTAAAGGTCAAAAAGAGATATAAGGAGACGGAATAAATGTTCCGGAGAAGTATATGGCAAGGCAGGACGAAATAAATAGCCTTTTTGCACAGACATCATTTCTTTATGGTGGGAATGCGGATTATATAGATCAACTTTATGCTCAATATGAAAAAGATCCTACCAGTGTTGATTCACAGTGGCGTGCTTTTTTTGAAGGACTTCATGATAATAAAGAAGATGTTCTTAAAAATGCTGAAGGAGCAACATGGCAGCGTGATCATTGGCCATTAAAAGCAGAGGGTGAATTGGTTTCTGCTCTTGATGGTGATTGGTCTTCTCTTGAAAAATATCTTGGCGATAAATTAAAGGAAAAAGCAATAACAGGTGCTGCACAAAAGGGAAAAACTTCCAGTAAACAAGATATTATTCGTGCAACACGTGATTCCGTTCATGCAATTATGATGATTCGTGCGTTTCGAGAACGGGGACATCTTCATGCGCAGCTTGACCCTCTTCAATTGGCCGAAAAACAAGAAGATTATAAGGAACTTTCTCCAGAAGCTTATGGTTTTACTCCAGCTGATTACGAGCGTCCCATTTTTATTGATAATGTTTTAGGGTTGGAATATGCAACTATTCCGCAAATGCTTGAGATTCTCAATCGTACCTATTGTTCAACAATCGGTGTGGAATATATGCATGTTTCTGATCCGGTTCAGAAAGTATGGCTTCAAGAACGCATTGAAGGGCGAGATAAAAAAAATTCTTTCACACAACAAGACAAGAAAGCTATTCTGAATAAGCTTATTCAGGCAGAGGGATTCGAACAGTTTTTAGACACTAAATATAAAGGTACAAAGCGTTTTGGACTCGATGGTGGTGAGGCGCTGATTCCCGCTCTTGAACAGATTATCAAATGTGGTAGTGCTTTGGGGGTTAGGGAAGTTATTTTAGGAATGGCACATCGTGGTCGTTTAAATGTTCTTTCACAAGTTCTTGCCAAACCGCATAGGGCTATTTTTCATGAATTCAAAGGGGGATCTTACAAGCCTGATGATGTGGAGGGATCCGGTGATGTTAAATATCATTTGGGAACTACCGCTGATCTGGACTTTGATGGTAAAAAAGTTCATTTATCACTGTTGGCCAATCCATCTCATCTTGAGATTGTTGATCCGGTTGTTATGGGAAAAGCACGTGCTAAACAAGATCAACTTATGGGACCTGCGCATACTGATTTACTCCCATTAAGTGAGCGTTCAAAAGTGATGCCATTGCTTATTCATGGTGATGCCGCTTTTGCAGGACAAGGCGTTATCCAAGAAACTTTTGGTCTTTCAGGTCTTAAAGGTTATCGTGTTGCAGGCTCACTTCATGTTATTATCAATAACCAGATTGGTTTTACAACATCTCCACGTTTTTCACGTTCTTCGCCTTATCCATCAGATGTCGCAAAAATGATTGACGCACCAATTTTCCATGTGAATGGTGATGATCCTGAGGCAGTTGTTTTTGTTGCCAAAATAGCAACAGAGTTTCGCCAAATTTTCCATAAACCAGTGGTTATTGATATGTTTTGTTATCGCCGTTATGGGCATAATGAAGGTGATGAACCTTCCTTTACGCAGCCGCTTATGTATAAAGCAATACGTAATCATAAAACAACACTTCAACTTTATAGTGACCAATTAGTAGCAGAAGGAATGGTTACTTCAGAAGAAATTGAGCAACAAAAAAAATTATGGCGCGATAAGCTTGAAGGTGAACTTGAAGCAAGTGCTTCTTATAAACCTAATAAGGCTGATTGGCTTGATGGAAGCTGGACGGGACTCAAAGCTTTTAGTAGTTCTGATGAGCAGCATTCTAGAACAACTGGTGTTGAATTAAAAACTTTAAAGGAAATTGGTCAGAAAATTGTTGAAATTCCGGCAGATTTTCACGTTCACAAAACCATTCAACGTTTTTTAAATAATCGTGCTAAAATTTTTGAAACCGGTGAGGGTGTTGACTGGGCAACTGCTGAAGCTTTAGCTTTTGGTTCACTTTGTTTGGAAGGAGCACCGGTTCGTCTTTCCGGTGAAGATGTTGAACGGGGAACTTTTTCACAACGTCATTCAGTTCTTTATGACCAAGAAAATGAGGCGCGTTATATTCCTTTGAATCATTTACAAAAGGGGCAAGCGCTTTATGACGTTGTTAATTCTATGCTTTCTGAAGAAGCTGTTCTTGGTTTTGAATATGGATATTCTCTTGCTGAACCACGAGGATTAACACTTTGGGAAGCACAATTTGGTGATTTCTCTAATGGTGCACAGGTCATTTTTGATCAATTTATTTCATCTGCAGAGCGTAAGTGGCTTCGTATGTCTGGTCTTGTGTGTTTATTGCCTCATGGTTTTGAAGGGCAAGGGCCGGAGCATTCTTCTGCACGTTTAGAACGGTTTCTTCAACTTTGTGCGGAAGATAATATGCAGGTTGCTAATTGTACAACCCCTGCAAATTATTTTCATATTTTGCGTCGACAAATTAAGCGTGATTTCCGGAAGCCATTGATTTTGATGACACCGAAATCACTTTTACGTCATAAGCGAGCTGTTTCTCTTCTCAATGAAATGGGGCCAGAAACAAGTTTCTGTCGTGTGTTGCTTGATGATGCAGAATGTCTCAAAGATTCTGTCATTAAGTTGCAAAAAGATAATAAGATTCGCCGTGTCGTTCTTTGTACTGGTAAGGTTTATTACGACCTTTATGAAGAACGTGAAAAAAGGGGTATTGATGATGTTTACCTCCTTCGTGTTGAACAGCTTTATCCTTTCCCTGCAAAAGTTTTGGTGAATGTGTTATCGCGCTTTTTGCAGGCGGAAGTTTTTTGGTGCCAAGAGGAACCAAAAAACATGGGGGCTTGGTCATTTATTGAGCCTTATTTGGAATGGGTTTTGACGCATATTAATGCGCAATATTCACGTGCTCGTTATGCAGGACGTCCTGCGAGTGCGTCACCGGCCTCTGGGTTAATGGTGAAACACCTTGAACAACTGGCTGCGTTTCTTAAAGACGCGTTAGGTTCTTAATTTATTACTACTCTGATGTATGGAAAAATATTATGACTACTGAAATTCGTGTTCCTACTTTGGGCGAATCGGTTACCGAAGCAACGGTTGGCAAATGGTTTAAAAAACTTGGCGAAGCTGTCGCTATGGATGAGCCTTTGGTTGAATTAGAAACTGATAAGGTAACCGTTGAAGTTCCTTCTCCTGTTGCTGGGAAATTATCTGAAATCATTGCAAAAGAAGGCGATACGGTTGAAGTAAATGCTCTTTTAGGAGTGGTGAAAGCTGGAGAAGCTGGTATCTCCCAATCACTTTCACCTTCTGCTACACTTGTTCCAGCGGCTTCATCTGAATCGAAGAAGCCTGCTTTGAGCAGTGCAATGCCTCCTTCTCCTTCAGCAGCAAAATTGATGGCTGAAAATAATGTTGCAAAAAGCGATATTTCAGGTTCTGGAAAACGTGGACAAATTCTTAAAGAAGATGTTCTTGGTGGATTAAAACAAAGTACAAATGCTCCTACACCCTCTTCTTCTGCGACGAGTTCTTCGGCACCTCCTGTCCAAGAAACACGTGAAGAGCGGGTTCGTATGACGAAATTGCGTCAAACAATTGCTCGCCGTCTTAAAGATGCACAAAATGTAGCAGCAATGTTAACCACATTTAATGAGGTTGATATGTCAGCGGTGATGGATTTGCGCAAGCGTTATAAGGATCTTTTTGAAAAGAAACATGGTGTTAAGCTTGGTTTTATGGGTTTTTTTACCAAGGCTGTTTGTCATGCATTAAAAGAACTTCCTGCTGTTAATGCAGAGATTGATGGGACAGATATTGTTTACAAAAACTATGTCAATGTTGGAATTGCTGTTGGAACGGATAAAGGGCTTGTTGTTCCAGTGGTGCGAGATGCAGATCAAATGTCATTGGCAGAGATTGAAAAAGAGATTGGTCGTTTGGGGCGTCTTGCGCGTGATGGAAAATTAGCCGTTTCTGATATGCAGGGCGGAACTTTTACCATTACCAATGGTGGTGTGTATGGATCGTTGATGTCAACACCGATTTTGAATGCACCACAATCTGGTATTTTGGGAATGCATGCGATTAAAGAGCGAGCAATGGTTGTTGAGGGTCAAGTTGTGATCCGCCCCATGATGTATTTAGCGCTTTCTTATGATCACCGTATTGTGGATGGGCAAGAAGCTGTGACTTTCCTTGTGCGTGTTAAGGAAAGCTTAGAAGATCCGGAACGCCTTGTTCTTGATTTGTAAAATACAGTTTTCAGGATGAAAGGAGAAACGGATGTCTTATGATGTGGCTGTGATCGGAGCGGGTCCAGGTGGTTATGTAGCAGCAATAAAAGCGGCGCAACTGGGACTTAAAGTAGCAATTATTGAAAAGCGTACAACATTAGGAGGAACATGTCTCAACGTTGGTTGTATTCCTTCTAAAGCGTTGCTGCATGCTTCAGAAGTGTTTTCTGAAACCCAGCATGGTTTTGAAACGCTTGGTATTTCTATTGGTAAATCTAAGCTTAATCTTGAACAAATGATGATTCATAAGAAAGCTGTGGTGACAGCCAATACGAGTGGTGTTTCTTTTTTGATGAAAAAAAATAAAGTTGATACTTTTTTTGGGACAGCCAAAATTTTGAGTGCGGGTCATGTGGAAGTTGTTGTCAGAGATGGTAATAAACAAACAATTGAGACAAAAAATATTATTATTGCTACCGGTTCAGAGAGTTCAGGCATTCCAGGGGTGAATGTTGAAATTGATGAAAAGACTATTGTTTCTTCTACGGGAGCTCTTTCACTTGAAAAAGTACCAACGCATATGATTGTAGTAGGTGCTGGTGTCATTGGTTCAGAACTTGGATCAGTTTGGAGCCGTTTAGGTGCTAAGGTGACCATTATTGAGTATCTTAATAAAGTTTTGGGCTCAATGGATGGTGAAGTTTCACGGCAATTTCAGAAATTAATGGAAAAACAGGGGATTGAATATAAAACGGGTGCAAAGGTAACAGCTGTTACACAATCTGGCTCAACTGCTCAGGTGAGCTTTGAATCTGTCAAAGGTGGTGAATCTGAAACTTTAGAGGCTGATGTTGTGCTTATTGCTACTGGACGTTCTCCTTATACAGAGGGGCTTGGATTACAAGAGGCTGGTGTTCAGTTAGATGAACGCGGATTTATTGCAATTGATGCTCATTGGCAGACGAATGTTCCAGGAATTTATGCGATTGGTGATGTCGTAAAAGGACCAATGCTAGCACATAAAGCAGAGGAAGAAGGCGTTGCTGTGGCAGAAATTTTGGCAGGTCAAAAAGGGCATGTTAATTTTGATGTTATTCCTAGTGTTGTTTATACACAGCCGGAAATTGCGAGTGTAGGAAGGACAGAAGAAGAGCTAAAAACTGCTGGTATTGAATATAATGTTGGCAAATTTCCTTTTATGGCCAATGGTCGTGCACGTGCAATGCAAAAGAGTGATGGGTTCGTTAAAATCCTTTCTGATAAAAAAACAGATCGGGTATTAGGGGGGCATATTCTTGGATTTGGTGCTGGTGAAATGATCCATGAAATTGCAGTTTTAATGGAGTTTGGTGGTTCATCAGAAGATCTGGGACGTTGTTGCCATGCACATCCTACCTTATCAGAAGCCGTGCGTGAGGCAGCTTTGGCAACATTTGCTAAACCACTTCATATTTAAAAAGCTTTTAAAAAGTAAATTTTAAAAAGTACGGGGGGGGCAGAAAATATTTGTGAAGCATGCAACAACATTTTAAAACTTTAAAAAAGAATATAACCAATTGTATTGAAGTGTTCCGTTTGTTGTATGCTTTTCGATAATTACTGTTTTAGATATCTGTTGTGCAGTTTTGATTGATTATTCTGTTGTGCACTATCGTTTAGAGCGGTGGTGTTTAGTCTATGTAAAGTTTTATATATGGGGTAGTTTTTATACTGTTATAAAATATTTAAGATAGGATTCTGAGCCTATCTGCGTGCTTTGTGTTAAGAAGACATCTCTCAAAATGCCCAAATCTACTTCGCAATGGTGCTCGTGAATGGTATAGCTGTAAAGTTTCTCTTGAAATATATGAAATTCATTCAAACTGTTATAAGACCTATTGTGCACCATCATCTTTATGTTTAGTAGAAGTACACGCTGACATTGATAATACACTTTTTCAGTTCTCAATATTGCTAAAGCTTTTAATTATTTGAGAGTTTTCATAAGAGAATTTTTATTCTGTTCTTTTATCATTTTACCTCACACGCTCGCTTTGTTTGTGATGCGCAGACAAAAGATTTTAATTGCTTCAATGTGAGAGAGTTTGTGATTAAGAGAATTTTACAGTATTCAGCGTTATGAATCAACATGTTATATATGATGATGAATCATATGAAAAGGGAAGCCAAGAGGAATTCATTCACCCGAAGAAATTGAATTGTTTAATGATTGGTATAGGTTAAGGATCTTTGTCATTTAAGATGAAGAAGGGAGGAATTGAATATTCTACAAAATACCGCTCTTCTTTAAAAGAGCGGTATTTTTATATCTTTTGTTTATGACACTATCTTTTTGATGATAATGACAAGTTATACAGTGTGATTAAATTAGTTTTTTCTTCTCTGTTTTTCTTGATCATTGCTCGCTATGTTTTAAAAAGATGCTATGTTTCTTCTTTACGGTTGTTAAGAAATCGCAATGTTGCCAAAATATAACGAATAGCTAAAATTTTTTTTGAAAACCATAATTACACGAGAATATTAAGTTTGTTTTCATTGGGCAGTTTCGTGATAACTTAAAAAATTAAGCATATGCTTTCTATAGGTATTAAAATTGTAATTTTTTATCCTCTTGTTGTTCTCTTATAAAAGTGGGAAGCCCCATATGATCAAGATATTTAAGGAAAGGGTGGGGTGGTAACTCTTCCACATTGACCATAGTTTTAACATCCCATTCGCCTGTGGCAATAAGAAGAGCTGTTGCGGCTGCTGGTACGCCAGCTGTATAGGAAATGCCTTGTGCCCCAGTTTCATGAAAAGCTTGTTTGTGATCGGCTATATTATAGATAAAAATTTCTCTCGAGTTTCCATCTTTTTCGCCTTTAATAAGATCTCCGATACAGGTTTTTCCTGTGTAGTCTGGGGCGAGAGAGGAAGGGTCGGGTAAGACGGCCTTCACGACTTTCAAGGGCACGACTTCTTGACCTTCTGCCGTTTTAATTGGTTGTTCGGATAAGAGTCCGAGGTTTTTTAGAACCGTAAAAACAGTGATATAACGATCACTAAATCCCATCCAGAAACGGACATTCTCTACATCAAGATTTTTGGAAAGTGAATGAATTTCATCATGTCCTGTCATATAGGCTTTTTGTTTTCCCACAACGGGAAGATCCCATTCATGGCTGATTTCAAACATTTTATTGGAAGTCCATTTTTTATTTTGCCATGACCATACTTGTCCTGTAAATTCACGGAAGTTAATTTCTGGATCAAAATTTGTAGCAAACCAACGCCCATGATTTCCGGCATTAATATCAATAATATCAATATCTGTGATTTTATCAAAATAATCATCGCGCGCTAATGCAGCATAAGCATTCACTACACCTGGGTCAAAACCTGCTCCTAAAATAGCGGTTATACCAGCTTTTTCACATTCTTGACGTCGAGGCCATTCATAATTGCCATACCAAGGAGGTGTTTCACAAATTTTCAATGGGTCTTCATGAATTGCGGTATCGATATAAGCGCATTTGGTTTCAATACAAGCTGAAAGAACAGACATATTAAGAAAGGCAGAACCAACATTAATGACAATTTCGCATTTGGTCTTTTGGATGAGCTTTATAGTTTCTTCTACATTCATGGCATTGAGCGAATGGCTTTTGAGAACACCCTGTTCTTTCATTGTGTTTTTTTCTTTAATAGAAGCAATGATGGCCTCACATTTTTTGAGTGTTCGTGAAGCAATATGAATTTCACCAAGAATATCGTTGTTTTGAGCGCATTTATGCGCAACAACTTGTGCAACACCTCCGGCACCAATAATGAGAACATTTTTTTTCATTGTAGGTCCATCTCCTTTTTAATACTGTTGTATGACGTTTTTTATGGTTTATCTTTATGAAAGGCTTTCCTGATAGTCGTTATAGCTGAATTGGCGTTGAAGTGTTAATGTACCATCGCACTCTTTGAGAACAATAGCAGGCATTGTAACGCCATTAAACCAGTTTTTCTTGACCATTGTATAACCTGCTGCATCCTGAAAAGACAGTCTATCGCCTATTTTAAGAGGTTTTTGAAATTGAAATGTTCCAAAAATATCGCCGGCAAGACAAGACTTTCCACAAATCATAATTTCGTGTGGACCTTGATTGGGTTCTAATTTGGCATTCTCACGATAAATTAAAAGATCAAGCATATGTGCTTCAATTGAGCTATCAACGATGGCTAGATTCTTTTCATTATACAATGTGTCAAGAACACTGACTTCTAAAGTGGTGCTTTTGGTAATAGCAGCTTCTCCTGGTTCTAGAAAAAGAGTGACACCATGAGTTTTAGAAAATTGTTTTAAGCGTTTTGCGAAAGCTTCTAGAGGATAATTTTCAGCCGTAAAATGGATTCCGCCGCCAAGGCTTATCCAGTCAACAGCAGAAAAAAGTTCTGCAAATTTTTCTTCCATATACCCAAGCATTTGGTTAAAAAGATTAAAATCAGCATTTTCACAATTGTTATGGATCATCAATCCGTTGATAAGAGGCAGAACTTCTTTGATAGCGCTTTGGTTTGTTTCTCCTAAGCGGCTAAAAGGGCGAGAGGGGTTGGCAAGATCAAAATTTGATGCGCTCATTCCTGGGTTTAACCTTAAACCTCTTTGAATGGTTTTTGTTGCATCAGAAAAGCGTTGAAGCTGTTGGATGGAATTAAAGATGATTTTATCTGCATAACCACAGGCTTCATCAATTTCATCATCTGCCCAAGCCACTGAATAAGCATGGGTTTCTTTGCCAAATTTTTTTCTTCCTAAACGCAGTTCATAAAGGGATGATGATGTGGTTCCATCCATGAACTCAGACATTAAATCAAAAACACTCCATGTGGCAAAACATTTCAAAGCAAGTAAAATTTTAGCTCCGGACATTTCCCGTAAACGAGAAATTGTTTGCATGTTTTTTATGAGTTTCGATTTGTCTATAAGATAGTAGGGGGTTTTTATCATCATTTATTCATTCTTTTTTGTAGGATCTTATTACCAAGATCAACGTTTAGTACAAAGAGTAACAGAATGTCTCAAGAAAAAAGAATCTTAAGAAAAGAATCTGTTTCTGTCCAGCAAGAGAAAGGCTTTCTGTGATTACTGTTGTTTATTATGTTGAGTTTTTTGTTATGAGTATGAAAAAAAAATTATATTATGCTTTAGCTTTTGTATTTGTTAGCAGTTTTTTCATTATAACAACCACTCTTGTTAATTGGGGGCAAAATAGGAGTGATGCTAAAGCCAAACTGGTTACTCAGACCTCTCTCCAAGATAGTTCGGTGCCTTTGATTTTTACGGGGCGTAGAGAACTTAATGGTTTTAAAGGTTATCGTCATTATCGGCGTGGTTATCGTAAATACAGTGATAATTGGTGGTATCCTGAAGCGGCATTTATTACATCACCGCACTTAAGCACAAAAGGCGCATCATTAAAAGTTGTACCAGATGCTAAAAAAGTGTTTTTAACGTCTTCTTCGGAAAAATTAGAAAAAAAAGAGCCATGGATGCTTAAACAACATATTGAATCTTGCCTTGCGCGTTATCGCTCTTATAATAAAAATGATAATAGTTTTCAGCCTTTTCATGGGGGGCGTAGGCAGTGTTTATCACGCTTTTTTAAAGGGTAGAAATTAAATAAAATTTTAATTGCTTCTTGTCGTGAGCGTTATTGTTCTTACAATAAAGAGAAGACTTGTGTGGTGCGCAGTATTTTCATGCAAGCATTGTTTTTTTAAAAATTTTAAATGCTTTTAAGTTTTATTAAATCTTATTATCATTAAGTGTGGAATGGGGGTGAGAATATAAGTTTTTGTTTTGTCGATGACAAAATATTAAGGTAAAATGGAGTTTAAAGAATGACAACACGGGAAGCAATGTTGGTATTGCTCGTTTTGCTTCCCTTTGGTGGAAGTGCTGTCATTGGCTTTTTTCGTTCGACAGCAAAAAATAATGAAGCGTGGTTTGCTGGGGTTGTCGCACTTTTCTGTCTTATTTTTACAATAATGCTTTATCCGGAAGTTAGCGGAAACCACATAGTGCGTTTAGATATTTCTTGGCTTCCAGAATGGGGAAGCGATTTGATTCTCCGCATAGATGGTTTGTCGTGGCTTTTTTGCTTGCTTATTACAGGGATTGGGCTGCTTGTTGTCATTTATTCACGTTATTACATAGATCCAGCGGATTCTGTACCGCGTTTTTTTTCCTTTTTTTTGGCCTTTATGGGATCAATGATAGGAATAGTTTTATCAGGTAATCTCGTCTTTTTGGTTGTTTTCTGGGAACTTACCAGTATTTTTTCTTTTTTGCTGATCGGCTATTGGTACCATAATGCAAGTGCGCGTGAGGGTGCGCGTATGGCTCTAACGATCACAGGTTTTGGCGGCTTTGCTCTTTTTATTGGAGTTTTATTGATTGGGTATACTGTTGGCAGTTTTGATTTGGATAAGGTGCTACAGTCTGGAGATATGATCCGGTCAAGTTCTCTTTATAGTCCTATCCTTATTTGTATTTTATTGGGAGGGTTAACAAAAAGCGCGCAATTTCCCTTTCATTTTTGGCTACCTAACGCGATGGCTGCTCCAACTCCCGTATCGGCTTATTTGCATTCGGCAACAATGGTAAAAGCGGGATTGTTTTTGCTTGTTCGTTTATGGCCTGTGCTCTCTGGAACAGAATCTTGGTTTTGGCTGGTTGGCTTTTCAGGACTCTCAACTCTTCTTCTAGGTGCCTATTTTTCCATGTTTCAGCAAGACTTGAAAGGACTGCTTGCTTACTCGACTATTAGTCATCTTGGATTAATTACAACACTTTTAAGTCTTGGTAGTCCACTTGCATGTGTTGCGGCGATCTTTCATATGGCCAATCATGCTACTTTTAAAGCTTCTTTATTTATGGCTGCTGGCATTATTGATCACGAGACGGGAACACGTGATATGCGTAAACTGTCAGGGCTTTATCGTTCTATGCCTATCACAGCAACTCTTGCTTTAGTTGCGAGTGCAGCGATGGCTGGGGTTCCTTTGTTGAATGGTTTTTTATCGAAAGAGATGTTTTTTGCTGAAGCTGTTGAAACGCATATGGAATCATGGCTCGATTGGATTGCGCCTTATGTGGCAACGCTAGCTAGTCTGTTTAGTGTGACCTATTCTATACGCTTTATTCATGGCGTTTTTTTAGGACCAAAGCCTGACAATTTACCCAAGACTCCCCATGAACCACCGCATTTCATGCGTTTACCAATGGAGCTTTTGGTGTTTATTTGTTTAGCGGTTGGTATTTTTCCTAATTTAACAATAGGACCTATTTTAGATAATGCGGTCGTGTCTGTTTTAGGACCAATGACAATTCCTTATAGTTTGGCTGTTTGGCATGGGTTTAACACTCCATTAGTGATGAGCTTTGTTGCATTATTAGGGGGCGGATTGCTCTATGCTGTTGGGCATCGTTATTTTTTATCCTGTGATGATGGGGCTCCTTTTTTCCGTCACTTAAAAGGACCGCGTATTTTTGAACGCATTCTCGTAATTATTTCTTGGAAATGGGCCCGTGCGGTGGAGTCTGCTTTGTCAACACGCCGTTTGCAGATCCAATTGCATTGGATTTTTTGGGTCTGTTTTGCCTTTGTTGGTCTTTTACTTTGGTGCGATGGTTTCATTCCAGTGGGGACATTACCGCTTTTTCCACTTGATATTCCTTTTCTCGCTCTTTGGCTGGTTGGCGGATTATGTGCGCTTTTAGTTGCTTGGCGAGCAAAGTTTCATCGTCTTGCTTCACTTATGCTTTTAGGGGGAGCTGGTTTGATGACTTGTGCAACCTTTTTATGGCTTTCTGCTCCTGATTTAGCAATAACACAATTGGTTGTTGAGGTTGTTACAGTCGTTTTATTATTGCTTGGTTTACGGTGGTTGCCTAAACGTTTGCATGACCCTGGGCCAGCTGCTGTTCATTTTTGGGTTCGCTTGCGTCGTTTCCGTGATTTCATCATATCCCTTGTAGGAGGTGCTGGTGTAGCATGGCTTTCTTTTGCAGTGATGACACGTCCCCAAGGTACAACGATTTCTGATTTTTTTCTAACGCATGCTTACTCAGATGCTGGTGGTCGCAATGTTGTGAATGTGTTATTGGTTGATTTCCGTGGTTTTGATACCATGGGAGAAATTGTGGTTTTGGGTGTTGTTTCCCTTACTGTTTTTGCACTCTTACGACGTTTTCGTCCTGCGCCTGAGAGTATTGATGCGCCTTTTCAACAACGTATCCAGAAAGCCTTTGATATAGCACAGCCTAATCGAAATGTGGGAGATACAGTATTGAATTATTTAGCTGTTCCTGCTGTTATTATGGGTTGGCTCTTTCCAATTATTATCGCTTTTGCTATTTATTTATTCATGCGAGGGCATGATCTGCCAGGAGGTGGATTTGTCGGTGGTATTACTTTGGCTATAGGATTTATTTTACAATATCTTGCACGCGATATTCGGTGGGTGGAAACGCATTTGAGAGTTTTACCTTTGCGTTGGATAGGCTTTGGTTTATTATTGTCAGTCGTAACGGGGATGGGCTCTTGGTTTTTTGGATATCCTTTTTTAACATCCTTTTTTCGATATATTCATCTTCCGTTAATTGGGAAAGTTCCCATGGCATCTGCTTTTTTGTTTGATTTTGGTGTGCTTTCTCTTGTGTTAGGAGCAACTGTTCTCATTTTAATTGCACTTGCACACCAGTCAATTAGGAGTTACCGAATCGGTAAGAAACCTATTTTAAAAGAGAAGGAAAATTAATGGAAATTGTTCTTTCTTTGGGTATCGGTGTTTTTGTCGGATCAGGTATTTGGCTTGTTTTGCGTCCACGTACTTTTCAAGTCATTCTTGGTTTGTCCTTGATCTCCTATGGTGTTAATCTTTTTATATTTTCAATGAGTAGACCGCGTAGTAATGCTGCTCCAATTGTTGATCCTACCACTGTTATTAATCCAGCTAATTATGTCGATCCTCTTCCACAAGCCTTGGTTTTAACTGCGATTGTGATTGGTTTTGCAACAACAGCTTTATTTTTAGTTATCTTGTTGGTTTCACGTGGTTTAACGGGTTCTGATCACGTTGATGGACGTGAGGTGCAATAATGGAAATAGGAGTGCATCATCTCCTTATTTTGCCTATTCTTTTGCCGTTAATCACTGGAGCACTTCTTCTTTTTTATGATGAACGTCGTGCAAGACTTAAATCATTCATCAGTCTTTCTTCTGCGGGACTGTTGGTCGTTACTGCCATTTTATTGATTATACGTACTCTTGAAATAGCACCGGCTTGCGATGTTTATCGACTTGGTAATTGGCCGTCTTCTTTTGGAATTGTTTTAGTCCTTGATCGCTTAAGCGCTATGATGCTTTTACTTTCCAGCTTGTTGGTGACTAGCGTGTTGGTTTTTGCGCGGGCTCATTGGTACAAAGCTGGTTCTCATTTTCAGTCACTAATGCAATTTTTTATGGTGGGGATAAATGGTGCTTTTTTGACTGGCGATTTATTTAATTTATTTGTGTTTTTTGAAGTTATGTTAACGGCTTCCTATGGGCTTGCTTTGCATGGTTCTGGTCAGACACGCGTGCGTGCAGGGTTGCATTATGTTGTGGTTAATCTTGTTGCTTCATTATTTTTTTTAGTTGGTATAGCGCTCATTTATGGAGTCGTTGGTACTCTTAATATGGCCGATTTGGCTGTTAAAATAAAATATATATCTTCTACAGATATTGTTTTGTTCGAAATAGGTGTTGCACTTTTAGGTATTGCTTTTTTGCTTAAAGCGGGTATGTGGCCGCTTAATTTTTGGTTGGTGCCAACTTACAGTGCAGCAGCAGCGCCTGTTGGAGCTTCTTTTGCACTTTTGAGCAAGGTTGGTATTTATATTATTTTACGTTTAACGTTGCTATGGTTTGGTCCTGAAAGTGAATATTTTAACCATTTTGGTCATACGGTTTTGTTTTATGGTGGGCTTGCCACTATGATTATTGGTTTTATTGGAGTATTGGCGAGCCAAGTTTTGGTGCGTTTGGCAGCTTATAGCGTTCTTGTCTCTTCTGGCACATTGTTGGCTGCGATCGGGATAGGCAATGCAGCACTGACAGCAGGCGCACTTTTTTATATTGTTTCTTCAACTTTAGCACTGGGAGCTTTTTTTCTTTTGGTAGAGTTGGTAGAACGCTGTCAAGATGTGGCTGCTAATGTTCTTGCTGTCACAATGGAGGTGTATGGTGACGATGAAGAGGAGGAAGAAGATGAAGTTGGCATCTATTTTCCAGTAACCTTGGCAATTCTTGGAGCTTGTTTTGGTATCTGTGCCATTTTGATTATTGGATTGCCGCCTTTTTCTGGTTTTGTTGCTAAATTTATGATGTTCATGGCAATTTTAAACCACAGTAGAGAGGATTTTTCTGCTTCTCTTCCGGTTTACCAAGATTGGCTTTTTGTAGTTTTTGTCACTCTCTCTGGTTTTGCGGCTTTGATTGCATTGACACGAACGGGTATCCGAACTTTTTGGGTTTCTCTTGAAGGGCGTATTCCTCGTGTGCAAGTGATAGAATTTGCGCCTATTGCCGTTCTCCTTGTTTTGTGTTTTCTTATAACAATTGTAGCCAGTCCTGTTAGTCATTATATGTCTGAAACTGCTAAGACTTTGTATGAACCTCAAAACTATATTGGGAGCGTTTTAACGGATTTTTCTCTCGAAAATAGGGAGATAAGTAAATGAATTGTTTTTGTCCTTCCCCTTTTTTCAGTGGTGTCATTGTCCTTATGTGGCTTATTTTAAATGGTTTTAGTTTAGGGCAATTGCTTTTAGGGATTTTAACCGCTTTGTTTTGTGGTTGGATGATACGGCTTCTGGAGCCGGAGAAGGTTGTTATTAAAAGCTGGAGTGCGGTTTTTCGTCTCGTTTTTCGAGTATTTATAGATTCTATATTCTCAAATGTTTCGGTGGCTTGGTTTGTTTTAACAAAAAGGTCTCGAGTGCAGAAATCTGGTTTTATTGTAGTACCTCTTCTGCTTCATAATCGCACTGCTTTGGCTATTTTAGCATGCATCCTTTCGGCAACCCCTGGAACTGCTTGGGTTGCCTATAATAGTAAAAAGGGTGAACTTTTGCTTCATGTCTTAAATTTAAAAAATGGATATGATTACAAACAGTTGATCAAACAACGGTATGAGCAATTGCTTTTGGAGATTTTTTTATGAGTATGGTGATTCTTTATTGGGGGCTTTTCTTTTCACAGTTTTTTTTAAGTTTAGCGGTGATTTTCGCGCTGTTTCGGTTGATTCGTGGTCCACGGGCGCAGGATAGAATTGTTGGTTTGGATGCCCTTTATATAACCACTATTCTTTTGTTTCTTACATTCGATATTCGTTCAGGAACAACCACTTATTTTGTCGCAGCTCTCATTATTGGATTGTTGGGATCTGTCTCAAGCATCGCTTTGGCGAAATTTCTTATGCGGGGGGAGATTATTGAATGAAAGATGATATATCGCTTGTGGTTGCTATTGCTATCACAGTTTTCTTAATATTAGGGTCTGGATTGACATTGATCGCAACGATAGGTTTGGTGCGTTTTTCCAATTTTTATAAGCGTTTGCATATGCTTTCAGTATGTACGAGTTGGGGCGTTGGTAGTATTCTTATTTCTTCATTTCTTTATTCAATATTTGTGGACCATTATTTTGTTTTTCATGAAGTGTTGCTGATGTTTTTTTTGTTTTTAACAGCACCGGTAGCTTCTATGTTGCTTTCACATACAGCAGCTTATCGACATCATTCAGAAAAACAATCAGAAAAACCGCTGGCTCTTTTATTACACCAAACGGAGGAAAAGCTACCCACATCAGAAGGAACATCACGAGATGAGAGCCAGCGCGGTTCTTGAAATGTAAGAATCTTCCTTATTCTGTGCTTTTTTCTTCTACACAGTGGATGGGCTTTTCTTCTTTTGGATCATTAATAAGATCGTAAAATATGGCTTCATTTTTAGTTATCCACCAAATGTATTGTCCACCCACATATTTTCCTCCAGAAGCGGCAATTACATTAGAACCAACGATGCGCTTACCGTTCCATTTTAAATCAACAAGCGCAATATTGCCAGCATTATAATAAGTTGCTTCAACATACTCTTTGCTTGTTCCCATATCGCATTGATAGGAGACGGTCTCTGTTGTTGGTTCTGGATCATCTGGTACTTCAATGACTAAAGAACTTGCTAATGCATTAATTGAACCGAGGAGGAGCACACTTAAAGTAATGAAAAATTGTTTAGTAAAAGAAATTTTTTTCATAATATTTCCCGTGTTATTTAAAATAATAATGTTGACTCATCTTTACAGAGGATAGGTTTTTTTTCTTCTGGATCCTGAGCAAGGTCATAAAGCGTGACTTCTTTGTTCTTCTCCCACCAGATATACTGAGCTCCTGCAAATTTTGCTCCTGTTGCCGCGATGACATTAGCAGCAATGACACGGTCACCATTCCATTTGAAATCAACCAACGAAATATTATCAGCATTAAGATAGACTGCCTCAATGCGCTCTTTACCTGCTCCAGTTTCACACTGATAGGTAATGGTCTCTGTTTTGGGCTCTGGATTGTCTGGTACTTCAATGATTAAAGAACCAGCTAAGCTATTGTTTGAGCTGAAGAGTGATAAACTTAAAGCGGTGAAAAATCCTAAAATGTGCAAAGTTTTTTTCATGATGCTTCCCTATATTCCTAATATTGTGCACAAAGAATAATTTGACTGATACGATGGTGTCTACGGCAGGATTCGAACCTGCGACCCCAGGATTCATACCACTTCGATTTTCACCGCCAGCCTTATCGGCTGTTTGTGGTCTGGACTGTCTCTTCACCTTGAAGCTTTTGCTCTTTAGGTGCTGCCCGTTCAGTCTCTACACCTTTCTCTCATTTGAAAAGAGACTTGGCTCGGGATTGGCATATAGTCGCCCATGAAGCTTTCCCCGAATTTGAGCAGATTCACTTTGAGGATTTCTTCTCAAAGTGCCCAATTTCTTTAGGAATCCTGTGCTCTATCCTACTGAGCTACGCAGACATCATCATGTTAATCTTTAATAGAAGTATAAAAACGAATCAATTATATTCAATATGAATTAACGAATTTCTGTTAATTTTTGTTCCAAAAAGGATAAAACGGCATCTGGTGAAACATTTTTTGCAATAAATGATTGGCCAAGTCCGCGTGTTAAGATGAAAGTCAAATTGTTTTGCGAAACTTTTTTATCTTGGGCAATGAGAGTCATTAAAGTTTCAGCATCTGGTAGACATCCTGGGATATCCTTTAATTGTGTAGGCAATCCTATAGATTTGAAGTGCGCTTCAATGCGTTGTGTAAGCGTGGGGCTTATTAAATTTAATTGAGCAGAGAATTGATGAGCTAGAATCATCCCAATTGCTACACTTTCGCCATGGATTAAACGGTTGGAGTCATAAGCGGTTGCTGTTTCAAGCATGTGTCCAAATGTATGGCCGAGATTTAAGAGTGCGCGCTCTCCTTTCTCATGTTCGTCACGTGCTACAATGGCAGCTTTAAATTGGCATGAGCGAACAATGGCCTCTGTTCGCATAGGGCCATTAGAGAAAATTTTCTGCCCATTTTTTTCAAGCCACTCAAAAAAGTCAGGTTGGTTAATGAGACCGTATTTTACTATTTCTGCGTAGCCAGCGCGAAATTCGCGCGGTGGCAGGGTATCAAGAAGACACGTGTCAGCAATAACGCATTGTGGTTGATAAAAGGCACCAATAAGATTTTTGCCATATTGGCTATTGATTCCCGTTTTTCCACCAACAGAAGAATCAATTTGTGCAAGAAGCGTTGTGGGCATTTGAATGAAGTTCATGCCACGGCGGATTATACTTGCCGCAAATCCCGCTAGATCACCAATGACACCACCGCCAAAAGCAATAACACAGTCGCCTCTTTCTAAACGCGCAGCAAGAATTTGATCGATGACAACTTGCAGGGTTGAAAATGATTTTGATTGTTCTCCTGCTTCTACAATAATAGGGACAGTATGAATTTTATTTTTTGTTAATTCTGCTTGCAATATCTCCAAATGAAGGGAAGCAACATTTGTATCTGTAACAAGTGCCAAGCGCGTTTGATGAGGATCTTTTTTATTAAGAGCATGTTTAATCTGTGAAGCAGCTTGTGTAATCAGACCCGGACCAATGATGATATCGTAACAGTGTTTGTCAAGTTTAACAGTGACGGTTTTGGTTTGCATGCTGGTTATCCCTATTGTTAATTTCTGTGTATAGGTAGTGCTGTACGGATCGTATAACATTTTGTGCTACGGTATGACGGCTTTCTTTATGACTGTTAATTGTTAAGTTTGCCTTTTCATAGATAGGATAACGCTGTTCCATGAGTTTTTGCATGGTTTCTTTAGGATTGGCTGTTTGAAGCAGGGGACGTGTCGGGTGCTTTGAGACACGTTGCATGAGGATATCAAGATCGACTTTTAGCCATATAGATATACCATTTTTGTGAATGGCTTTTCGGATATTTTCATTTATGTAGGCACCACCACCTGTTGCTAAAATAAGGGGACTTTTTTTCATGAGGTTTAGAATAACACGCTGTTCAAGAGCACGAAATTCGGATTCACCATAAATTTCAAAGAGTTCCGTGATTGTCATTTGTGCAGCTTTTTCAATTTCTTGGTCAGAATCATAAAAGGGTAAACGAAGCATGGTGGCGACGCGTTTTCCGATCACTGATTTGCCTGCCCCCATAAGGCCAACAAGGACAAGTGCTCTTTTATCAAGGGACGATAAGAGCTGATTCTTTATTTGTGTTATGGGGATTCGTTTTGGTCGATTGCTTTTCATAACTTTATTTCGGCATTTATCCATCTTAAAGTCAATTCCTGTTAATCTTTGTGAGGCATTATACGAGATAGAATATTTTTGGGTAGGTTATTGTCTTATGCCAACATTGACTAGATTTTTGATGATTCTTTTCATTTTGTTTTCTGTTCTTTTCATTATAATGGGTGCTCTTGTGGTTTGGTTTGAACCAGTAACTGTGGATATGTACATTGATGTTCCCTTGGATTCATGGAATCTTTCTACGGAAGTGAATCAATGAAATGAAAAGTGGTGCTGTGATAGATCATTTTCTTGAGATGATGAGCGCGGAGAGAGGGGCTTCACCTCATACACTTGCGGCTTATCAGCATGATTTGCAGTGGGCACAAGACGAATTGTCTTCACACTCTGTTTCGCTTTTTTCAGCACAAAAAGAAGATTTAATTACCCTTTTGTCGCTTATGCATACTTTTGGTTTTGCGGCATCGTCGCAAGCGCGCCGTTTATCGACTTTGCGACAGTTTTATCAATTTCTTTATGCTGAAGGGTTGAGAGCAGATGATCCCTCTCATGATATTGATGCACCTCGTCAGGGGCGTCCTTTGCCCAAAATCATGAGTGAAGATGCAGTGATAAAATTGCTTGATTTGGCACAGTTAGAAGTCAATCAAGCAGATTATGGGTCCAAAGGTTATTTCCGTGCACTGCGTCTTCAGCTATTGATTGAAATGCTGTATGCAACGGGATTACGCATCAGTGAGTTGGTGAGTCTGCCGGTTCAGTCTGTTCGAAGGAAGGAGTACAGCGTTTTGGTTCGTGGTAAGGGCAAAAAAGAACGAATGGTGCTGTTATCAAAAAAAGCATGCCAAGTTCTTTCACAGTGGTTAAACTTGCGTGATCAGGGAAAGGATGCTACGAGTTCTTATCTTTTTCCCGCGCATTCCGAGACAGGATATATTGCTCGTCAAGTCGTTGCGCGGGAGTTGAAAAATCTCGCTAGAAGAGCAGGAATAGAAAGTGATAGCTTTTCTCCCCATGTGTTGCGTCATGCTTTTGCTAGTCATCTTTTGCAAAATGGTGCTGATTTGCGTGCCGTTCAACATTTGTTAGGTCACTCTGATATTGCTACTACTCAGATTTATACCCATGTGTTGGAAGAGGGACTTTATCGTTTAGTCAATGAGCATCATCCACTTGCCGATGAGCAAAAGGCTCGTTAAAGAAAAGGTGATGTTTTTGAAAAAGACTTTATAAAGCAAATTATAAGTGTATAAGTGACACTGAATGAGTTGACACAAATGTATAATTATCTTGATTTTGAAAAACCAGTTGCTGATCTTGATGGGAAAATTCTTGAATTAAAAAAAATTTCTCAGGAAAAAGGCAGTCTTGATATGAGCGATGAGATTGCTCGCCTTGAAACGCGTTCCCAAACAGCGTTGCGCGATATTTATAAAAAATTATCGCCGTGGCAAAAAACACAAGTCGCTCGTCATCCGGATCGTCCCCATTTTATGGACTATTCTAAACGCCTATTGAGTGACGTTACGCCTTTGGCCGGAGATCGCAAGTTTGCTGAAGATGAGGCTATTCAAGCGGGGTTTGCACGCTTTAAAGGTGAGGCCGTTGCTTATATTGGTCAAGAGAAAGGTCACGATACGCAAACACGTTTGCGCTATAATTTTGGTTCTGCACGTCCAGAAGGCTATCGTAAAGCTGTACGTATTATGGAAATGGCTGACCGCTTTGGTTTGCCCCTCCTTACTTTTATTGATACAGCAGGTGCTTATCCTGGGGTAAGCGCTGAAGAACGTGGGCAAGCGGAAGCAATTGCTCAATCAACAGCTACAACTTTGCGTTTGAAAGTTCCTGTGGTTTCCGTTGTTATTGGAGAAGGCGGTTCTGGAGGGGCGATAGCAATCGCGGCTGCCAACAAAGTTTATATGTTGGAGCACGCAATTTACTCTGTTATTTCACCAGAAGGAGCAGCTTCTATCTTATGGCGTGATCCAGCTCGTGCAAAAGATGCTGCAATGAATATGCGTATTACCGCTCAAGATTTGTATCGCTTAAAGATTATTGATGGCATTATTTCGGAACCTTTAGGGGGAGCGCATCGTGGCAAAGAGATTGTCATTGATGCAACGGGTGATGTTATTTCAGAGGCTTTAAAAGCTATGGCTGGAAAAGATGGTCAAGTGCTTAAACAAGAGCGAAGGGAAAAATACCTTCAAATTGGTCGGTCTCTAACATAGGTTATTTTTTGTGAGGGGTGTTGGATTGGAGTTTTATTCGATGACATTTAGCAGATTTCTCGCTGTGTGTGTGTTGTTTGTAATGGGACTATTGGCAGCATGTGAAGGAAGATTACCAGCCTCTATTCGCGCTAAAGTTGAACAGCCGTTGCCGCAAGAAATCAAAAATAGAATGGTTCTGTATGATATAGATCCCTATGCACCGATTATGATGCGGTTTTTTAAGGAAGAAAATCTTGCTGAAGTTTGGAAGCAATCTCGTTCAGGACCTTTTATCTTGGTTGCTCGCTATGGCATTTGCAAATGGTCTGGTAAGCTTGGACCTAAATATAAAGAAGGGGATCTTCAGACACCAGAGGGTTTTTATACTATTAGCGCAAACCAAATGAATCCTTATTCAAAATATTATCTCTCTTTTAATATAGGATTTCCTAACCTTTATGATCAGGAAAATGGTCGCACAGGAAGCAATCTTATGGTGCATGGTTCTTGCTTTTCCGCAGGTTGTTATTCTATGAGTGATAAGAACATGGCTCAGATTTATGCGTTTGCACGGGATGCTTTTAAAGGAGGACAAAGAGAGTTTCAGTTGCAGGCTTTTCCTTTCCGCATGACCGAGGTTAATATGTCACGTCATAGCAAGAATCCTCATTATCAATTCTGGGTTATGCTTAAGAAAGGTTATGATTTTTTTGAAAAAAATCGTCAACCTCCAACTGTTGAGGTTTATGAAAAACGTTACGTTTTTAATCGCGATACTGATAAAACTTCAGTTTCTCTAATGCAGTAAGTGTTATTGTATCTTACAGCACCGTAAACACTATCACTTAATAATGGCGATACAGGATATGCAAAAACTTTGCACACAAGGTGTTTAAGTGAGTGGTCAATAGTCTTAAAGTGCAGAGTTTTTTCATAGAGCCTTAATGTAAGTAAATCATATGAAGTGGGAAGCCAAGAGGAATTTTCTCAAAGAAGTTGGATTGTTTGCACATCGGCACTGGTGTCAATCTTCGTTTTTAGTGAAGAGTAAGTTAACATAAAATGCACCTCTCTTTTTATTTCTTTCAAAGAGTTTTATTCTTTTATGCTGTAAAATATTGTCTTGTCGTGCTGTTATATAAAATACATTCACATATTTTAAAATGCGATATTGCCTCTGTCTGATTTTGGTTTTTTTCTTAACAGGGATTTTGATTTCAATTAGCTTGAATAAATATAGAGTTGAGCAGAATATTTTAGAACCAAGAATTTGGTCAATCTGTCTGTGAAATGAATCACATGAAGTGGTTTGCAGATGAAGCGCATTTAGAGAGAAAACAATCTGTTTGCAGATTGATGGATATTAAATTTTTTATCATAACAATTTTATTTATAATGATAATTTAGTGTTATTCAAGTTAAATTAGAACCCTGAATACCGTAAGATTCTCTCATTTCAAAGCCGTTCCATGTTGAATAAATTAAAACCATTTTCTTGCACGTTACAAGCAGGGATAACCGCGTGGGTGAAACTGTGCAAGAAAGACTAAAATGCTTTTTACAAACCGTCTAAAATACCAAGGGCTTGTTTCAACATTGGGAATTAGCAAAGTGTGTAATGGTGCCGGTTTGCTTCTTTAAAAGCATAAAGATGGTGGTGCCAATGAATTTAATATTATATCATTGAAGGGGAGAAAAAATTAAAATTTTATTCCTGGAATGACCAGAGGATTTTCTAAGAGAGCTGTTTTGTCTGCAGTATCTATTGCTGGTTTATTAAAAAAAGCATTGAGGAGCTTTTGTATTGCGTCTTTTTCAACACCATCGGCAATGATGACAAAACGTGTTTGTTTTATTCCTTTTGGCCATGCCGGCAATCTTATGGGAGGATGAAAAAATGTTTGTACGCCATGTAATACAAGTGGGCGATAAGGGTCATCACGCAATGCGATAATTGCTTTAATACGTAATAATTTTGTACCATAACGCTCTTGTAGGAGATCTAAAAAAGCTTCAATTGTGGCGTAATCAACAGGACCCTCACAGTTTAGTGAAAAGGTACGAATGGTTTTATGGGGGGTATGATCATGTGGGGTAGTCGTAAGATTTTGTTTAAGTTTTGTATTTTCTACTTTTTCATCCCATAATGTGTTATTTATTAATAGATTTGAACAGAAATCTTTAGAATGGGCGTCAATGATTTGTGCTGTAGGATTCATTGTTTTAAGTGTGCTAAGGAGTGCATCTGAAAGCGTTTGTGGGTCTCTAAGATCTGTTTTGGTGAGAATGATTTTATCAGCAAATATTAATTGTTTATATATTTCAGGATAGCGCTTACATATGGAAAGTGGACTTAATGTATCAAATGTTGCAAGAACAGCATTTATGGACAATGTTTGAATAAACAATGGGTGGCTTAAAAGTATTTGTAAAATAGGGGCGGGATCAGCCATCCCTGTGGTTTCAATGATAATATGATGGAGTTGTTTGATCTGTCCTGTCTGAACGCGATTTATTAAATCAATTAATGTGTCGATGAGATCACTGCGTAAATTACAGCATAAGCAACCATTGGCAAGCTCAATAATTCCTTCTGTCGTTTTTTCAACCAGAAGGTGGTCAATACTGATTTCGCCGAATTCATTGATGATAACAGCACATTCTGTTAGAAGAGGGTCTTGTAGCATACGGTTGAGCAAAGTTGTTTTGCCAGAGCCTAAAAAACCCGTAATAAGCGTGAGAGGGATGCGCTTTATTTTCATGTTAATCATCAATCATAGTTTTGTTTTTAAAAAATATATCTCAGTATGTCTAAGCAATTTATAATGATGTCCGTGAGGGATATAATGGTTAATCCCCCATGAAATCCATTGTACTACTATCTTTACGCTTATAAAGGTAGGTGCACGTGGGTATATTATACACTTTTAGCGTCAATGTTATGATAATTCTTGGTTCTTGAAAGGACTTATAGGAAGGATTTTTATTCCTTGTTTTAATTATTTTATCTACATGTTCATCCACCTTGTGGCGCGCAAGAGACTGGTTTTATTGATTCAACAAATACAGATTTGAAATGAGAGAATCTTACAATACTTGTGGTTTTGACATAAGGTACAAAATAATTAATTATCATTATAAATCAAAGTATTATAATTAATTGTAGATTATGATTTATGGCTTTTTATAGAATGGTTTGCGTGCCTTTTATACGGAATATAGGGTTTTCTTAGTGGTTTTACTGTCATTTTAGGTGTTTGTGGCGTACGAATGAGGTGTACTGATAAAGGATGAGAAAAAGAAGGTGGAGCAGTGATAAAAGGTGAGGTGAGAATAATATTTCCTTGATCATCATATGAATTTGCATGCATTTTTATGGCTTCAGGTGTGCATGTTTGTTGTCTCATATTGTTGGCTTGTGTTATGTTGCTCCCATAAGGTTTTAATGTTGCTAGTGTTAATTGGGGGCTTCCTTGGTGCAAAAATCCTATTTCAAGAAGTTGTGCAGCTTTTTCTTCTCTTTCACTTATGTTGTTAGCACCTAGAATGACAGCAATAATTGTACGTTTATTGCGGGTGGCTGAGGCAACAAGATTAAAACCAGAGGCACAAATAAAGCCTGTTTTCATACCGTCTATCCCATAAAAACGGCCAATGAGGTTGTTTGAGTTATGTTGGATTTTTCGATTATTACCAAAATCAATGGCTGGAATAGAAAAATAATGAGCATATTGTGGAAATTCTCGACGTATTTGAACGGCTAAAAGAGCAATATCGCGTGCCGTGGAGTAGTTTTGAGGATCTGGTAAACCACTTGCGTTCGCAAAATGGGTGCCAAACATGCCTAAACGTTTAGCTTCGCTATTCATTTTACGTACAAAATCTTTCTGTGAACCCGCAACAGCTTCACTCATGGCAATGGCTAAATCATTGGTAGATTTAACCATGGTGATACTTAAGGCTGTATCAAGTGTGAGTACAGAACCAGCTTTATAGCCTGAACGATATGAGGGAGCTTTTGCGGCGTATTCGCTGATGGTGATATGTTTGTTTGGTGAAACTTCCCCTCGGCTCATGGCACGAAAAATAACATAAGCGGTCATTAATTTTGTCAAGGAAGCAGGATACCAACGCTCAAAAGCTTGATTATGTTTTAAGATACGCCTCGTTGTAACATCAACAGAAATAAAAGGCTGCGCTAGAGCAACAGCGCTGGATAAACTCAAAATCACAGAAAAAAATAAATTATAGAAGAGACGTCGCATTAATTTAAATCTAGTTCCCTCTTATTCGTTATTTAGAATTGTTTTAATGTAGCACACAAAGCATTTAAGTCTAGGATAGGAAGGAAAGATGGTTAATTGCTGTATCCGTTGTGTCTGTGGGATAAAAACCAATTCTCATTTTTATTTTCCCCTTGAATTTGGTTTGATGACTTAAGTATCTCAAGAAATACTTTTTAAATAATGAAGATTGTACAAGATTTCAGGTTCTTGGAGGGATTGAATTTCTCAGAAAGGAATGAATCTGCATAATCATGCATTTTTCTTGCTCTCCTGTTAGGATAGCCCTTGGCACTTGAGACGGTTCGTAAAAAGCATTTTAATCTTTTCTTGTATCGTTTTATTCACACAGATATCCCCGCTTGTAATGTGTAAGAAAATGATTCTAATTGATTCAACCTAGAATAGATTTGAAATGAGAAAATCTTACGGTGTTCAGGGTTCTCATTCAAGTTGAATAACGCTAAAACATCCTTATAAATCAATGAGATGTATGTTATTTAAATGATTTTAAAGAGAGGAAGAATTCTTTTTCAAAAAAATTTACACATTGATCATTTCTTATCATGTACAAGTGTTTTACAATTTTAAATTAGAAAGTTTGAAGTATCTTTCTTATATTTTTGTTCCCTATACTCCGCTCAATATACAAAGTTATGCATTATTCTTATCAATCAGTGCATTGTTTCATGTTGATTTAGTTTTTGAAGTTTCTGAACAGCGTATGGTGGCATAGGAGGAGGGGTAGGGTCTTGAGCTGCTAAGAGAAGCAGTTCATCACACGCTTTTTCAGTTTTTTGGACAAGTTGATCTAGAAAATCACGTTTGCTTAAACCAGCCTCTATCGGGGGAAGAATACGGACACGAATTGTTCCGGGATAGCGGCGAAAATTATTGCGTGGCCAATATAAACCCGCATTATGTGCAATAGGAACAACTTGAAGTCCTAATTCATTATAGAGCGCGACAATTCCTGACTTATAATCTGGTTCTTGACCGGGTTGTCGGCGTGTTCCTTCGGGAAAAATCAAGATTTGGCGCCCTTGTTTTACTTTCTCTTTTGCTTTTTGTATAATCATTTTTAAGGCTTTGATGGGTGTTGTGCGGTTAATGGGGATAATTTGCGTTTTTGCCATATACCAGCCAAACAATGGAATCCACATCAATTCACGTTTTAAAATGAGAGTGGGATCATCAAAATAAGGAACAAGACTGAAAGTTTCCCAAGCCGATTGATGCTTTGGAGCAATGATATAGGGTCCTTTGGGAAGATTTTCTAAACCTTCAATCTCATAACTTGTGCCTGCGATGTATTTTTGCAAAAAGAGTGTAACGCGCGCCCATGTTTTAGGGACAATCCATGCCTTTTTGCGGGGCATTAAAAAATAAACGGGAGCGTAAAGAATCATTTGTATGAAAGTTGATGTATAAAAAGCGAACGTAAAAAGAATAGAACGAAGGATAAGCACTACATTTTCCATTTTATATCTATAAGAAGATTTCGTATATAATATAATTCACGTGAGAAAACATCTTCTTTATATTTTTTCAAGCATCTATTTTTCGGTAACTCATTTTCCGATATTTAAAAACAGAAGGAAAGAGGTTGATGGAATTACAAAAAGATAAACTTTTTATTCCACGGATTTTATCTATTGCGGGAACAGATCCTTCTGGTGGCGCTGGAATGCAGGCGGATTTGAAGGTTTTTTCAGCTATGAAAACTTATGGTATGAGTGTGGTTACAGCTGTTGTTGCACAAAATACTCAGGGTGTGCGTTCTTTTCAGGCATTAGATGCTTCTTTTGTTGCAGATCAAATTGATTCTGTTTTTGAGGATATTCATGTTGATGCCGTTAAAATTGGTATGGTTGCAAATGCTCAGATTGCACAGGTTATTGCAGAACGTCTTGCTTATCATAAAGCGCGTTTCATTGTTTTTGATCCGGTTATGGTTGCAAAAAGTGGTGATGTTCTTTTAAAGTCTAATGCAATTGAAATTATGCGTGATGTTCTTGTGCCGATGTCAACTTTGATCACGCCAAATTTGCCTGAAGCTGCATTGTTATTGGGATGTGAAGTGCAATGGTCTTTAGAGACTATGTATCAATATGCTCCACGACTCTTGGCGCTAGGGTGTCATGCAGTTTTGTTAAAAGGGGGACATTTGAATACGCTGACCAAAAATAGTACAGAAAATTACGATTGTTCTAGCCCAGATCTTTATTGTGATTGTGAAAACCTTTTTATACTTGAAGCTTCTCGTCTTTCAACCACTCATGATCATGGGACAGGGTGTACCATTTCTGCTGCCATTGCAGCTCTGTTACCTACTCAACCTTTGGATTGCGCTGTTAAACAAGCAAAAGATTATTTGCATGGCGCTTTAACTGCCTCAGATGCTTTAAAAGTAGGGAAAGGGCGAGGGCCGCTTCATCATTTTTATGCATTATGGAAAGATTAATACAACGGTTGATAGTGAAAAATCTTCACTCTATGAATTTGTTTCGTCATTATATGATGTTTTGGACTTGTGACTGATAAGTGTTAGCGCATTGTAGCTTAACAGTTATTTTGTATTAAGAAGGATAAGAAAAAATGTTATAATTTGTTTCTTTTATATATTTTTTACGATTAATCTATCCTGTTTCAGAGGCAATTTTGAGTATAAAAAAGAGAGCAAGGAATTGTAAAATCAGGATTTGAT
Organism: Bartonella sp. AA56HLJMS; assembly: GCF_042197145.1. Taxonomy (NCBI): domain Bacteria; kingdom Pseudomonadati; phylum Pseudomonadota; class Alphaproteobacteria; order Hyphomicrobiales; family Bartonellaceae; genus Bartonella; species Bartonella sp. AA56HLJMS. The sequence goes on along the minus strand of NZ_JBHIRL010000001.1, from coordinate 68,572 downwards.
AGCAAAAAGAGTAGAGGGAAAAACCTTTTACAAGGGGATATTAAAACTGGCGGATCCACTATATTCGCTGTTTCTTATATTGGTGGCAAAACAGGATGAGCCAAAATCGTCATCAAAATTATTATATATCTAACATTTACATAGTTTTTGTCGGCATGGATGGGGTTTTCTAAATAGAAATTGATACTTCCTGATGGAATTATCAATGATCTTTCAGGTGATGTGGTAAATTTTTTTCGGATATTACAACGTCATTATCCTTTTTTATGGAACTGCTTTATGAAATTATTGGCGTTTCAGATGAGTAGCCATGAGGAGTTTCAACATTTAATACAGCAAGATCTAGAAACTTTTACGAATTTAGAGCGGACTTTAAGGTTTTTATATTTATAGTGATTAAGTTTTAGCGAGAAGGTAGTCGATTGCACAATCGGAGTTTCAATAGGCCTGTAGCATATGGTTTAATCTTTTCAAAATTGAATTTTCATTCTGTTGTTTAGCAGAGGCTACCATTAAATATTTAAAATGGTCTGATTTTATTGTGCGCTATGATGGTTTCAATACTTTATGTTACCTTATCTTGATTTGAAGTTATGCTCCTCATGTAAAATAGAATGCATTTATATTGTTAATTCACATGTCTATTTTAAAGAGATTTCTCTCAAAGTGTGTCATATCCATTTTATAATAACGTTCGTGAATGGTCTAAAGCCTCTATGAAGTGTATAAAGCTATTATGCTTCCCATTTTTACGTTTTCAAGGTGAAAGGGGTACTCCCCTATACTATTTTAGCTCCCAATTTTGCGATAATCTTTGGTATTTCAGAGTGTTCAGAAGAAGAGTTTTTATTCCTTTCTTCAAGTGAATTTTATTGATGCCTCAATTTTTCCTGTTATGCATGAGCAGATGATTGTGAGTGATTTTAATGTATAGAGATTTGAAATGAGATAATCCTATGATATTTTAGACGCTTGCTCAATATGAATAATTATAAATTATCTTTATAAACCAAGTTATTAATTTATTTTTGTATTGAAGATTATTCTGGATAAGAATTTGTTCAAGAAAGAGGATTATCAAATGATGTGCCAGAAATCCCAAAAACTTAATTTACTCTAAATAATAGGTGAAAACAGTTATTTCGTTTGAAAATAATTACAATTAGCGTGAGAGATTTTTCATCATCGACTGCGATATAGAAAAAGAAACAATACACATAAAAGACCTTTAAATGATCTTTGAAAGGTCTTTGAAGACCCTTTGAGAACCCCTTAAAAACTCTTTGAAAAAAATAAATTGGTACAAAACCTAGTGGCAAAATATACAAAAACCGCTGGCAAGCTACACTAGTGGCAAATTATACAAAACCTGCTGGAAAGCTACATACATACAGCTACAACAACCGATGACAAGCTATAACTCCACACAAGAACGAATAAATACAAAATTCAATGGAGCGGGCGATGGGATTCGAACCCACGACCCCAACCTTGGCAAGGTTGTGCTCTACCCCTGAGCTACACCCGCTTACCGATTCGATATATGTCTTGTCTGTATGGCGTAGGCTTCTACGAATTGCAACAAAAAAATATCATTTTAGTTTGATTTATTTTGTCCATGTTTAAATAAAATGAAATAAAGATTGATTTTAGAAAATTCTTCAGTAATAAATTATTCCTTTTTTAATTTTTGCATGGAGAGGGGTGGAATATAATGTTGAAGAGAATAAATATATTAGGGATTATCATTGCAACTGTTTTTATGATGAACAGTGTTGCAAAGGCCGATGACCAAGTTAAACACGTTAAAGTTGCAATAACGCAAATTATGGTCCATCCTGCTGCGGATGCTGTTCGTAAAGGTGTGGAAGATGTGCTTGCAGCAAATGGTTATAAGCAAGGTGAAAATTTTCAACTTACCTTTTTATCAGCGCAGGGTAATATTTCAACAGCAACGCAAATTGCACGTAAATTTGTTGGTGATAAACCCGATGTTATTGTAGCAATTACCACGCCTTCAGCACAAACGATGTTTGCGGCAACAAAAACAATTCCTATCGTCTTTGCAGCGATTTCTGATCCTATCGGAGCTAAAATAGTTTCTTCGCTTACCAAACCTGGCGGTAATGTAACAGGGAGTTCGGATCGTATAGATGTTGCAGAAAGTGTTAGACTTTTACAAGAAGTAAAACCAGATTTGAAAAAAATTGGTTATCTTTATAATGCTTCTGAGGCAAATTCTGTTTCGACACTTAAAACGTTAAAGGATGTAGCAAAAAAAGCTGGAATTGAAATTATTCCCTCATCGGCACCAAAGCCTTCAGATGTGCAGGCAGCAGCACGCGCTTTAATCGGTAAGGTCGATATTATTTTTGTTCCTGCTGATAATACGATTTTATCTGTTTTAGAAGGTGCAATAAAGGTCTCAGAGGAAGCCAATATGCCTGTATTTACTGTTGATGCTAATACTATCGGGCGCGGGCCTTTTATGACGCAAGGTGTGAATTTCTATGATGTAGGGGTTGATGCTGGGAAATTGGTTGTGCGTATTCTAAAGGGTGAAAAGCCTGGTGATATTGATGTTGTGCAGGCGGCTAATAATGACATTCGAATTGATTTGAAAGCAGCCCAAAAAGCAGGGATTATTATTCCGCAGGCAGTTATTGACCGTGCAACAAAAGTGATTCAATAACTTTTATTGATAGAGTGTTGATACAATAAAAATACGTTAAGTTTTCATGGGGATTGTCTTTACATGAATATATTTGCGTTTTCTGGTGCTGTGGAATTAGGCCTTATTTATGCGTTTGTTGCTATAGGGGTTTATCTTTCATTTCGGGTTTTAGATTTTCCTGATTTAACGGTTGATGGATCGTTTCTTCTTGGATCCTGTGTCTGTGGTGTTTTGATTCTCTTGGGTTTCAATGCATGGACAGCTATGGCATGCGCTTTTTGTGCAGGTATGGTGGCTGGTTTATTAACAGCTATGTTGAATTTGCGTTTTGGCATTTTGAATCTTTTAGCTTCTATTTTAACAATGTCGGCACTTTATACGGTTAATCTTCGTATTATGGGAATTATGGGAGGGTCTAATGTTAATTTAGCTCTTGCTGATACGGCGTTAACGCCCTTTTATAATCTGTTTGGTTTGTCTGATATTTTTGTGCGTCCTCTTTTCGTTGGTATTGTGTTGCTCGTTATGGCGTTTTTGATTTGGCGCTTTTTGGAAAGTGAAATTGGTCTTGCTATGCGTGCAATGGGAGCTAATCCACGCATGGCGACGGCGCAAGGTGTTCATACATCAGCATTGATATATTTTGGAATGGGGCTTTCCAATGCGTGTGTGGCACTTGGTGGTTCTCTTTATATTCAAACTGCGATTGCAACAGATATTACCGGTGGAATTGGAACAATTGTTTTTGGATTGGCAGCCGTGATTATCGGTGAAACTCTCGTTCGTACGCGCAATATTTTTTGGATTATAATCAGCTGTATTGTAGGGTCTGTGCTTTATCGTGTGGCGGTGCAATTTGCATTTGAAGCAAATGGCATTGGTATTGATACGTCGACAGATCTTCAGTTGATTACTTCACTGTTGGTTATTTTAACCCTTATTGTGCCACGCTATTGGAGGAGGCATAAACGTGATTGAGTTTTTTCATGTTGGGGTCACATTTAAACCGCAAACACCTTTGGAAAAACAGGCTTTAATTGATATTAACCTGAAAATTGATCAGGGTAGTTTTGTTACGGTTATTGGTTCAAATGGTGCTGGTAAATCAACTTTGCTCAGTGTTTTAGCGGGTGCAACGCTTCCTTCAACAGGGAAAGTGGTTATCAATGGACAAAATGTTTCTAGGCAATCAGTCAGTGAACGCGCTGGAAAAATTGCTTGTGTTTTTCAAGATTCGTTAGAGGGAAGTTGTGGTTCTTTAACAATTGAAGAAAATTTGGCTCTTGCTGCTCTTCGAGGAAGTCGTCGTGGTTTGCTTGCGGCGTTAAATTATGAGAAACGGCAATTTTTTCGAGAGAAAATTGCTCAATTAGGCATTGGTCTTGAAGCATATATTCATAATCCTATGGATAGTTTATCAGGTGGGCAACGCCAAGCAGTTTGTCTTGTGATGGCAACATTAGCACATGCGGATGTTTTATTGCTTGATGAACATACCTCAGCGCTTGATCCTGGAATGGCTGATTTTGTGATGCGGTTGACTGAAAAAATCGTTGAAGAGAAAAAATTAACGACTATCATGGTGACTCATTCTATGCGTCAGGCTCTTGATTATGGCGATCGCACCTTGATGTTGCATGGTGGAAAAGTGATTTTGGATGTCTGTCATGAAGAGCGTAAGGGCTTGGATGTCAATGATTTAATTGGCATGTTTCAGAAAGTTCGCGGGGAAGTTCTTGATGATGATGAACTGTTAATGGATTAATAGTGTGGCTCAGAAAAAAGCACATGAAGTTGATCAGTTTCTAATGCGTTTTTCACGTGCTTTTCCTATTGTTCTCATTTATGGGCCAGATCGTGGTCTTATTTGTGAGCGTGCACAATGTTTTGCAAAACTTACACGGGTAGCAATAGAAGATCCATTTTCGACAATTCGTTTGGATGCTGCTGAAATTGATAAAGATCCTGCACGTTTAGAAAATGAAGCGCGTACGTTATCGCTTTTTGGGGGAGATCGTTTGATATGGATCTCTAATGCTGCTAACCAAAAAGGTTTTCTTGCTGCCTTAAAACTTTTAATTGAGAAGCCACCAGAAGCTTGTTTTATTCTCATTGAGGCAGGGGATTTAAAAAAAGGAACAGGGTTGCGCAATGCTGTTGAAACAGCATCAAAAGCGATGGCTTTGCCCTGTTTTGCCGATGATATGCGTTCTCTTGACGGTTTGATTGATGAGGTTTTAGGACAGTTTAAGAAGACTCTTTCTTTAGATGCACGTAGATGGTTGCATGAATGTTTAGGGGCGGATCGCCTTGTATCACGAGGTGAATTAGAAAAGCTTTGTCTTTACGCTGCAAATGTTCATATTACTCTTGAAGATGTGAAAGCTGTTGTAAGCGATGTCAGTGCTCTTTCTCAGGATGAAGTCATTGATGCTCTTTTATTGGGCGATATATCAGGCTTTGAAGCGCATTTTAACCGACATGCAGCAGTGCAGGGGGCACTTTTTTTAATTTTGAGTACAGCTCAAAGGCATTTTCAGCAATTACAGCTATTGCGTTATCAGGTAGAGGTTGAAGGAAAATCGTCTTTTACGGTGGTTTCTGAAGCTCGTCCTCCCATTTTTTTTCAACGGAAAAAGGTCGTTGAACAAGCTTTAAAATATTGGAAATTAGAACAAATTTCTTATGCAATGGAAAGAATTCAGAGTGCTGTTTTAGACAGTCGTAAAAATCCACTTTTGAGCGAAGCTATCATTCGTCAAGTTTTGTTAGGGCTTACAATTATTGCACGACGCCAGATGGCAGCTTAACAGCCTAGAAATATAATGATTTTTTATTTTTGGTATACCACAGAGGCATTTTCAGTAATTAAAACTGTTATGCTATCAAGTAGAGGTTGATGGAACTTGTATTTTTGAGGATGCATTTTAGGAGCTTGAAAGCTTGATAGAAATTTTTCTTCAAAAGAAATAGTTTATTTTCAAAAGGCCATTTTGAAACAGTTTTATTATTTTGTTGTGTCGTAAAATACTGTTTTTAGGGTAGTGATACGAGGCCCATATCAAATTTTATGTGTTCGATGTTTTTTTGTGTGGGTATTTGGTGAATATTAGGTTGGTTCATAGAGTCTTAATGGAGTAACACCCCCATGTAAAACAGAGTATCTCAAACAACAGAAGACACTTGTATGGTAGATTCATACGCTTTCTTAGAAATATTTTTCAATGCGCGTCATATCTATTTCGCGGCGGTGTTTATGAATGGTGTAGAAGTAAAGTTCCTTGTGAAGAATATAAAATCCATAGAGCAACTCTATCTTTATGCTTAATAAAAGCGCAAGTCGACACTCATTATATACTTTGCTAGCCTCTAATGTTACTACAGTTTTTAGCATTAGAGAGCGTTTTTCATCATTTTTTCTCACATGTCTTCTTGTGACGTGTAGCCAAGAGATTTTAATTGATAAGAGGGTTTGTGATGGAAGAATTTTACAGTATTCGAAGTTATGATTCAAATTGAAAAAAAGTATTATTTTTATAAATCAATGTATTATAGATTAATTGAATCACTTAAAATAGTGAGCCAGAGGAATCTTTTAGACAAGAAAATGAATTGTTTGCAGATCAGTATGAATTAAGAATCTTCATGGGATGAGAAGAAAGTCAAAATAGATTATGATGAAAACCACAGCACCTATGGGGAAACTTTTATGTTTGATACAGAGATGATTATCTTAGCAATGAATGTGTCTCATAAACAGAGCTAGTCATCGTTTATTATTAATAATTTATTATTTTTCATATTAAATCAATCAGAACAATGTCTTTTGCACGTCATAAGTGGGGGGCGTGTGGATAAAAACTGTACAAGAAAGCACTAAAAATGCCTCTTATGAATGCTCTCAAATTCCAAGGTTTTTTGCAACATTGGGGGCAGGAAAATATAATGATAGTGTTTTATTAAGTGTAAAGAGGGTCGTGCTTAATGGATTTATAGTTATAACATTTACGAACATTGTCGTGAGATAGGCTGGGGAGCGAGATGCCTTTTTAAAACAAACGCATGAATTTGTAATCCAAATCTATTCTGTTGAGGGCGTTCTATTTTACGCGAGGGTTGTGATTCCATTAAAGGGATGTTCAGTGTTTTTGTTATCAAACTTTTTCTTTATTGAGAGGGCGTGTTTTTCTCATATTTATTTGATTTATGGTATCCGGAATCGGGAGAGGAAAATGTTTTTAATGGTATCTTTTGGTATGCGTTGTTTTACGGTGTTTTCAATATTCGCGAAACTCATGTTGATGTTGTAGGTGGAGGCGTAATACGTTTTTATATAGGTCTAATGTACAAATTAATGAACGTATCGGGATAATTGGAGAAGAGTTAGTGTCCGCTTACGCTTTTGATGTGTTTTTTTGTGAGTAAATTAGTAAGATAAAGTAAACTGATGAGATTTTATGTAGAGTCGTTGTTATCCTAATTGAGAGTGCATTTTATTTTGTTTCGGTGATGCGCTTTGATCAGTAATTAAGAGGGAGGTTTAGAGCGTGATGTTAGATTTCTCGTCATTTATTTTTTATGTGTTTTCTAGGTAAAGTGATCTGTTGTCAGCTTGCGCAGGTGATAATTGGTAAACTGCGTTATTCTTTATTCCCTAGTTGTCATTTTTTAATGTTTTACGCATAACTCTTGAACAAACAAACAAGAAAATTGTGATTTTACAATTGTCTTTATTGCCATTTGCAAAGAATCTTTGAAGGTGAAAGATGCTCCATATTCAGTTTGAAAAAATAGCACTCATTGGGATCGGTCTGATTGGGTCTTCTTTAGCAAGAGTGATTAAAAAGAAAAATCTTGCGGCTCAGATTTCTATTGCAACACGTCGTCCAGAAACCCTGAAAAGAGCGCGTGAATTGGAGCTTGGGGATTTTTATACGACAGATAATGCAAAAGCTGTTGAAGGAGCAGATTTGGTTATTCTTTCTGTTCCTGTTGGGGCTAGTGCAGAAGTGGCAAAAACCATTCGTGATCATTTAAAACTTGGAGCGATTGTGAGTGATGTTGGTTCTACGAAAGCGTTGGTTATTGCGGAAATGGCACCTTTATTGCCCAAAACGGTTCATTTTATTCCAGGGCATCCAATTGCTGGAACGGAATATTCAGGACCGGATGCTGGTTTTGCTGATTTATTTATGAATCGTTGGTGTATTTTAACGCCTTTTGCGGATAGCGATGCTGCTGCTGTCGCACGATTAACAGCGTTTTGGGAAGCTTGTGGTGCGCGTGTCGAAAAGATGGAACCTAAGCATCATGATCTTGTTTTGGCTATTGTTTCACATTTACCCCATTTGATTGCGTATAATACTGTTGGGACAGCGAGTGATTTAGAAAAAGTAACAAATTCGGAAGTGATTGCTTATTCCGCTTCCGGTTTTCGTGATTTTACGCGTTTGGCCTCTTCTGATCCCGTTATGTGGCGGGATATTTGTTTGCATAATAAGGATGCTATTTTAGAAATGTTGAGCCGTTTTAGTGAGGGGCTTGCTTTTTTAGAACGGGCAATTCATTTAGGAGATGGTGAGACACTGTTTAACTTTTTTACACGTACGCGTGCTGTACGTCGCAATATTATTGATGCTGGACAGGAAATTGATGCTCCTGATTTTGGGCGTCAGAATGTTTCTAAAAAAGGGTGAGTAAAAACAAGAGGTTTTTGTTGAATTTCGTTGGTTTTTTCTAAAAACCGATAAGAAGTTTTTTCTCTACTCAGTCATAGATTGCAATAAAAAAGAGTGGCGATTGCTCCGATATAGATAACCATGACTTCAAAAGGTTTTATGTGTGCACGATCATCTTGCTTAGTTCTCTATAGGGCATATGATGTACAGAAGAGGTTACTGATCTGTAGAAGTAACAAAAAAATGAAGTCGTTGTAGAACTTCATAGAGTGGGTTATTGTTTTTGTTTTGGTATAAAGTCGGGCTTGACCGTATTGATTATTGACCGTTATATTGCAACATTGCAAAATGTTTATTTGCAGAGTTTTGATGATTTTTATAAAACTTGAAATAGACTGAGGAAGAGTTTTACCAGAAAGTATTGAGTTTTGTTAAAAAATATCTTTTGGTATAGCTATCGTATTTTGTGTGACGCAGTAAGTCATTATTGGCGTGATAGTGGGAGTGCTTTTGCAAGCCATGTTGCGCTATCGGGGCTTTTAGCATTTTTCCCTTTTTTTATTTTTGGAACATCGTTTGCTCGTTTTCTAGGTGCTTTTACCTATACACCGCAGAAAATTAAAGCACTGGTGCAGTTATTGCCTGATGTTATTGCAGAGCCGTTATCTCAGGAAATTGTTAATGTTTTAACCATTCATCGAGGAGGTGTGTTGACGCTTTCTGTCATTGGAACGGCTTATTTTGCTTCTAATGGGATAGAGGCTTTGCGTACGGCTTTAAATAAAGCTTACCGTGTTACTGATCGACGGAGTTTGTTATTTTGTCGTTTTCAAAGTCTGTTTTTTGTAATCCTTGGAGCTGTTGGTCTTGTTGTGATTAGTTTTTTATTGATTCTGGCGCCTTTGTTGATCAAAATTATGCAAAATCATTCTTTTTTTATGACTGAATATATTGCTGTTATTCGTGTATGGCGTTATACAGTTGCAATCGTTATTTTGTTTATCAGTCTTTTGATTGTTCATAAATGGCTTCCAGCAGGGCGGCGGAAAATTATAGATATTTTACCAGGAATAGTGGTGACAATGTTTATATGGTTTATGGCTTCTATCGCTTTTGCGCAATATTTAACGATGTTTGATTATATTTCTACCTATGCAGGGTTGGCATCTATTATGGTTGCTATTATTTTTCTCTACATATTGAGTGCAATTTTTATTTTGGGAGGAGAAATAAACGCGGCGATAATGTTTTATCGCAAGGATTTGCAACATTCAGATAAATGAAAGAGCTTATTATTGCTTGAAAGCCAAGGTATGATTATCCCAATAAAGCCTGCTATCACTTTGTTGATTGATGCAGATGCTTGTCCTGTAAAAGATGAAGTTTATCGTGTGATGAATCGTTATCAGCTTAAGACATTTGTTGTGGCAAATCGTTCTTTGTCCCTTCCAGATGAAGCACTCATTGAAAGAGTGGTCGTTGCTGGTGAATTCAATGGTGCTGATGATTGGATCGTAGAACATGTGCATGAGGCAAGTATCGTTATTACCAGTGATATTCCTTTAGCAGCGCGGGTTGTGCAAGCTGGGGGTTTTTGTCTTTCGCCAACGGGGCGTATTTTTGATGTAAATTCAATTGGTCAGGCTTTGGCGATGCGCAATTTGATGGAAGATTTGCGTGGACAGGGCAGTATAATAGGTGGTCCCCGTCCTTTTTCTCGTAAAGACCGTTCTGCTTTTTTGTCAGCACTGGATCTTGTTATACAACGTTTAAAAAGACGCGGTTATTAAAGTTATAGGGCTTCTTTAATGACTGCTTTTATAAGTGCTTTGGCATCGTCATTGGCCCATGGAGCTGCACCATTGAAGGAAGCAATGAGATATCCCTCTTTATCAATGAGCAATGTAATGGGGAGTCCTAAAGCGAGCCCCTGTTTTCTAACATTGTTGAAAATATCCATTGTTTCATCGCGATAGTAAAGCAAATTATCTGAATGAATATTCTGTAAAAATTGCTGAATTTTTTCAGGAGAAGCAGTTTTATCGATATTTATAGCTATGACATCAAAGTTTTCTCCACCTAATTCACGTTTTAATTGCGCAAGTTCAGGCATTTCTGTGCGGCAAGGTGCACACCAAATAGCCCATAGATTGACCAGCATTGGTTTTCCGATAAATTCGCTGAGTGTGTGCTCTTTTCCTAGAATATCCTTGAAAGAGAGTTTATTCATATCTGAGGGCGTATCAGCAAATCGTATGTGGCTAAAAAAGCCTTTTGCTGCTTTTCGTATCGCCATCATTTTTTCTGCTCGTGCTTTATCAGTATTTATTTCTTGTGCTTGTGCTGCTGAAATGAAATTGAAAAGAAAAAACTCTCTTTTGGTATCGTAGTTTATGGTTGCGTATAAACTCAATGCAATGATAAAGAATGCAAGGGAGAGTTGCCTTTTTTTATTGTTTTTTTCGCTGATGAAAATTTGAAAAATCATAATTTTGTCCTTTGGATGGGTGTTTTCAGAATATGACAGATGAGAAGTTAAAGAACCAAATGTGGGGTGGTCGGTTTGCGGCAGGCCCTGCTGCAATTATGGAAGAAATTAATGCTTCTATTGATTTTGATCAAAAACTTTATCGACAAGATATTGAAGGTTCTCTTTCTCATGTGGCTATGTTAGCGCAAACGAAAATCATTTCACAATCAGATTATGAAAAAATTGTTCATGGTTTGAAACTTATTCGCCAAGAAATTGAAGACGGTAAATTTGTTTTTTCACGAAAGCTTGAAGATATTCATATGAATATTGAAGCGCGGCTGAGCGAATTGATAGGTCCTGTAGCTGGGCGTTTGCATACGGCGCGTTCACGCAATGATCAAGTTGCTGTTGATTTTCGCTTGTGGGTACGTGAAGCAACGCAAAAGATAGCACAAGCTTTAAAAGGATTGATAGAGCAATTACTTATTCGCGCAGAACAACATGTTGATACCTTTATGCCAGGCTTTACGCATTTACAATTGGCTCAACCCGTAACATTGAGTCATTATATGATGGCTTATGTTGAAATGTTTGGTCGAGATTTATCGCGGATGCGTGATGCTCTTGAGCGAATGAATGAATCGCCTTTAGGGGCGGCTGCTTTAGCGGGGACAGGCTTTCCAATTGACCGTTTTATGACAGCAAAAGCGCTAGGCTTTCGCGAACCTACACGCAATTCAATTGATAGTGTTTCAGATCGTGACTTTGCATTGGAATTTTTAAGCGCTGGCGCTCTTTGTGCAACACATCTTTCACGTTTAGCAGAAGAAATAATTCTTTGGTCAAGTGAACAGTTTTGTTTTATTCATTTATCAGATGCTTTTTCAACAGGGTCTTCCATTATGCCACAAAAGAGAAATCCTGATGCGGCAGAGTTAGTACGAGCGAAAGCAGGTCGATTGAATGGTGCACTTATGGGATTGTTAACGGTGATGAAAGGATTACCGCTTGCTTATTCAAAGGATATGCAAGAAGATAAGGAATATGTGTTTGATGGGGCTTTGAGTTTGGAATTATCACTAGCAGCAATGACAGGGATGATTGCTGATTTGAAAGTGAATAAAAAAGCCATGAAACAAGCAGCGGATTTAGGGTATGCAACAGCTACAGATTTTGCGGATTGGCTTGTACGCAATTTAGGGATTCCTTTTCGCAAAGCACATCACATCACAGGGTGTGCTGTGGCATTGGCAGAAAAAAAACAGTGTCGCCTTCATGATTTATCATTAGATGAACTTCAAGCAATTTGTCCTGATATCAATGCGACACTTTTTGATGTTTTGACCGTTGAAAAATCTGTTGAAAGTCGTAAAAGCTTTGGGGGAACAGCGCCTTCAGAGGTTCTTCGACAAATTGCGTATTGGAAAAAGCGTCTCGTGAGCGCTTGAGTGATTGTATTTTAAAGGTAAAAAAGAAATCGAGATGAGGAAAGAGGACAGATGAAAATTATAATAAAGGGGTTGATGATTGTCCTTTTTGGGGGCTTTGGTGTCGTTGGGTGTGGGCGTAAAGGGTCATTAGAGTTACCTCCTTCAACAGGAGTGAATTCTTCACAAGGAACTTTTGTTTCTCAAGGCAAAACAGATAAACCTTTTATTCTTGATCGGTTAATACAATAGGAATTTTTATGCGTTTTTTTTCTTATCATCAGGGTGTGCTTCACGCTGAAGGTCTTTCTCTTTTGGAACTTGCGCGGGAAGTTGGAACACCTTTTTATTGTTATTCAGCTAGCGCAATCGTTGCACATTTTAAAGATTATCAGAATGCATTTCATGATATGCCGAGTTTAATTGCTTATGCGGTTAAAGCGAATTCCAATCAAGCAGTTTTACAACTTTTAGCTAACAATGGAGCGGGAGCTGATGTGGTCTCAGAAGGGGAATTACGGCGTGCACTTGCTGTTGGTATTCCTGCGCAGAATATTGTTTATTCTGGTGTTGGTAAAACAGTGAGAGAAATAGATTTTGCTCTTGCACAAGATATTTATTGTTTTAACGTTGAATCAGAGCCAGAACTTGAACAATTATCGGCGCGGGCTGCTGCGCTTTCAAAAACAGCTCGTATTTCTTTACGCCTTAATCCTGATGTGGATGCTAAGACTCACAAGAAAATTACAACAGGTAAGTCTGAGAATAAATTTGGTATTCCACTGTCTTTGGCGGGTGATGCATATAAAAAAGCAGCTCAATTGCCCGGTCTTCATGTGTGTGGTGTTGATCTCCATATTGGCAGTCAAATTTGTGATTTAAAACCGTTTGAGGATGCATTTGTTATTGTTGCAGATTTTGTGCGTCAATTATGGAATAATGGTTATGCGATAACCCATATCGATATTGGGGGCGGGCTTGGTATTCCTTATGGTTATGAGCAGAATCCAGTACCTTCTCCTTTTGAGTATGCAGCACTGGTAAAGAAACATATTGCGCCTTTAGGGATCAATATTATCCTAGAACCTGGGCGTAGTATTGTTGGTGAAGCCGGTGTGTTGGTGACATCGGTTGTGTATTTAAAAAAGGGGGAAGGACGAAATTTTGTTATTGTTGATGCGGCGATGAATGATTTCATGCGTCCAACGCTTTATGATGCGTGGCAAAATGTAATGCCAGTGAAAAAAACACCAATAGATGCCCCTCTGATTAATGCTGATATTGTCGGTCCTATTTGTGAAACTGGTGATTATTTAGGCTTGGAACGTTCTTTGCCAGTGTTGAAAGCGGGTGATGTTTTGATGTTAACAGGAGCAGGGGCTTATGGCGCAGTGATGGCAAGCACTTATAATAGTCGACTTTTGGTGCCGGAAGTTTTGGTTCAGGATACACGTTATGCAGTCATTCGTCCACGCCTTGATTATGCACAATTGATAGGCTGTGATCATATTCCAGATTGGATTGAGCCCAAATTAGATTGAGCATTATTAAATATTTTGGGTCTTATTTTTACTAAACTTTGATGAAACAATTTATTTTCTAGAAATTGTCTTGTATGGGGTTTATGATCTTAATGCACCACGATAAAAGGGGATAAATGCTTGTTTATGAAAAATAAAAACATCAAAGGTTTTGCAATGAAGCTTTTGTGTGTGCGCATTTTGATGTGGGGGATCCTTTCATTTGAACGGATGTGGGTACGGTTGTTGCCATTTTTCCTCGTTCTTAGTCTCTTTTGTTCGTTTAGCTGGTTGGGACTTTTTGGTATTTTGGGCTATTGGTCACATTTGCTCTTACTTGGGGTTATACTATTTTGTGCTGGGGCGAGTTTATTTTTTCTTATTCGTTTTCGGTTTCCCACAATGCGGGAAGTAAATTGCCGCCTTGAACGCGTTAATGATCTTAGACACCAGCCTTTGAATATTCAGACAGATCGTTTATGTTCTGAAAATGATGAAGATTTTAGTGCTGTTATTTGGCATGAACACCAACGCCGAATGGCAAAGCAATTATACCATTTAAAAACTGGATTTATCTCTCTTAATAGTGCGGATTATGATCCTTTAGCTTTGAGGGCTTTGTGTGCTCTTCTTTTTGTGTGCGCTTTTAGTTTTTCTTTTGGTTCACAAGGGGGGCGTTTGGCTGATGCCTTTGATTTTCGTCCTATCGTTGATGAAAAACTCATGCGGATTGATGCTTGGGTAACACCACCTGCTTATACCGGTGTGGCACCGATTTATTTGACAAAAGATGAGAAAACACAACTAGAAATCCCTGAAGGGAGTAATGTTGTTGTGCGTGTTGTCAATGGGGCTGGCATTACAGTAAAAGCAAAGTCTGTAGAAGATGGGAGGGAAGTTTCGTTTTCAGAGAAAACGGAACAAACAGCTTTGAATGATCCAATTGTTCATTTTGAAACACATTTAAAGCATCCAATAAATTTATTTGTATCATCACGTCGTAAAAAACAGCAATGGCATTTGCAGATAATTAAGGACACGCTTCCAACAATTCATTGGTTGGAAAAACCAGGGAGGATTTTAACGGGATCATTGGAGTTACGATATGTGGTGGATGATGATTATGGTGTGACAAAGGCTTTTGTTGAAATAGAGCCTTTTCTTCCTCAGAATAAAAGTGCTTCTTCTCTTTATAATGCTCCGGAAATAGAACTTCTTCTTCCGCGTGGTGGAAAGGGGAAAATGCGAATGGTACAGGATATATCAGCGCATCCATGGGCGGGTTCGCAAGTCAAAATTACTTTGGTGGCAGAAGATGGTGCGGGGCAGAAAGGGCGTAGCAAAACTTTTGTTATGATATTACCACAGCGTGTTTTTTCGAATCCTGTTGCACGCGCAGTGGTTGAACTGCGTCGTTTATTAGCTCTTAATCCTTTAGCGCGAGAGCGGGTACTTGATATGCTTTCTGCTTTGCTTGTACGTCCAGAAAAGGGGTTGCAAAATGCATCGCATTTTATTGTTCTACAAAGTGCGTGGACAAGACTTTCTTTAGCACAAACAGACGAGGATTTGCGCGATGTGGTGGATTATTTATGGCAAATTGCTTTGGGTATTGAAGATAATCAGCTTGAATCCGTGCAAAAAAAGTTAAAACAAGCACAAGCTGCTTTACGTGATGCACTGCGTTATGGTGCTTCAGCGGCAGAAATTGAACGGCTTATGGCAGATTTACGTCAAGCTATGGATGAGTATATTCGTGCTTTGGCTGAAAAAGCACCGGATAGTCAAGTTTCTAAAAGCTCAAAAAGTCCTAATCTTTCTGAATCTACATTACAAGAAAAGCTAAATTTAATTGAGGAAATGGCTAAAACAGGCTCTTCTTTAGCAGCTGAACAACTCTTGGCGGAAGTTGAACAGACGCTTGATCATTTGCATGTGCAAAAAGGTAATCAAAATGAGGGAGAAAAAAGCCAATCTGCACAAATGAAAGAAAAGATGGACCAGCTTGGAGATTTAATGCGTCGTCAGCAAGAAATTCTCAATGAAACACATCAGTTAGAGATGGAACAAAAACGCGGAGAAAATGTACCGGAAACACAAAAAAAATCTTTAAAAAAACGTCAAGCTGAATTGCAATCTGAATTATCAACATTAGAAAAAGAATTATCAGAACAAGGATTTGAAACAGGGGGCGCATTGAAAAGGGCAGAAGAAAAAATGAATTCTGCGGAAAATGCGCTTGATAATGGAAATCATCAGGTATCTATACAAAATCAGTCTGATGCTTTGGAATCTTTGAGGCAAGGTGCACAAAATGTTTTGAAAAAAATGCGCGAAACACTTAAAGAAACGGGAGATGATCAAAATGCTGATTCTGGTCCTAAAGATCCGTTAGGACGTCCACTTTCTTCAAAAACAGATGAAGAACAAGAAGGCGAGGCACTACCACAAGAAAGTGATCAAATGCGTACGCGGCAGATTTTGGATGAAATTCGCAAACGTCTTGGTAAAGAGCATCTTTCAGAAGAAGAAAAAAACTATCTTGAAAGATTGCTTCATTTTAATTAACCAGTGTTGGCTTTTTTCTTAATTGATGTCAAAAACAGTATATGAAGAACCTCTATGGGGTTTATCTCCAAAAAAATGATTAAAGTGCTTGTAAGGCAATAATCATCCTGTTGTACTGATTTTTTAATCATTTAAGTTTAAAATATGCAATATTGAAATGTTCGCTATTGCGGAAAAAAAGCAGAAGTCCATATAGGTTTGGTATATGAAAATCTGTAATGTTTGAAATTTGTTTCTACATGGTATGTTGAGTTGGATATCGTTACGCTGAAAGATTTTTATGCTTCTGCACTTGGACTGCGTGTGCAAAAAACGCTGTGTGACCAATTGAATTTATGGTGGCCTGATCTTACGGATAAACGGATTATGGGATTGGGTTATGCACTTCCTTATCTTTCTACATTGCGTGAACGTGCCCAACAATGTTTTGCTTTTATGCCAGCTTCTCAGGGTGTTTCGCCTTGGCCTTGTTCTGAGCAAGTTGCTACAGCGCTTGTTTTTGAAGAAGATTTGCCACTTCCTGATGCGTCAGTTGACTGTATTTTATTGGTACATGCATTAGAATATACAGAAAATTCATTTGAAACGTTGAATGAAATATGGCGTGTTTTAGCACCCAATGGCCACTTGATCGTTATTGTACCTAATCGCTCTGGCTTTTGGGCGCGCAATATTACTACGCCCTTTGGTTATGGCGAACCCTATAGTCGGCAACAAATTACTCGTTTGTTCGAAAAAACAAATTTTGTTTCTGGACCAATACAAGAAATTGTACATTATATGCCCTCTACGGGGTATTTTTCGCGGTTGCTCTCATTTTTTTACGAGCCATTTGCTCGCTATCTTTTGCCTTATTTTGGTGGACTCTTAATGTGTCAGGCACAAAAACGTGTTTATCAGGGTTTGCTCGTACAGCGTCGTCAGTCGCGACGTATTTTTATTCCTGCTTTATCACCACAGACAAGAAATATTTTAATTTATAAAGATAATTAATCATTTTGTCATTGTCATAAGAACCGCAAGTATAGAAGAATTCTCTTATTTCAATTTTTTGCATTTACAATTAAAAAATATTCTTTTGTATATTAATATGTGGAATTGGTATGTGAATAAAAATCTCAATTATCAAGGGCTCCTCTGCAACATCGAGATCTAACATAAGTGTGTGATGGTGCTGGCTTGTTCTTTTATAAGCGTAAAGATGGTGGTGCTCAGTGGCTTTATCGTTAGGATAAACATTTAGCGTTATATCATGAATTATATAACCTCTTAAGAGGAGATAAAGTCATAAAGAATGGAGGAAAACTATAAAGATAAAAAACATCTCTCAAGTTAGGTTAGTGAATGTGAGATAAAGCAGTGCGTGGAGCGGTTTTTCTGAAAAAAATAATCATAAATAGCACTCATCTAAAGATGATAGTTATGATCAAGAATGTTGCTAAAAGATATCACGATTATTTATATGCGAAACATATTAAAAACTTTAGAAAGAACAAAAGCATGTGAAACAGAAATTACAAAGTATATCGTGAGGGTTGAAAGCATTTTTGTTTTTGGTTCTCATGTTGGAATATTTCGTTTTTTATTCATAATGTTATATATTTTGTCATAAGAGTAAGTTCTATGTAATAGCATTCGAATTATACGTGAAGTTTTTTCATCTCGTTTCTGTTTTCATTTAGGATATTAAAATTATTTTTGAAACAGAAAATCTCGAATTAAAGATTTAAACGGTAACCATTTTGATCTGTTATGAGAATTTGCGCATTGGAGGGATCGTTTTCGATTTTTTGTCGCAAACGATAGATATGGGTTTCTAAAGTATGGGTGATAATATTTTCATTATATCCCCAAACTTGTTCTAACAATGTTTCACGGCTGACAATTTTATCATTGGCATGATAGAGACATTTAAGGATCGCTGCTTCTTTTTCTGTGAGACAGATTTTATTGTTGCATTGATCAAGAAGAAGTTTTTGTCTTAGTTTAAAAGTATAGGGACCAATATGAAAGGTTGCGTCTTCATTTTGTTCATATTGGCGCAACTGTGCTCGAATTCTCGCCAATAACACCGCAAAGCGAAAGGGTTTTGTTACATAATCATTGGCGCCTGTTTCAAGATCTAAAATATTATCACAGTCTGTATCATAATTTATTATCATGATAATGGGGGCACGAAATCCTTGGGTGCGTAATTGTTTAACGGCTTTGTAGCCATAAAGATCAGGAAGTTGAAATCCCAAAATAGTGAGATCAATATTTTCTTCTTGGATTATTCTTATTCCTGCTTCTGCTGTTTTTGCTTGGAAAATTTTAAACTCTTGATGCATTTGCAATTGTTCTACTAAAATGGGGCGTAGATCATCGTCTTCAACGATTAAAAGAGTATAGTGGTTCATGTTTTTCCTTATAGGTATGTTGATGCACTGATTGATATAGTTTCATGAAAAATGAGATTTCATGCAAGAAAAATTAAAAGAGGAAAATTAAAAAAGAGCGCTTCTAAAAAATAAACTTTTATAATTTCTAATGGTTGCTTGCTGAAAAGAAGGTATTCCGTCTGCAGGGTATTTTACGTATTGGTTGGAAGCGTTTTTTATGTTCTAGAAGGTGTTTTAGCTATTGAGTGTCATCATCTTTACGCTTATGGAGAAACAAGCTGGCACTATCATTCACTTTGCCAGCTCGTGGGTGTTGCGGACAGTCCTTGGCACTTGAGACGATTCATAGGAGGAATTTTTAGTCCTTTCTTTCACGTTTTTTATCTATATGGGACTTTCTCCGCTTAGAATGTGCAAGCAAATAGCTTTTGATTGATTCAATATAAAACAGGTTGGGAATGAGAGAATCCTGCGGTATGAGGCGCACTCGTCCAACATGCAAAACAATAAACACGCAATATGATGCGTTTTTAGTGTGAAGAGAATTGTGCAACACCTAGCACATATGCACTGTTTAGGAGAATTTCACGATCATTTTTATTGTTTTTTATCCACGTTCAGTTTTGTTTTTTCGTTGCATTTGTGTGCGAAGGGGCTGTGTGTTATGTTCATGGTGTTGCTTATTATAATTGTTGAGTAAGCCTTGCTTTTAGCAATGCCGAAAAGATGCATCATAAAGAGGTTTTTTGTGTAATTTGGAAGGAGACTGTATTGAGAAAGAGTGCAGGATAAAAAATGACAAAAAAAATATCATATTTATGCATTTAGCATCAGAATACCTCAACAGAAGGAGGTGTTGTGCTTATTATTCTGCGCTATGAAGCATCTTTTTATATGAGTTAATGAATAAAAATTATTGTTTTAAGATAAAAGCATTTCCCTCTTAAGGTTGCCCATCAAACAGACTTCTTTCCATTCATCTTCTGTCACGGGTTGCACTGATAAGCGGCTGGCTTTGACCAGCGCCATATTTGCTAGTTTGGGATTGGCTTTAATTTGTTTTAATGAAACAGGTGTTGGCATGTCACAAAGTGCACGGATATCCACACATTCCCAGCGTGGATCAGAGCTTGTAGAATCAGGGTGTGCTTCAGCACATATTTCTACAATTCCTACAATTTCTAAACCTTTATTTGAATGATAAAAAAAACCTTTATCACCATATTTCATAGTGCGCATATTATTACGAGCTTGATAATTGCGTACACCATCCCATTGTTCGCCATCAGCTCCTTTTTTCTTTTGCATCTCCCATGACCATTTATGGGGTTCAGATTTAAAAAGCCAATAAGCCATGAGTTCTCCTTTTTCATAGACTGTTATGCATTCGTCATGTCCAATTTTTTATAAGTATCTTTGTAATATCATCAAGGGTGATTTTTAAAATGGAGTAAAGAACGGGCATTATCTGTTTTTTCTTATTTCAAAATAACTTGTATATAGAAAAATGCGCTCCATTGATATTTCATGTTGTATAAAGGTATTTTGCTTATCTTGTAGCAGAAAAATATATCAGTGTATCGAAGTTAATAGACTTAAAATTGCTCAGCCATGTGGAAGCTTAATCATCTTTTCAGCTGCTGTTTGAAATGTAGTTACTATAGGATCATTGGAGCATTGCGTTGGAGAGAATTTAGCAAGAAAATTGGTTCTAAAAAGCTTTAAAATTACAATGACAATGAAACGAATAAATGGTCAAAGATGATGAGGTCAACGAATGGCATTCATATCTATGCTTTGTGGGATAGAGTGCGTCTTATTATGCTGTAAAATACCGTCATTTGAAGTGTAATGATATAAGGCAGTTTTTTGAAACATGAAGTTTTTAAGAATGTGTGGTGAATATTTAGGTTTACGTGTCGATCTTTGGGTTAAGTGAATTGTGTGAGTGGGAAGCAGGTGGAATCTGCTCGATAGAGAATTCGGACTATCTATAGACCGGATTGAGTAGAAATCTTCGTTCTTTAAGATGTGTGTAGGACGTCAATTTTATTATGCTTTTGTTCCACGGCGTCCCATCCCGATCAAGGGCGGGGCTTTTTCATCTAATGGCCAGCGTGAGCGGGGTGCAATGTCAAGAGAGCTTGTTTCTCCTCGTACGAGTTTTTGTGCACCGGCAAAAGCAATCATTGCAGCATTATCGGTACACAAGGAAAGAGGAGGGGCTATAAATTCAAAACCATGTTGGCGGGCAAGTTCTTGCAACGTAGAGCGAATGGCTTGGTTTGCGGCAACACCGCCCGCAACAACTAAAGCAGGAGAATGCTTTTCTTGATCATGAGAGAGAGGATATTGGTGGGCAAAGTGTTGTAAAGCTAGGTGAACACGATCACGTACCGTATCAGTCACGGCGGCTTGAAAACTTGCGGCAATGTCAGCAATATCATTTTCTGTAAGGGGAGCTATGGCTGTTGCGGCTTGTCGAACAGCAGTTTTGAGTCCTGAAAAAGAAAAGTCTAACCGTTTTTCACCTTTTAAAGGTCGTGGAAGAGGGATGCGATTTTTATCACCAAATAAAGCTGCTTTTTCAAGTGCTGGTCCACCAGGATAAGGAAGACCTAAAAGTTTTGCTGTTTTATCAAAGGCTTCTCCTAATGCATCATCAATAGTGGTTCCTAAACGTTGATAGTTGCCTACTCCATGAACAATGATTGTTTGTGTATGACCTCCTGAAACTAAAAGTAATAAATAAGGAAAGCTGACGTTGTGCGTTAACACGGCTGTTAAAGCATGTCCCTCTAAGTGATTTACCGCAATAAATGGTTTGCCAGTGGCAAGAGAGAGTGCTTTTGCGCTCATAACGCCTACCAACAATCCTCCTATCAAACCAGGCCCACTGGTGGCTGCAATGCCATCAATATCTTTTAATTTTGTGTTTGCTTCTGTTAGTGCTTGCAGAATTAAATGATCAAGAACTTCAACATGGGCACGAGCAGCAATTTCAGGAACAACACCGCCGTAAGGTGCATGGTGATCAATTTGACTCCAAACAACATTGGAAAGAATTTGGCTGTTTGATTCGTTGTTATATTCAATGACAGCCGCTGCCGTTTCATCACAACTTGTTTCTATTCCCAGCAGACGCATTTTAAACAAAACCTTATATTGAAGCTTCTTTCCTGCGTGCGTACCATGAACAGAAAAAGATGCAAAGTATTTCTCTTAGAATTGTTTTTTCTATGAAAAATATGTGTTTTGGCATTTTCTTTGAATTTTATGATATCGTTGATTAAAAAATAAAGCTGTATTTTCGAGTATAAAATGCAAATGTTTTTTAAAAACTTGTCTATTAAAGGCGATACTTGTAAATATTATTGAGAAAAGCTGCGTTTTTAAAACTTTTTTCATTTTATTATTTTATCATTAAAAAAAGTGTGCACGAAAAGTGACAGAGATGGTCGATTCTTCAAAACCAAAAGTTAAACCACATTATGCTGGTACGCGCCGTAAGAAACCAGTTATTGAACATGAAGCTGTTCCCCATGATTCAGAGGAAAAAATCCATAATTCTGTAGAATCTCAAGCGCGAGAAGAACAGAATATGCAAGGTCAGGATAAAAGTATCTCTAGTACAACTTGGCTTTTCTTATCCCTTTCTGGGATTTTGGGGGGATTCATTGCTTTGGGAATTTTTATGGGGCTTCAATGGGCTGGTTTTTTTCCTTCTCCTTTTGTGGAAAATTCTGCTAGAGGAGAAAAAGCTTTGCAGATTGCTGAAGCCGCAAAAAGTCAAGGTGAAGACACAAAGGAACAATTGAGGCGGGTCTTTCAAGAAATTGATACGTTAAAAACAGAGTTTTCTTCTTTTTCATCACAACAGTTTAAAACAACGAAAAATGATGAACTATCGAAAGAAGAAAGCAAAAAAGCTTTTGCGATTTTAGAGGAAAAAATAAAAGCTCTTGAAGAAACTGTACAAACTTTTGTTAGAAAGTCGAAAGAGATAGAGACGGCTTTGTCTGTTGGGCAGAGCAATGCAAATGATCTTGCTGCGTTAAAACAACAGTTAGAAGCACTACAGGAAGAAACTGCTGTTAAAAATAGTGAGAAAAAAGAAATAGATACCGCGCTCTTTACTGCAATTAGTTCATTAAAAAATGCTGTAGAGCGTGGTGGATCTTATAATAATGAATTAAAGCTGTTGCGGCAATTATCGCCTTCGATTAATGGACTTGATGTGTTGCAAAAAACAGCTACTGTGGGTCTTCCAAGTTCAGCACAACTTTCAGTTGATTTTGCTCATGTTGCTGATGCAATTGTTGGTACGCAAAATCTTGTTGCGTCAGATGCTGGTTTTTTTGACCGAATTTTAGCGTGGATAAAAGGGCTCATTGTTTCGCGACCGATTGGAAATGTTGAAGGGACAACGCTGGGGGCTATTGCGGCACGCATGGAAGTTGCCATTCAAGCTGGTGATTACGAAAAGGCTTTGAGCGAATGGCAATCATTGCCCCAAAGTGCAAAAGATGTTTCAATGGATTTTGTTAAGCAGCTTGAAAGACATATTGCTATTCAACAGTTGTTGCAGCAATTGTTATTGTCTGTGCAACAAGGATCTTTTAAAGCAACAAAGATGTAAATAGGCCCAAGATGATACGTGTTTTTATTTATATTTTTGTTGTTTGTATCCTCGGTTTAGCTTTCACGTGGGTTGCTAATCACAATGGTATTTTTGTTCTCACATTTTTGCATTTCAGATTTTCTGCTTCATTTCTTACAGTGTTAAGTGTGCTTGTTTTGTTTTTTGTAACGCTGGTGCTTTTATGGTGGTTATTGTCTTTCTTTTTTTCCATACCGAATGCTCTTTGCAATTATTTTTATAAACGCCATCAAAAGCGTGGTTACGAAGCTCTTTCAAAGGGGATTCTTGCAACTTTTGCTGGTGATAGTATGGTTGCGCAAAAAATGGAAGAACGGGTTGCTAAATATCTTGCAGGAAAACAAGAGCCATTGGTAAAACTCTTACAAGCGCAAACCTTGTCTTTACAAAATGATTCTGTTCGCGCCATTGGTCTTTATGAAGAGATGAGAAAGGAAGATCCGACAAAACTGGTTGGACTTTATGGTTTGTTTCGTGAAGCAATGAAGAGTAAAGCTTATGAGGCAGCGCAACAATATGCCGAAGAGGCACTGACCTTATCGCCAGCACTTTTATGGGCGCATAAGGCGGTGCTTGATCGATTAAGTACTGAGGGTAAATGGGATAAGGCACTTACTGTTTTTGAAAGAACGCAAAAAGCTCTCCCGCGTTCTGTTCGCGCGACTCCAGAGCGGCAGCATATACAGGTTTTACTACTAAGTGGGCAGGCACTTTCTTTGTTTGATACACATCCTGTACAAGCACGTGAAGCTATTTTGAAAGCCCATAAATTGGCGCCTGATTTTGTTCCAATAATAGTTATTGCTGCTGATATTCTTTATAAGTTAAATGAAACGCGTAAAGCGGATAAAATGATTATAGCGGCTTGGCAAAAGAATCCCCATCCTGATTTGGGGACGCTTTATCTTGAAAGAGAAGAAGGAGCCATTGGGCGATTGAAAAGGGCTAAGACACTTGCTTCTTATAATAAAGATGCATTTGAGTCGGCTTTCCTTATTGCTAAAGCAGCTTTAGATGCTGGTGAAACAGCATTAGCAAGAGAGAAGGCACAAAAAGCATTACAATGTCATCCACGGGAAAGTGTTTATTTATTGTTGGCAGATATTGAAGAGGCACAGGGAAACAATCAAGGTGCTGTGCGTCAATGGCTTTCTTTAGCACTTCGTGCTGAACGTGATCCTGTATGGATGTGTGATGGGTCCATTTTTTCTTCTTGGTCAGCGGTTTCTCCAATCAGTGGACGTTTGGGCTGTTTTGAATGGAAGGCGCCTCCTTGTATGCCTTCTCTCACATTAGAGGCGGACAATATTGTGCCGAAAAAGCAAGACAAAGAGTATGTTATGGGAAAAAGTGATGATGTTGAAGATAAGAAGCTTGAAAAATTAACACCTATAGATAATTCTCTTTTGCATAATGCGCAGGTGGAGAAACAAGATATAAAAGAACAAGATGTAAAAATGTTCAGTCAAATTCATTTAAATGTTGATGATCCAGGGGTTAAAATAGAAGAAGAAACATCTTTATCGAGGAAAAAGTTTCGTTTATTTTAAATTGCACCAATGTGATAATACGAATGTTTTCTCAGAAGAAACAATTGACCTAGAAGAAAAAATATCGTTAGTCTTTTCCAATAAAATTATTCTCTTATGCTTTAAAAATAAAGTTTTGCTTGGTAGCAGAGGTGATTGGTTAAAAAATGTTTTTAAATCAGAGATGTCTTGATAAAAAACAAAAAAATAACAAACCAAGGATTGCTGTCGTTATTCATCGGCGCTCTACCTATACTGGTCGTTTGGGAAAATTTTTACAACAAAAAGGTTTTGTTCTTGATATTTATCGTCCTATTTTTGGACAAAAACTCCCTGATACATTAGAGCATTATGCCGGTGTTGTTATTTTAGGGGGGCCGATGAGTGTGAATGACAGCGAAGCCTATATTGGTGAGGAAATTGATTGGATTTCGTTATCACTAAAGGAAAATAAGCCTTTTTTGGGTATTTGTCTTGGAGCACAAATGTTAGCGCGAAATCTAGGGGGGCGCGTTGGTACAAGAAGTGATGGGACTGTTGAAGTCGGCTGGTATCCACTAGAAGCAACCCCACAAGGGAAGGAATTGATGAATTGGCCAGAGATGGTCTACCATTTCCATGATGAAGGTATTTATGATTTACCGAAAGAGGCAATACTTTTGGCAACAGGGAATACATATCCTACACAAGCTTTTCGTTATGGAAACAATGCATGGGGCTTGCAGTTCCATGCTGAATTTACACGCGCTATGATGCGGCGTTTGGTCGTGCGTTCGGCACATAAATTGACTGAAAAAGGTGCTCAACCTGCTTGTGCACATTTGAAAGGTCGTTTAATCTATGATCGAGCTTTGAGCCAATGGTTTGAAAGCGCATTACACCAGATTTTTTGTACACCGCCCGTACTTGTGTGATTGTTGACAACGAATTGATTTATATAGGTAATTCACGGTTTTGTATATTGAATGAGAACCCCGAATATAGTAAGTTTTTTTCATTCCAAACCTGTGTATGTTGACTCAATAAAAACCTCTTGTTTGCATGTCACAAGTAGGGCTGGCGTGTGGGCAAAAACTGTATAAGAAAAGACTAAAAATGCTTCTTATGAACTGTCTTAAGTGCCAAGGGCTGTCGCAACATTTGGGGGCTAGCCAAATATAATGATGGTGCTGGCTTTGGGGTCTCCATAAGCGTAAAGATGGGGGGCTCAATGGCTTTATCGTTAAGAAACACTATTCATTATCATTTTTGTTGTGCTGTAAAACAGTATGGTTTAAGCTAGAGGTAGAAAATCTATGTAAAACTTTACACATGAGGTGTTTTTTGTTAAAGGGTGTAATGGGTTTTTTTTAAGAAAATCTTGTTTATTGAGCTTATGAGATACTGTACTTTAGAACGATGTATAGGGACTTCTTGAAGTGATCAGTAGATAAAATCCGGTGGATTAAGAAGTTGGATTGTGTATAAACTGAACGTGGTTGGGAATCTTTATCCTTTTTAGGGTGGGGAGGAAGTTAAGAGATAAAGAAAGTTTGAATATTGTCTAAATCCTTTCAAATACCATCATCACAAAAAAGTTTTTCTTTGAGTTATTTAATTTGTGGGCTCTTTTGTCTTGCTCTGATATTTATTTATAGCGCACTCTGGTTTTTTTTTCGCGTAAAATAGAAGACTATGTTTCTAATATATTCACAAAAATATCTTCCCATAATATGGCGGCGGTATGTGAGAATGTGCACAGGGATGGTTATCCTTTACGTGTCGGTGTTGTTTGTGACAAGTTTCAATTTTCTTGGCCTTTACATGGGGTTTCTTTATCGACGGGGCGTTTGACAGCTGGTGCACCAATTTACGCACCTCATTTGGTCGAGTTTAATGTTCATTCTCCTGCATTAATTGTTTTTTCCGGAAAAACTCCCATAGTATCGCATTGGCGCAATTTGGTGATTGAAACAGAGCCTTATTGGAAAACGGGTAAAACATTGAAGTTTATAGCTGAAGGGCTTGAGATTTCATCTTTTTCCTCTTCCCCTGAAGATCAAAAGCTTCAAGAAGCATTAAGAGCACCAACGACAGATAAAAAAACGACACAAGAAAATATTGAAGATCCGGCATCTTTGCAAAATACGCATGACGTGATTATTCAGCCGTTAGAGCCACAAGATATGCTTCAAAAAATAACGGCAGAATTTTTGCGTTTTGATCTAAAACATGAAAAGAATAATTTATCGGGACATATAACTTTTGACGGTTTTGATGCTTCTCCCTTTTTAAAATCTTCTTTTGTTGATATTCCTAAAATTGATGGCAATTTGAAATGGATTTTAAATGACATGTCTTTTCTGTCTGAAGATGAAGAAAAAAATTGGCAACAACGACTGTATGGAAAAAGTGGACTTTTAAAGCAAGGTGAATTGACTTTTCATACAGGTGGTGCAGTGCGTATTAGTGGACCTTTTTCTTTTGATGATGAAGGATATTTGACAGCAAAATTTGAACTTGTCCTTATTCAGTCTATGAAGCTTCTTGACACTCTGCAGCGCTTATTTCCCGCGCAAGCCAATAATCTTCAAGCGTTATTTTTTATTTTGGGTGCTTTGCCTAAAAATGCGGATGGCGCTCCCGTTCTTTCCTTGCTCATTAACAATGGGTGGGTAAAATTAGGCTTTTTAAAACTTGGTCGTCTTGCTCCACTTTAGGTATTGTACCGAAGCCTTTTTTCATCTTTACTACCAAATTTCGACTTTTTCTGATTTTCACACTTTTTTGCAATTTTAGAGTGTTAAAAATTTATTTTAACAAAATGCGTATTTAATGGTAAAAAAATAGCTATAAAAATAAAAAATTACCACCTACTCCTAACTCATCCAACCTCTTTTCACTTAGTACAAAATCTTATGTCAAACTACATATAGTAACAGTGTTTGTATGGAAAAGTGGTATTTTAAAGTATGCTGAATTGCCTTTTTATACAGGTGGTGTGGTTCTTTTTAGGAACCTTTATCTTTATATATGGAATGAGCATATTGCATATATCTGTTTGGGTGTAACCTCTTAAAACAAGTAAATAGCCTAGTTGTAGGAAGATATGAAGTTGTAAAGGGGAAAATCAACATCCATCTTTACTGTCATTTTTTATTCGATTTTACGCATTTCAAAAGCAGTTACAGTTATATCTTTTAAATAATGGATTAAGCTTATCCTTTTATTTCTGATATTTTTTAATGAAGCTATATGTCTTCCACGTAAAACAGAATATATTTGTATTGCATATTTACGCATTTGTTAAAAAAATATTTCTCAGTGCTTCCTATTTCACGATGTCGCCTGTGAATGGTATAAGGATAAAGCCATTAAGCACCATCATCTTTTCGGTTACGGAGTAACAAGCTAGGGGAAAACATCATCATATTATATTTGCTTATATTTGCTAATTCTCAATCTTACTGCAGCTTTTGGCACTTGAGGCGGTTTATGAGGGGCATTTTTAGTCCTTTCTTTACTGTTTTTATCTATTCGGCTTTCCCATTTGCAATATGCAAGGGGAAATGGGGTTAATTAATTGAATATAAATAGATTTTAAATGAGATAAATTTAGAATATCGGATTATCATAAAAATGATAAAATTATGATTGTAAATCAATATATTATATTTTTATGATGAAGGATATTTGACAGTAAAATTTGAATTATTTTTTATTTTGAGTGCTCTGTCTAAAAATGCGGGATAGGGTTTCCGTTCTTCCCTTGTTGATTAGTCATGGATGGATAGAACGGAGCAAAAGCTTAGCTGTTTTGTACTGCTTTTAAGTCTGAAAGTTTATGTTTTTAGGGTGAGAAATCAATCCTGTTGTTTTTTTGAAATTGTTGCAAACAATTCTATTGTGATAAATAGCGAGATTTTTATTTTTGGTGTTATGTCTAAAATGCAAACTTCTGCTCTGTCTTAGTTGGTTTGTTGTGGTGGTGGGATAGAACGGGAGATTGAGAGGGTCGTTTTGTATTTTCTTTAGGTTTGAAAGCCAATATTTTGAAGTTGAGAAATCAATCCTGCTGCAAAAGTAAAACGAGAAATATTGAGATCATTTTCAATAAGGGCGCTAATGCGGTTTGTAATGTTGTGAATATGATCTTCTTCTGTTTTTTTCCAAGTGTCAAAAGGATCTTTTTTCTTTCCATAATTTTTGAGGATTTTCATAACGATTTGCCGAAAGCTTTCAGAAACATTTTCTTTGGCTTGGCTTAAAGCCATACTATCATAATAATCTACTACAGGAATTATACGACTTGCTTCGTTAATGCGGTTTATACGAATGATTTGCGCAAGTGAAAAGTAGATCTCTGCGGTTTTAATAAGATCACTGTTGCTTTGTTTTGCAATCAAAGAAATATCACAGATTGTTGAAGCAGCTTCCAAGAGAGCTAATTGTTTCGCTAATGCTTTTGGTGCTCCCTCTTCGCTGTAGTGTGATGCTTTTTCTTCAATCTTTTGCTTAATATCGTTGCCGTGAGAATGCATAAGCTCTTTTTCAATAACGCTACGGGCTTGTTTTATTGTTTTTACAATTTCTTCTAATGGACGTGAGAGATCTATGTTGTGCAAACCCCAATTGGTTGTTTCAAAGAGCATTGGGGTCATTGTTGCGTAGAATTTATTTTGGACAAGACCGGGTATTTTATTATCAAGCTTATCAATTTGCTCAGACAATTGAGGAATTTCGAAACCATCGCGGATGGCAATGAAAACGCGAATAATATTTTCAGTCTTTTGTTCTGTTGCATCATGTAGTCTATTAACAAAAGTGGGGCCTCCACGATTTACAATATCGTTGGCAATCAGCGTTGCGATAATATTACGACGCAATTGATGGTTAATAACTTCCTTCTTAAAATTTTCTTGAATTTGGGTTGGAAAATAGTTCAGCAAGGCTGTATTGAAATAGTGATCATCAACAATGGGGCTATTAGCAATTTCTTCTTTTAAGGTCAATTTAGCATAGGCAAAAATAACGGCGAGTTCTGGACGGAGAAGACCTTTGCCTTGGGTTGTTCTTTGTCGTAAAATTTGCTCATCAGGGAGTATTTCAACTCTGCGATCTAGAAGCTTTTTTTGTTCCAAATCGTGCATAAAGCGTATTTGATAGGGCAAATCAGCAGTGCTCTGGTTTTCCGCCAAAGAAAGCGCAAGAGGTTGTAGATAATTGTTGCGCAAGACGAGTTGCTCGACTTGAGGCGTCATTTTTTTCAAGAGCTTATTGCGTTCTTCGCGAGTTAACGTTTTGGCACGTAGTGCTGATGCAAGAACAATTTTGAGATTGACCTCAATATCAGAACAATTCACACCAGCAGAATTGTCAATGGCATCCGTATTGCATCGACCACCATTTAAGACATATTCAATCCGTCCACGTTGTGTAACACCAAGATTAGCTCCTTCACCAATAATTTTTGCACGCACTTGTTCTCCGGTAATGCGTATTGCATCATTTGCGCGATCACCTACTTGGGCATCATTTTCTGTTGCAGCACGGATATAAGTACCAATGCCACCGAACCATAAAAGATCAACAGGGGCTTTGAGAAGAGCAGAGATAATTTCAAAGGGTGTTCCTGTTTGTTTTTCGAAACCAATGGCTTGTGCTGCTTCAGGTGAGAGGGTAATGGTTTTTTCTTTTCGTGAGAAGATACCACCGCCCTTTGATAATTTGGTTTTATCGTAATCCTGCCAGCTTGAGCGAGGTAGTCTGAAGAGACGCGTACGCTCTGCATAGCTTTCGTCTATGTTCGGATCTGGATCAATAAAGATATCGCGGTGATCAAAAGCGGCAATCAATTTTGTTTGTTTGGAAAGCAGCATTCCATTGCCAAAGACATCACCAGACATATCGCCAACACCGACACAGGTGAAGGGCGTTGTTTGAATATCGTGATTAAATGACTCTCTAAAATGTCTTTTGACGGCTTCCCATGCACCTTTAGCTGTAATACCAATGTCTTTGTGGTCGTAACCTGCTGAACCTCCAGAGGCAAAAGCATCATCAAGCCAAAAGTGGTTTGCTTGGCTGATGGCGTTGGCTGTATCAGAAAAAGTTGCTGTTCCTTTGTCCGCTGCAACAACAAAATAGGGATCAGGGTCATCATGACAGATGACATTGTGGGGAGAACTTATTTTGCCGTTAATCAGATTGTCTGTAATGGAGAGCAAAGCTGTTATAAAGTCTGTATAAGCTTGTCGTGCTGCTTCTATGATGACAGCACGGTCATTTGTTTGGGGAAGCCGATGGGGATAGAATCCACCTTTTGCACCTGCAGGAACGATAACCGCATTTTTAACTTGTTGGGCTTTGACTAAGCTAAGCACTTCGGTGCGGTAATCTAATGCACGGTCAGACCAACGAATGCCGCCACGAGCGATAGGTCCAAAACGCAAATGGACCCCTTCAACTTCTGGTCCATAAACAAAAATTTCTCGGTAAGGGCGCGGTTCAGGCAAACCTTCAATCTGGCGTGGATTTAATTTGGTGGCTAAAATACGCCGTGGACTTCCATCAGGAAGAGTCGTAAAGGCATTCGTTCGTAAACTCGCCTCGATAAGGTTACAATAACGGCGTAAAATGAGATCATCGTCTAAACCAGAGACTTTCCGTAATTTTTCTTCAATGCGCTTTTGAATAACTTGTTGGTTTTTTTTTCGTTCTTTTTCTGTATGGCTTTGATGAAATTTTAAATGAAATAAAGCATAAAGATCTTGGGTAATGTCAGGATAAGCATTTAAAGTTTGGGCAACGCGATCTTGCGAATAAGGAATTCCAGCTTGTTGGAGATAGCGCCCATAATGGCGCAAAATAACAATTTCATGCCAATCAAGCTCAGCTGTTTGGGTGAGAGCATTAAAGCCGTCATTATCAGCATTTTGTGCCCAAATGGCTTCAAAGGTTTCGGCGTGTTTTTGACCGTCTTTTTCAAAATCGATACAGCGTTGGAAAGTACTTTCTAGCTGCATATCATGAAGATACACAGAGCGCCCATTGCCATCTGGTAATTCAAGGGTTTGTTCAGCAATAACGCGAAACCCCATATTTTCAAGGAGTGGTACACGTTTGGAAAGGGCAAGTGCTTCATGGCGGTGAAAAAGCCGAAGAGAAATGCACTGTTTTTCTTTGTTTTGTGCGTGATAAAAGATCACGAAAAGGGGCTTTTCATCATGAAGACTTAGAATATGTCCGGCATCGTTAATAGCGTCTTCAGCTGAAAATAAATCACGATAGCTGTTGGGGAATTCACTGGCTAGACGTGTTTGTTGCTCTGTTATTTTCTTGTTAAGAGCGATGGCTTGAACCCTGTCTTCCCAACTTCGTGCAATCGAACGTACATGTTGTTCAAGTGTGGAGCGCTCGTGAAGGGGAACAGTTTCGTTTCCTTTGCGATGGATGATATAATAGACACGTATAAGGGTGCTTTCCAAAAATAGCGGATAAGATTCAAAAAAGTCACCTTTATAAAGCTCTACAAAATGTTCGCCAACTTTTTCACGCAGGCTGCTGCTATATTGGTCACGCGGTACGTAGACAAGGATAGAAACAAAGCGTCCAAAAGAATCAGTGTGGGCAAGAACCCGTAAACGTGGGCGCTCATCTAATTGTAGAATAAGCTTAGTGTTTTCTGTCAATGTATCAACATCAGAGCGAAACATTTCATCTCTTGGATAGGTTTCTAAAGCACTGATGAGTGCTTTTCCTGAATAATCGGCGTGATTGTGTCCAAGACGTTGAATAATAGTTCGGGCTTTTTCTTTTAAGAAAGGAATTTGCAAAATAGAACGTGTATAAGCTGAGGAGGTAAAAAGCCCTACAATGCGTAATTCTCCACAGAGTTGGTTTTCTTTATCAAAGATTTTAAGACCAATATAATCGAGCCAAACAGAACGGTGAATTTTGGAGCGGCTGTTCGCTTTTGTCACGATAAACAGATTATCGCTTTCCATGAAGGATAAAACTTCTTGAGGAGGTTCTTTCATGCTTTTATCGTCAACAATATGAATAGAAGCATCCGTGAGTATACCAAGTTCAATATTACTGGCTGTAAAGGATTTTAGGGGTTTTTGGTCTTTGATGAAGTTGTAAGTGCGCATACCAAGGAAAATGAAATTATCGTCCATTAGCCAGTGAAGAAATTCAATAGCTTTTTCGCCTTCTTGTTTGTAGTGTGGGGGAAGATTTATTTGGTAGGCATGAATCTGCTTTTCAACTTCTTCAAGCATGGGTTTCCAGTCTTGTACAGCAGCATTAACCTGTTCAAGAACTAAGGTGAGTTCATTTTCAAGTTTTTGTATTTGCTGTTTGTTTAATGACTCGATGTGAATTTGCATCAGACTGATGCGTTTTCCAGAAGCACAATCAATAATGGGGTGTGCAATCAAATAGATATGGTTTTTGTGTTGATTAAAAACATTTAAAATAGAATCCAAAAGGAAGGGTTTGTTATCATTGACAAGCGTGATAACGGTTATAGGTCTGTTACTGCGGGTTAAATTTTGCTCAAAGCAGATGGTATTTTTTCCCGTCTGATGGAGATTAAAAGCTTTTACCGCGATGGCTGTGGCTTTTTGAAGTTCTTCATTTTCATAATAAGCAATATCTTCTTTATCGGTTTGGGCAAAAAGGATTTGTTCTATTTTATCTTGGGTGTTTTTTGTCTCTGTTTTTTTTTGTTGCAACACATTCACTCTCCCTTTTTGCTCTTAAGGGGTCTTTATTAAAAGCAGACCATTATATTTTTTATATACTGTAACACCTTCTTTCTAAAGAAAATAGCTCTTTATTTGGAAAGAATGAGTTTGTTTTTGCTATTTTTTAGTAATATTTTGTACTTTAAAGAAATATTTTGCTTCAAGGAAAGGGCACTTTTAGTATTTTTGTATGTTAATAGTTTGTTTTTTAAAATATACAAAATGAAAGTAAAAAAAGAAGCAAAAGTAAAGAGAGAATGGCGCATTTACCAGAAAGACTTTTAAGTGGTTACCAAAACTTTATAAACAATCATTTTTTATATAAAATAGCAGATTATCAGCAATTGGCGATTGAGGGGCAGAAACCTGAAGTTTTGGTCATTGCTTGTTGTGATTCGCGTGCAGTACCAGAAATGATTTTTGATGCTAAGCCAGGGGAAATTTTCACCCTGCGCAACGTGGCGAATGTGGTTCCTCCTTTTTCTCCTGATGACCAATATCACGCAACATCAGCAGCTCTTGAATATGCTGTGCAATTGCTTGAGGTGAGACATATTGTCGTTTTTGGTCATGCCCATTGTGGAGGCATTCGTACTGCTCTTAATGAGACATATAAATCTTTATTATCAAATGATTTTATCGGTCAATGGATAAGTCTCTTAGCACCAGCAGCAGAAATCGTTTTGAATAATAAGTCGCTGTCTTGGCCAGAAAAACAGACGGCATTAGAGCAGCTTTCTATTCGCCATTCGTTGAGAAATTTAGAGACGTTTCCGTGGATAAAGCTTCGCAAAGATCAAGGTTTTTTGACATTGCATGGTGTTTGGTTTGATATCTCTAGCGGAAAATTATGGAGCATGGAACAGGAAACAGGTTGTTTTATGCGTGTTGAAGTTGAAAGTTTTGAAGTATAGTATTTGTTGTTTTTATTTCTTCGTATAAAAAGATATTTTATGATAAAACTTGACAAAGCTGGGGTTTTATTGTTTGAAGGAGCAAGCTTTCAGTGACAAAATTAACTTGGAGCCACCGACTGAGACCCCAGTTTAAGGGTATAAAGAGATCTCAGAGGTCAACATCCGACGGCGCGATGCGTTCTCGGATGCTATTTTGGTTTGTTTGTTATGCAACAATGAGGTAAATGATGTTTGAATCCTTGCAAGAGCGACTTGGTTCTATCCTGTCTCATTTGACGGGACGTGGCGCTTTATCGGATCAGGATGTTGTAGAGGCGCTGCGTGAAATTCGTCGCGCTTTATTGGAAGCTGATGTTGCTCTTGATGTTGTGCGCTCTTTTACCGATAGAGTTCGGGAAAAAGCTGTTGGGGCCGAAATCGTTAAATCAATTAAACCAGGCCAAATGGTGGTTAAAATTGTTCATGATGAATTGGTTCATATTCTTGGAAGTGAAAGCGTTCTGAGTGATTTAAATGCACCAGCTCCAGTTGTTATCATGATGACTGGTTTGCAAGGTTCGGGAAAAACAACCACAACAGCAAAGCTTGCAAAACGTTTTACTGATAAGCACAATAAAAAAGTTCTCATGGCGTCATTAGATACACGCCGTCCCGCTGCACAGGAGCAATTGCGCCAATTGGGAGAACAGGCAAAACTTGCAAGCTTGCCTATTATTGCGGGTCAGCTGCCCGTTGATATTGCATCACGTGCCGTACAGGCTGCTAAATTGGGTGGTTATGACGTGCTTCTTCTTGACACAGCAGGACGTAATCATATTGATGAAGCTTTGATGCTCGAATTGGCTGAAATTAAAGCATGTTCCCTTCCTCATGAGATTATGTTGGTGGCTGATAGTTTGACGGGGCAAGATGCCGTTCATCTTGCTCGTTCTTTTGATGAGCGTGTCGGGATTACGGGGATTATTTTAACACGGATGGATAGTGATGGGCGTGGTGGCGCTGCTCTTTCTATGCGTGCTGTTACAGGTAAACCAATTAAAGCAATTGGAACTGGTGAAAAAATAGATGCTTTAGAAGAATTTCATCCCAGTCGTATTGCTGATCGTATTCTCGGAATGGGGGATATTGTTTCTTTGGTTGAAAAAGCTGCTGAAACAATGGATCACGAGAAAGCTGCTGCTTTTGCAAAAAAAATGCAAGCCGGAAAATTTGATCTGAATGATCTTGCAGAACAGTTGCAGAAAATGAAAAAACTGGGTGGAATGGGCGGTATTATGGGCATGTTGCCAGGAATGGGGAAGGTCAAAGAGCAGATTGCGGCTGCGGGGTTTGATGATCGTTTGTTTGATCGTCAATTGGCCATTATTTCATCTATGACACCCAAAGAGCGGGCGAATCCAGAGCTTTTAAAACATAGCCGCAAACAACGAATTGCTAAGGGGTCTGGTACGACAGCGGCTGATATTAATAAACTTTTGAAGATGTATCGCCAAATGGCTGATATGATGAAAGCCATGGGTGGTAAAGGAAAAAGTGGTTTTATGGGAAAAATGTTGGGAGGCCTTGGTTCCAAAATGGGTTTTGGTGGTATGGGAAACTTGGGAGGGGATTCTCCAGCTATACCGGATTTGTCGGGATTGGATCCAAAGCAATTCTCAATGCTTCAAAAGCAAATTGAAAATGGTAATGGAGGGAAGCTCTTGCCCGGACTTCCTAAGCGTGGACCTACATTTCCTGGTCTTTCCAATGGCATTGTCGATGGGGGAAATTTTCCTCAGCATCCTAAGAAAAAATAAGATGTAAAGAGGGAAAGGAATATAATGCAGGAAACAGTATTAAACGAATTGGCACATTTACGAGCATCCATTGATAATTTTGATGCAACCTTGATTCATATCTTAGCAGAGCGGTTTCGTTGTACGAAAGCTGTTGGGCGCTTAAAAGCCCGTTATGATTTGCCTAAAGTAGATCCTCTGCGTGAGCAATATCAGGTAGCGCGTTTGCGGCAATTGGCTATAGATAGTCATCTTGATCCTGATTTTGCTGAAAGATTTTTAAAATTTATTATTAAAGAAGTTGTGAGTCATCATGAAGTTATTGCTGAAGAGCAAAAAACAAAAAAGTCAATTTAAACGAAAGCCAGAGCTGACAATAGGAGATAAAATATGGCATTGAAAATTCGTTTGTCCCGTGGAGGTTCAAAAAAACGTCCTTACTATCATATCGTCGTTGCAGATGTTCGTAGTCCGCGCGATGGGCGGTTTCTTGAACGTGTTGGTGCATGGGATCCAATGTTGCCTAAAGATGGACCGAGGGTGAAACTTAATGAAGAACGTATCCAATATTGGCTTGGGCAAGGGGCTCAACCAACAGATCGCGTTTTACGGTTTTTAGATGCAGCTGGCTTGAAAAAGCGTCCAACTCGTAATAATCCACATAAAGGTGAACCGGGTAAAAAAGCACAAGAACGTATAGCAGCAGCAAAGCAAGCGGCAGAAGAAGCAGCTGCAGCGGCTGAAGCAGAATCTGCTACAGCATAAGAAGCATGGTTTTTTTAAATCAATGGTTTTAAAAATCAATGGCGCGGCCTTTAATTTCCCAATCTCCATAGCGGGAAGGGTCCTTGCCGCCGCGTCCACCATTTTCTAAAGGTTGTTCTTTTTTTGCTGCGTGTTTTCGTCTTTCTTCAGCTTCTTGGAGAGCGCGTTGTGCTGCGGGAGAAAGAGATTGCTGTTTAACGTCAGTTGCATTTTTTTTGCTTGTTTTCTCATCTTTTTTATTCATTTTACACCTATTCCATTGAAGAAGCAGAAAGAAAACACCATCATATAGTATTGATTGACTTTTATCATGGAGTTTTTTGAGTAATGAATATAATGCGTACAGCTATGCTTTTGGCTTTTTTAACTGCTCTCTTTATGGGAGTTGGTTATCTTGTTGGAGGGGGCGGTGGCATGGTCATTGCTCTTTTGATGGCAAGTGGTTTAAACTTTTTTTCTTATTGGAATTCAGATAAAATCGTTTTACGCATGTACGGGGCGCGTGAAGTTGATCAGCATTCAGCACCAGTTTATTATAAGATTGTAAGCGATTTAGCACAAAAGGCTTCTCTTCCTCAACCAAAGGTTTATGTTATTGAGAATGCACAGCCAAATGCTTTTGCAACGGGACGTAATCCGCAAAATGCAGCTGTTGCTGCAAGTACTGGGTTGTTAGAGCGGTTAAGCGCTGAGGAAATTGCCGGCGTTATGGCGCATGAGCTCGCACATATTGAGCATCGTGATACGTTAACAATGACTCTGACCGCAACGATTGCAGGGGCAATTTCAATGCTTGGTAATTTTGCTTTCTTTATGGGAGGACAGCGTAACTCTTCAGAAGATTCTCATGGCGCTGGGGCAATTGGAGGATTTATTGCATTGCTCGTGGCGCCTTTTGCAGCGATGCTGGTGCAAATGGCGATTAGCCGTACACGGGAATATGCTGCGGATCGGAGAGGGGCTGAAATATGTGGTAATCCTTTATGGTTGGCTTCGGCATTGCGTAAGATTGCTGATGGGGGACGTGGGGTATATAATGAAGAAGCAGAGCATAATCCAGCAACCGCGCATCTGTTTATTATTAATCCTTTGAGCGGTGAGGGAGCGGATAGTCTTTTTTCGACACATCCAGCAACTGCAAATCGTATTGCTGCTCTTTATCAGCAAGCAGAAGAGATGAAAGGGGCTCTTGCCAAAAGTGTGGGATGGAATAAAGAAGACGCTATACATGAAAAAAGCAGCGGGATGAACTATGGAGATTTTCATAGTGGTCAGGCTCATGCATTAGGTGAGAAAGAAAATAGTTCTTTTCAGCGTGTTACAAAACGTCCTTCTTGGCTTCGTTATGAAAATTCAAAAAGATCTCGTTCATAGAGTTATTGAGGGAGTTTTTAAGGAAGCAATAATATAAAGGTGGTGGTTTGAAACACAAAAAAGCGGGGCATGTGTCTGAAAAAAATGTTCCAGGATTAGCTGTTCGACAGGTGTGTGTGCGTCTTTTGGGGGCGGTAGTTGATAAGTACACGCCTCTGTCTGGTTTGACGGATAATGAACACGGACATCCACAATATTTGAAGCTTTCACAACGAGATCGTTTGTTATGTCGGGCTATTTTAACAGCTTCATTGCGTCATCGAGGGCAGATTATGGTGGCTCTCTCACGCTTTTTGGCGCGTCCTTTGCCTTCACAAGCACTTTCACTTCAGCATCTTTTGCATATCAGTGTTGCACAAATTCTTTATCTTGATATTCCCGATCATGCGGCTATTGATTTAGCTGTGCGTGTGGCGAAACTTGATCCTCGAATGCGCCGTTTTTCAGGGGTGGTGAATGCTCTTTTGCGCAATGTTGCACGTGAGGCAGAGCCTTTACGTCAACAAGTTCCTACCATTGAAGGTGTGCCAACGTGGTTTGGACAGCTTTTAATATCAGCTTATGGAACAGAAAAGGCACATCAGATTATCGCAATTCAAAGTGTGGAACCTCCTTTCGATTTGACAGTGAAATCTGATAGTGGTGGATGGGCTGAAAGGCTTGGCGGTGTGGTATTGCCCAATGGTTCTGTTCGATTGAAGCGTCTGGAGTGCTCTGTTTCTGATTTACCAGGCTATCGTGAAGGATCTTGGTGGGTCCAAGATTTTGCAGCAGCTTTGCCTGCTTGTTTACTTGGGAGTATTGAGGGTAAACGCGTTGCTGATCTTTGTGCGAGCCCTGGAGGAAAAACAGCACAATTGGCTTTGCAAGGGGCTGAGGTGACTGCAATTGAGCTTTCTGCTAACCGCATAAAGCGTTTAAAAGAAAATATGGAACGGCTTCATTTTTCAGTTCACATTTGGCAGGGCGATGTGAGAAATTTCTATCCCACACAGCTTTTTGATGCGGTTCTTCTTGATGCTCCTTGTTCTTCTACAGGAACAATCCGTCGTCATCCAGATATTTTATGGACGAAATCGAGGGAAGATATCGTCAAGTTAGCGGCGTTGCAATATGATTTGCTTGTCGCAGCAATTTCTTTGGTAAAGGATGGGGGACGGATTGTTTTTTCCAATTGTTCATTGGCAAGAGAAGAAGGTGAAGATCTTATTGAGAAAATTTTATCGATACGCAATGACATTGTTTTAGACCCTATTTATCCAGAGGAAATGGGAGCACTGGAACATTTGCTTTGTGGGGGGATGTTACGGACAACGCCTGCGGATTTTTGTCATAAAAATTTTGATGCTGAGAAAACCGTATTTTTAGGAATGGATGGTTTTTTTGCTGCGCGCTTACGAAAAATTGCTTAATTAACGCTTCATTTACA
This sequence comes from Bartonella sp. AA56HLJMS, assembly GCF_042197145.1. NCBI lineage: Bacteria > Pseudomonadati > Pseudomonadota > Alphaproteobacteria > Hyphomicrobiales > Bartonellaceae > Bartonella > Bartonella sp. AA56HLJMS. Next base: position 28,673 of record NZ_JBHIRL010000001.1, on the reverse strand, counting down.
AAAATGGTCGAAATTGTATTTGATTCAGCATAAATGGAGATGAAATTTTGGCGGTTGCGGTAAAAGCTCCTCAGGTAAAAGTGGCAGCCTGTATCGATACGATACAGAATGTTATGCGGCGTTTATGGGTTGGACCATTGTTTCGTTGGCGGTTTTCAGGGTTTCGTCCTCATAAAATTTTAGCGCATCCCATGGATTTGCATGTAGCTGATCCGATGATGGCGCATGAATTTTATCATGGTCGTTTTGCTTTTGCTGGTCACATTGTTCATTCTGGTGCTGTTTCGCCGTTTTCATTGGTTCCACCAACGCTAGAATGGGAAGCGGCTCTACATGATTTTCATTGGTTGCGCCATATGGAGGCAGCAGGAAGTGATTTAGCTTCTGCACATGCACGCTCTCTTTTAGAAGATTGGTTTGACCATGCTGGCAAGAAGGTAAAAGGGCTTGCTTGGAGTAGTCCTGTTGTGGCGCGGCGCTTGATTTCATGGATTTGTCATTCGAAAATGTTGTTAGAAGGGGCAAGTGAACGGTTTGAAAAACGCTTTTTACGTGCACTTGGTTTGCAATTTCGTTATTTGCGCGTAACAATTTGTAGTATGGAGCACAATGATCAACGTTTACAAGCAGCAGTAGCTTTGACATTCGCATCTCTTGCTTTGCCTGTTTCTGCGGCAGTGAAAAAAAAGGTACAAACCACACTTATAGAGGAGCTTTCCCGTCAAATCCTAGTTGATGGTGGGCATATTTCCCGTAGTCCTGTTATTTTGCTGAATTTGTTATCGGATTTATTGTCGTTACGGCATCTTTTTATGCGTAGCAATGAAACAGCACCCCGTATTTTGATTGATTCTGTTGAGCGTATGTTGCCAGCTTTACGATTCTTTATCCATGAGGATCAAACGTTGGCTCATTTTAATGGGGTTGGTCCCCTTGTGTCGGAACGGTTATCATCGCTTTTGGAGCTTGATGAAACAGGAGGGCATCCTTTTAGTTATGCCCGTTATTCAGGATTTCAGCGCTTAAAAGCCAATCAAACAACAGTGTTTGCAGATACAGGAAAGTTTCCACCCCGCTCTGTAGCACAGCAGGCTTGTTCGGGGTGTTTGTCTTTTGAAATGTCTTCACAAGGGCACCGTTTTATTATCAATGCCGGTGTTAATCCTGATGGGCGGGAAGAGTATCGACATTTAGGGCGTGTTACTGCAGCACATTCAACAGCTACGCTTAATGATTGTTCAGTGGGTGCTTTTTATCATAAAAACAAAAATGGCGCGCCATTTTTGTTTGATGGACCAACAGACGTTCAAGTGTGCCGTATAGAGGATTCAGAGAAGACGGGTTTTATTGCGAGTCATAATGGTTATATGCGACCCTTTAATCTTATTCATGAGCGTGGTCTTATTTTGGCGACAAATGGAGATACGATCGAAGGTTTTGATCGCTTTTTTATGCCCAATAAAGGGGGAAAGAGACACAAGAGTGTGCAAAATGAACAAGATCATGTTGCTGTTCGCTTTCATCTTCATCCACAAGTTGAAGTTAACTATGATGGCAAACGTGTGTGTTTAGCCGTAAAGAATGAGAACGAGAAGAGCGAACAAGTATGGTATTTTATATCGCCTGACGCAGATATTTGTCTTGAAGATTCAATTGATTTTGCAGAATTAACAGGTCCACAACGGACACAACAGATTGTTTTATATTTTCGTCCTGCATTTCAGGAAAAAGTTCGTTGGCGTTTTATCCGTAAAGCGTTTGATAAAAATTAGAACATTGTTCCAACCCATAGTATATTGGGTTTTATCTTGCGTGTTGCAAAACATTATCGTTTATTGTGGTCATATTATCAAAATTTGAAGATTATATCAATTTTATACACGAAGCATTTTGTTGGAGTATGGGTTGAATGTTTTTAGGCAAGGTTTGCTCATAGAATCTCATGAGGTGATACTAAAAGGGATTGGCTTCAGAAAAAAGGTTTTTGAAAGATCATTGTTGACAGATGGGTACCAGTTAAGGATTTTGATCCTTTAAAAATATGGAGAGAAAATTAAGCTGTTGCTTATCTTCGATAAATTTTTAAGTGTGCTGTTGGGATCAACATTTCTCTCTGAGAGAGTTGCATTACATAGGGTTACACTCCTCACGAAAAACAGAGCGCTATTGTATTGTATATTCACGGACTTATTTTAAAGAAAAATCCCTTAACGCTTCCAAGCCTATTTTGCGACGATGCCCGTGATGGGTATAACGGTAAATCCATTAAGCACCCCCCCCATCTTTATGCTTATGAAGGAGCAGTTCGGCACTATCACACTATTGATCAGTGCCAATGTTTGTAACAGTTCTTGGCACTAGAGATGGTTCATAAGAGGCATTTTTAGCTTTTTCTTAATAGCTTTTATCCATACAGCTCCCCCGCTTGTAACGTGCAGGCGAATGGTTTTGGTTGATTCAACATACATAGATTTGAAATGGAAGAATCTTACGGTGTTCGGGGTTCTAATTTAATATGAATAACGCTAAATTATCATTACAAATCAAATGTTGTACATCATAGAAGCACTGAAAATTCGAGAAACAATACATAACAATGGCCGAGAAAAATAACTCTTCTGCTCTTTGTTATTATACTAAAAATAAAGTTATAATAACAAACCACAAAATGCGCGCTTTTTTATAGCAAAGCATTCTCTCAAATATCTCAAACAATTTTCATAAAGATTTACGCGAATAACGTCGTGCAATCGAATCAATATCACCTCGACAAATTCCAAGATCGCTGAGTTCATATGTTGAAAGACGACTTAACGCATTAACGGTTCGACGATAACGGCGCCAATTACTATAAAAACGTAGAATATTCATATCCTCTACTCAAACTTTTCATTACACTCTCTAGTTTAAGAATAGAGCATATTACTAAAAAGAGTTGTGTTATAATATCATAACAGGTATGCAATTACATAAAAAGTAATATCCCTTTAACATTTTCCTCATGTGAAAGGGCAACCATTAAAATGTTAATAAAGGCATCTTATCCCTAAACAATGGCTAAATTATGTGCATTTTCTGCGGTGATAAACTTTTTCACGTGTAGATTCTTTGGATTGAATAACTGCTTCCATTTCAACAGTTATCAATAGTTATACGATAATTATGAAAAATTCCTTGAAACATTTGTCTCATACGAAAAGAAAAGCAGCAAAATTATTAATGTCGGAAGTGTCGTGTTCCTGTAAAAACCATCGCTAATCCCTGTGCATCCGCTGCGGCGATAACTTCTTCATCACGCATGGAGCCTCCTGGTTGAATAATTGCTGTTGCCCCTGCTTCAGCTGCTGCTAATAAACCATCTGCAAAAGGAAAAAATGCATCTGATGCAACAACAGACCCTTTTGTGAGAGTTTCTGTTAAGCCTGCTCTTTGCGCACTTTCTGCTGCTTTACTTGCAGCAATTTTTGCTGAATCGATGCGGCTCATTTGTCCAGCTCCAATTCCAACTGTTGCGCTATTTTTCGCGTAAACAATAGCATTTGATTTAACGTGTTTTGCTACACGAAAAGCAAATTGAAGATCACGCATTTCATCTTGAGTTGGTGCCCGCTTTGTCACTACTTGCAATTTAAGATCATCAACCACCACATTATCACGCGATTGCACTAAAATGCCTCCTGCAAGTGTTTTCGCAAGAAGTCCTCCACAACGTGGATCAGGGACACCACCTGTAATAAGCAAACGAAGATTTTTTTTCTTGGCAATGATTTCACGTGCTGCCATTGTTGCGTCAGGCGCAATAATCACTTCCGTGAAAATTTTAACAATCTCTTCTGCACATTCTTCATCAAGGGTTTGATTTAAAGCAACAATTCCACCAAATGCCGATACATTATCACACATAAGAGCTTTCAAATAAGCTTCTTTCAAATTTTCTCCTTCCGCAACACCACAAGGATTGGCATGTTTAATAAGAGCGACAGCAGCGGTTTTTTGCGGATCAAATTCTGCCACAAGCTCAAAGGCTGCATCTGTATCATTCAGATTGTTATAAGAAAGCGCTTTGCCTTGTAAAAGTTTTGCTGTTGCAATACCAAAACGTTTTTCATTATTGCGATAAAATGCTGCCTGTTGATGTGGATTTTCCCCATAGCGCATAACACTTTCAAGATGACCGGAAAAACTCTGCCATGATGGCATTTCAATTTTTAAATCCCGTGCAAACCACGATGCTATTGCCGTATCATAAGCAGCGGTGTGTGCATAAGCGCGCATTGCTAGCTGATGACGCATGGATAAGCTTAAACATCCATTATGCTGCTTTAATTCAGCTAGAATCGAATCATAATCTTTTATCGCTGTTACAACACCGGTATAAGCATAATTTTTTGCCGCGGCGCGAATCATCGCCGGTCCACCGATATCAATATTTTCAAGAATCGTTTGTCCATCAGCTCCCGATAGGATCGTCTCTTCAAAAGGGTAAAGATTCACCACCAAAAGATCAATTCCATAAATGCTGTTCTTTTCCATAGCTTCCCTATGGCTAGGATCTTCTCTTACTCCTAACAAAGCACCATGAATCAAAGGATGGAGTGTTTTTACACGTCCATCCATTATCTCAGGAAATCCAGTAACTTCAGCAACATCTTTTACGGGTAAACCAGCCGCTATGAGGGTTTTGGCTGTTCCTCCTGTTGAAATCAATTCAACATTGTAGGTAGCATGAAGAGCTTGTGCAAAAGCAACCACACCCGTTTTATCAGACACAGAAAGAAGAACACGACGAACCTGATGAAGATCAGGTATGGGAAAATTTTTTCCAACAACACCCATAATAGAAGCCTTAAAAATGAAAGAGTTAAAATTCTAGTAAAACAAGCTTATACGTTTATAGCATAAGCCTTTAGCAAAATACACTGAAAGGATAAACTGTCTTTTTAGAATATAGAATACTCACCTTTTTCTATTATCCTGTAAAAACCTCTCATTTGAGGTGTGATGATAGGTATAAAAGTCTCATTGAGACATTAAATGTTTTTTTGTTGCTTATAACTCAATATCTCATCTTCATAGCAGTTTTGAAACAAAAAATGCATCCGTATGTTCTCTGCTATATTAGCCTTTATACTAGATGAAGGCGAAAGTATTGCGTATATCAATTGGAGTAATCTCTGAAATGGGAAATAATCTAATGAAGCAAGAATATAAAATTATAAAGGCAAAAATGAGTGCTCATCTTTCCTATTATTTTTAAATTTGACTTTATGTTTTTCAAAAGCGTTTATGACAATGTTTTTTAAGAGTGTCGCGTAAATCTTTTGTGGATGGTATAAAGTTCATTGTATGCCTATGATCTTTAATTTAACAAAGGCGCAAGTTGGTAGATTTTATTCTCTTTATCAGTTTTCAAGATTCTAAAAATTTTTGTTACTTGAGATGGAAGAGGTATTTTTTTAGTTTTTTTGCTGTAGCAGAAAAAGAAAACCTCCTAACACACCAGCAGCTAAAATAAACCACGTGATTGCATAAACGAGATGATTATTTCGAAAATGGATAATCGTAAGACCAACGACGGGAAGTTTTGCTTGTGGAGATGTTTTTCTGGCATCAATGAAATAAGGGGCAACAGTGGACAAACCAAGTTTTTGTGCCATAGCGGGGAGATCGCGCGTATACCATAAATTTTTGTCAGGATTATTTTTACGCGGGAAAAATCCATTTTTTTCACTCATGCGTAATAAACCTATAATCGTTGTTTGTTCTGTGTCCGTGGTAGAATTTTGCTGAGATAAGGCATTTGTATGCGATTGCTCTGTGTTTTGAAAATTGTTACGTTCATCCATGGGGATAAAGCCACGGTTGATAAAGATCAGTATATTATCAGCAGTTTGTAAGGGAGTCAAAACCCAATAGCCTGTAGTATTTTGAGCGGCAGCCGTGACTAAAATATTTTTATCTGTTAAAAATTTTCCTGTGATAATAACAGGTTGATATTCATATTTTTCAAAAGTAACATCTGACCATTGATTTTTTGGAGGGGCTTTTATGGGGGGTAAATGAATGCGCTGATTGGTACTGGTGATAAGATTTGTTTTCCAGTTTAACCGTTGTACTTGCCATATACCTAATGCGCTGAAGAGAAGAAAAAAACAAACACATAAAGTTCCAAACAAAAAAGAAGAAAAACGGTTAGGATTTTCTTGAAGCTTTGTCATGGGGGACTCTTGTTTACTCATGATTTATATTTCCTTTCAGGACAATAAGCTTTCATTCTAACATGGTGTATATTAAAAGAAACATTTTGTACGCTTTTTGGCAGAATTTGCACGCCTTATTGAGGAAAAAGATGAAAAATGAGCCAACAAGAGATGAAAAAGGTTTTATAAAAGACTTGACCTTTTGTTGTCGACCCCCTATTAGAAAGAAACTTCCCAATGATGCCCGTTCAAGGTTGCATTGCGCGTGTTTTGCGTTCATTGTGTCCTTTGGGTATGGGGATTTGAAAGTTTCTTAGAGTTTAAGGGTGAAGTTTATGTCTCGTGCATGTGAATTGACAGGGAAGACGGTTCTGTATGGTAATAATGTTAGCCATGCGAATAATAAGACTCGGCGTCGTTTTTTACCAAATCTTTGCAATGTGACATTGATTTCAGAGGTGTTACAGCAAAGTTATCGCTTGCGTATTTCAGCAAATGCATTGCGTTCTGTTGAGCACCGCGGTGGTCTTGATGGTTTTTTGATTAAAGCAGACGATAAAGAGTTGTCGCAACGTGCGCGTTTGCTAAAACGCCAAATCATTAAGAAAAAAGCTGAGCAAGAAGGTGAGCAAAAGGCTGAACAAGCAGCATAATTGTTAGCGCCATTCTTTTTGGTTTATTAACGCTTTGATTTCGGTTTTCTGTTCTAGAAGTTAAGTTTTTTGCAGGTTGATCGTTTCATTTTATTGGTTCCATATCCCAGGTTAAAAAAAATGTCTTCAAGCGGTCTTTTATTAGAACAGCAAAAGAAAAGGTATGTTGTTTTTTCTATTTTTGCAATGTGCCTTGCTGTCACGGCTTCTAATATTTTAGTTCAATATCCTGTCTATTGGTTTGATTTGAATGAGCTGTTGACTTATGGGGCTTTTACCTATCCATTTGCTTTTCTAATCAATGATTTGACCAATCGTTTTTATGGTCCATTTGCTGCGCGGCGTGTGGTTTATGCTGGTTTTTTTACGGGTGTCTTTGTTTCTTGGATATTGGCGACACCACGGCTTGCACTTGCTTCTAGTTTTGCATTTTTATTTGGGCAACTCCTTGATATTGTGGTTTTTACTCCTTTGCGACGTAAAACATGGTGGAAAGCACCTTTAGCAGCAGCGTTGGTTGGTTCAGCTTTGGATACAGTGCTGTTTTTTGCTCTTGCTTTTTCTAGCTCGTTTGCTGTTTTTGATAAGATAACAGGGTATGCAGATAGTTCACTGGTGGAGAGTACTGTTTTGGGAGGGATAGGCATGCCAGTTTGGCTATCGCTTGCTTTTGGTGATTTTTCGGTAAAAATTATTATGAGTCTGTTGATGTTGATTCCTTATGGGACAATTCTTAACATCGTAAAGCTTCCTCTTTATCAATGTCATTCAAAAGATGATTCCTCTTTTGTTTGTCACAAATAAGGATTTTTGTCTTTTTGTTTTCCTGAAGCCAAGAAAATTGTACGCTATGCTTGGTGTGACACGTTAGTTATAATGGATACTTTATCATTTACCAACTTAAGTAAGAACTCCAACACAAAACGCTTTTTTATTTCAAAATTCTCTTGTGAGGAAAAGATAAAGTCATTTGTTTGAGAAGGGGCTAAATATGCTTTTTACAAATGATTCAATGTGACAGAAATTGCAACTGATGTTTATTAATAGATTGATTTAAAATGATAACTTATATTTTTCATTTGAGTGAAAGAGCCCAATATCATAAAATTTTACGCGTTTTAAATACTCTTATGTTGAGTTAATAAAAATCATTTGCTTGCCTATGTTATAAGAGGAATTGGCGTGCGGACAACGTCATTTGAGAAAGAAATACTTCTTATGAAGAGCTTTAATGCAATAAAAGTGCAATATTAGGCGCTGAAAGTATATTGATTTATCTTAAAAACATTGGAAACTTGAAAGTAGGATTCTGCTTTTGGCTTGTAGCTTGTAAAGTAAAGGATGATTCTGGATTTTGCATTATGCCATATATGGGCGCTGTCGTGAAATAAGCTTGGAAGCAAGGAAGAATGTAGGAGTGCGGATAAGATATATAATGGTGTGTTCTTTTTCGTGAATGAAGTAATATTTTTTTTCGTGTTTTTCTTATATTTTATGTGAGTAAAGATTTTTTCTTTTATCCATGAGATGGGAGCTTATGTTGATAGATCACCCGTGGTGAGTACTGTTTTGGGAAGGTTAGGGGACAGGTTGGCTTTCGCTTGCTTTAGCAATTTTTGCCGAAAAATTGCTATGAATCCATTTATGCCGATTCTTTTATAAAGAAATTCTTAGTGTTTAAAATATCCTCTTTTTTTGCGTATAATAAATACAACTTTTATCTTTTTGTATTACTGAAGGTGAAAGTTTAGGTATTATATTTTCTGTGAGAGCAGCATTTTAGAGCTATGTCTAGTGGAGATATTTTTCTATATACGTGTATTTCAATATAATGAAATAACACAAGATCGAGACAAAAATGGGTGATTATTCAGTCTTTGAATTTGAATGGTACTCTGGGATATGGTCGTAAATGGAAAGTTCTAAGCAAAACTTTATCAGTCGCAATATAACCAGAAAGTAAAAACAGACTCATTACAATTTTTGAAGATGGTTGGAGCATTTCTTTTAGAGCTCATAATGCATCCAGTAAAGTAGAAGCTTCTTTAAAATTCGATATTCAATTTGTGGGATTATCTTCTCAGGTTGTTAGCCATCAAATTCCGATGGTTTAATGATAGAAATAATTTTTTAAATGTAATCGTTGCTGATTCAAGGCAGGTTTATTTCTTATGAATATGAGTCCTTTTATCACTAAAAAGTATTTCTAATTGTTTTGTTATGGCGTCGGCAAGTTCTTCAGCATTCATAATTGTTACAGCACGTTGATAATAACGTGTGACGTCATGACCAATTCCAATGGCAATGAGTTCAATAGGGGAGTGTGTTTGGATTTCTTGAATCACTGCGCGTAAGTGTTTTTCTAAATAATTGCTGGAGTTGACCGATAGTGTCGAATCGTCAACAGGAGCGCCATCAGAAATGACCATGAGGATGCGACGTTGTTCACGCCGTGATAAAAGGCGTTGATGAGCCCAAATCAAAGCTTCTCCGTCGATATTTTCTTTTAATAATCCTTCTTGCATCATCAAACCTAAATTGCGTCGTGCGCGACGCCATGGGGTATCAGCACTTTTATAGATGATATGGCATAAATCATTGAGGCGTCCAGGATTATGGAGTTTGTTTTGGGTAAGCCATTGTTCGCGCGATTTGCCCCCTTTCCAAGTTTTGGTGGTAAAACCTAAAATTTCAACTTTGACACCACAACGCTCAAGAGTTTGTGCCAAAATATCAGCACAACTTGCAGCAACGCTAATGGGGCGTCCGCGCATTGAGCCAGAATTATCAATGAGAAGTGAAACAACTGTGTCCCGAAATTGGGTGTTGCTTTCCATTTTAAAAGAAAGGGGTTGCATGGGGTCAATAATTAGACGTGGAAGCCGTGTTGTATCAAGATATCCTTCTTCAAGGTCAAAGTTCCAGTTGCGATTTTGTTGCGCCATCAAGCGGCGCTGGAGACGGTTTGCTAAACGTCCAACGATGTTTTGGAGATGATTGATTTGCTTATCAAGATAACGGCGTAAGTGATCTAACTCGTTTTCAGAACAAAAATCTGTTGCTTCCAAAATTTCATCAAATTGACGGGTGAAGATTTTATAATTGCCAAGTCTTTCCATTTGTTCCGAATCAGAAAAAAGGTGTTTGGGTTTGCTCGGCTTTTCTTGCCAAGGTCCATTTTTTTGTTCGCCGTCAGCTTGATCATTGTTGTTTGATTGTGTCGCTTGTGTTTTTCCATCATCTTGCACATCACTTTCTTGTTTAGTGCTGGTTTTTTCTTCACTTTGAGCGCGTTTTTTGTTTTTACTTTCTTCTTCTGCTTGGTCTTGAGGTTCACATTCGTTTTTTAATTTTTTATTATTTTCACTATTAGAAGCTTCATCTTGTTGCACTGTCATTTTGAGTGTAATAAGCATTTGGCAAACGATCTGCGCAAAAGCCTTTTGGTTGTAAATATGATGTGGGAGTTCATTGAGTTGTGATGCTGCTTTTTGTTCGAGTTCTTTACGCCACAATTCTAAGACAGAACCCGCTTCTCTTGGAGCTGCGCGCTTTGTTATTTTTTCACGCAATAAAAGTGCAATCGCTTCTTGGATGGGGGCTTCACTTTGGTTGCTAATTTTATGATAATGGGCTCTTTTGTATTTATCGGCGAGCATGACATCAAGATTTTTTGCAAGTCCCTCCATGGCTAAAGTACCAATTGCTTCAACACGTGTTTGTTCGAGGGCATCAAAGATAGCACGTGCTTCTGATTCTGGTGGAGAAAATTGCATGTGAATGCGGTTGTCATGCCATGCTTTGCGCAGAGCCATGGAATCACCTAGTCCGCGGGTAATAGTGATGTCTTTATTCGTTGCGTATTGAGGTAATTCTGGTAAACGCGCGCAACTTTCGCTTAAAGATGGTCGGTTATGACTAAAGGAAACTTCAAGGTTGTTTGTGCCTGCAATCGCACGCATACAGGTGGAAAGTGCTTTTTTAAAAGCTTCAGCATTAAGAGTGTTGTTGGAAGAATCTTTTGCCGGATTTTTGTTGTCGCCAATATCGGTAGCCATGAGTGACAGATTCCTTAAGGCGAAACACCATGAATGAGTGATTCGGGAAGCTCTTGTCCAAAGGCGCGTTGATAAAATTCTGCAACAGTGGCACGTTCGAGTTCATCACATTTATTGAGAAAGGTTAATCGGAAGGCAAAGCCGACATCTTGAAAAATTGTTGTATTTTCTGCCCAAGTAATGACGGTACGTGGACTCATGACAGTTGAAAGATCTCCATTGATAAAAGATTGGCGTACCATATCAGCAACATGAACCATTTGTGAAATTGTCTTTTTTCCCTCAGCCGTTTGAAAAGATTTGACCTTTGAACAAATGATATTAACCTCTTTATCATGGGGTAAATAATTGAGTATCGTAACAATAGACCAGCGGTCCATTTGAGCTTGATTGATCTGTTGGGTACCATGATAGAGACCGGTTGTATCACCAAGACCAATGGTGTTTGCCGTTGCAAAAAGACGAAATGCTGGATGGGGAGAGATGACACGGCTTTGATCAAGTAAGCTTAGTTTTCCAGAGGTTTCAAGAACGCGTTGGATAACAAACATAACATCGGGACGCCCCGCATCATATTCGTCGAAAACAAGAGCAATATTATTTTGATAAGCCCATGGCAAAATGCCCTCTTTAAATTCAGTGATTTGTAAACCATCTTTTAAAACGATAGCATCTTTTCCTACAAGATCGATACGACTTACATGACTATCGAGATTAATGCGAAGACAAGGCCAGTTAAGACGTGCAGCAACTTGTTCAATATGCGTTGATTTCCCTGTACCGTGATAGCCAGAAACCATTACACGGCGGTTAAAGGTAAAACCTGCGAGAATCGCTAAAGTTGTTTGCTGATCAAAAAGATAATCAGGATCGATATCAGGAACATGGGGACTTTTTGTGCTAAAAGCAGGGACTTTCAGATCTGTTTCAATATGAAATAGATCGCGAGCACAAAGTGTAATATCGGGCAAATTTTCAACGGTAAGATTTGTCATTATGTTTCTGGAAGGGAGAGGACGCTATTTATTCATTAGAAACGATACAAGAGTTAAAGTATTTATGCAATGCTCTATAATGAGAGCCTTAGATATTGAAGAAAGATTTTTTTACGTATTCTATAATGTTTTGCAAAAAAAGTAACATTTTGCGCAAATAATGATGGTCTAAATGAAAATAGACTCATATAAGCGCATGTTTTCAGCACAAACCAGACTTTTTTAGCAAATTGTAAGCATGTAAAACATCACGAAAGCGCTCTTCTGAAGCACGATTACCACCATTGGAATCAGGATGGTGCTTTTTTACCAACTCTTTATATTTCATTTTGATGTCTTCTGCTGAAGCGTTTGCCTGTAGTCCCAGTGTATCAAAAGCTTTTGCTTCTAAGGGCTTTAATTTTCGTGAGAACTTATTGTTTGAATGCTGCCCAGTAAAAAGCGTGAAGGGATCGCGCATGCGATTTTGATAGGCAGCTGTTCCAGAGCGAATCTTTGCATAATTCGCGGCTGTTTTTTTCGATGTACCATTGCTCAGATCTGTAGGCCATGTCGGACGATGTCCTGTGAGAGCATCCTTTTGAAATTTTGCGATATCTTTATTGCTAAGACCAGAGAAGTAATTAAAATTTTTATTGTAGGCGCGTACGTGTTCAATACAAAAATATAAATATTGTCCTTCGTGATTTCGACCTGCTGGTGCTTTATGGGACCCTGTTTTTTCACAACCTTCCCACTGACACTGTTGTGCTTCTGGCTCAGCTTTTTGTTTTTTATTTGAGCTTATGCGAATTGAATCGAATAATTTAGATGTTATTGTCATATTATTGGTTTATGCAAAATTGATTAATTTTACAAGAATTGACTTTTGAAAAATTTGTTTTCACACTTATTCTATTATGAAAAAGGTGTATTTTTGCACGTTCATTTTGTTTGAGGAATGAAAAATGTTTATAGAAACAATAATTCAGAGAAAGCTTCAGGATGCTTTTCATCCGCAAAAGCTTGAAGTGATTAACGAAAGTCATCTTCATGAGGGGCATCCTCATAATGAACATGCTTTTGATGGTAAAGGAGAAACACATTTTCGAGTGAAAATTTTATCTTCTTCTTTTTCTAATATGACACGCGTAGAAATACATCGAGCGATTTATAAAGTTTTACAAGAAGAGTTAGCTACTTGTGTTCATGCTTTGGCACTTGAGGTTGAAACACTCTAATTTTTTGATGAGACGTTTTTGGAACGGGGATGGGCCTTTTGATAGATTTTTAACAAATGGTCTGTATCGACGTGGGTATAGATTTGTGTGGTGGAAAGACTAGCGTGCCCAAGAAGTTCTTGAATCGTGCGCAAATCTCCCCCCCGTGATAAAAGATGGGTGGCAAAAGAATGGCGCAGTGTATGAGGCGTTGCAGTTTCTGGTAAACCAAGGCTTGCACGTAAATTACGGACAGCTTTTTGAATAATGGCAGGCTGTAGGGGACCACCCCGCGCACCACGAAACATGGGTTGGTTATCCAATAAAGGATATGGGCAGCATTGAAGATAATTTTGTACGGCTTCGTAAACAATTTTTATGAGGGGAACAAGGCGTGTTTTGCCTCCTTTTCCAGTTATAAATAAACTTGTTTTTTCAGGATCAGAAAATTGTTCTGGTGTGAGGCTTAAGGCTTCTGATATTCGCATTCCACAGCCATAAAGAAGCATGAGGACAGCAGCATTACGCGCGGTAATCCAAGGTTCATTTTCCAGTTGATTTTCTTGTTTGACTATGTGAAGTGCTGATTTTATCGCTAAAGGTTTTGGGAGCAATTTGGGGTGTTTAGGGCTTCGGATAAGTTGAGCCGCGGGAACATTGACGATTCCTTCACGTGATAAGTATTTGAAAAAAGAACGGATGCCTGCCACCCCTCGGCTTAAAGAGCGCGCACTTACATTGTTTGTACGCCGATAAGCAAGATAAGCACGCAAGTCACTGATGCGTAAATGAGCAAGATCTGTAAGAGTTGGTGTATGGCTTAAGTGTTGACAGAGAAAAGACAAAAATTGCCGCGTATCACGTTCATAGGCTTGCACTGTTTGTGCTGACATACGACGTGTTTGGGTAAGACACTCTAACCAATTTTTCCTTGCTTTTAAAATTGCATGGTCTGCTGGAATGAGAGGAATATTTTCATCTTTTCTCTTGTCGTTTTTGATGGGCATTATCTAGTTGAGAGTTTCTTTCTTTTTAGATTTTTCATCGTTAGAATGACCATTCTTGTTTTGGGGTTGCTCTTCACGATTGATAAGTTGCTTTTCACCTTTGAGAGAGAGTATTTTCACAAGATTGTGTGTTGACATCAAATGCGCAAAAATTAATCCTAAAAAGCCATTTTTATGAAGTTTGGCAAGTTGGCTTGCTGATAATTTATTCAATTTTTCTTCATCAACAACCCAAAAATGTTCCAATTGCGCTGAGAGACCTTTATCGTTTTTCACATTGATGGATTTTTGGCTTAGGAGATCCATTTCTACAAGAGCATCAATAAACTCAGAGGTTTTCTCCATAGCGATTTTAAAACTTTCAAGAAAGCGAATACGTTCTTCCATAAAAGGAGAAATAGAGCCATCGGAATTAAAAAGTTCTGTTCCTGCAACTTCATTAAACATACCGGACTGTTGATCAAAGCAGACAGAAAGTTCTTTTTCATTGCTAATTTGTGCCAAAACAAAAGGATAGCGACGGACAAAAGCTGGAACATAAGTATTGTTTTTCCAACTTTTATCAGAAGCGATATAGTCATTTTCGTCATTAGAAAGACCGACAAGAGCTGCGGATGTGTAGTGCCGTTTTTTTTGTTCATCTTCAGCGCACATAAATAAAATAGGATAGTCTAGTGCTGCTTGAAAATATTCAGTACTTGCTAAAGGAACCCAATGAGTATCCTTGGCAAAAGACATATCACTTGGAGGAGCAAATTTTAGATTTTTATGGGAAATTTTGTTGATTGGTGTGATATCTTTGTAAAATAGCATAATATTTGCCATAAGACTTTCTCCTTTATTAATTTGTTTTTTGTTACCAAGAAAGGTCTTTTAGAAGATTGTCTCATATGGCAACAAGATTGAATAGAAAACTATAAGATTGAAGGGTTCATTTTTGAGAGATAATATTTTTGCATGAAGTATAATAAAGAAAAGCTTAAAAATAAAGTCTATCTTGCCATTATTGGTATGCCTCATGGTATAAAAGGAGATGTTTTTGTTAAAATTCTAAGTGCTGAGCCACAGCGTTTCAAGTTTTACAGCACTCTTTATGATGATATGGGGCGTTCTTATGAAATTGTAACTCTTCGCATACAAAAAAATAAGGCGATTGTACGTTTTAAAGGGGTAGAAAATCGTAATGCGGCTGAGTCTTTAAAAGGGATTCGCCTTTATGTGACGCGTGATCAATTAATTGATGATTTGATGGAGGATGAGTTTTATCAAGTCGATTTAATAGGCTTGTGTGTCCAAGATTGTGGGGGGAAAATCTTAGGTGAAGTGTGTGGTTTTTTTAATTTCGGGGCTGGTGATTTGCTTGAAATACGTTTGAATACAGGTAAAAGAGTTCTTATTCCCTTTAGTAAGGCGGCGGTACCAGAAATTTGTATGGATTCTGGTTTTCTTGTTGTTGATCCCATGGCCGCTGGTTTAATTGATGGGGAGACAATGATAAAAAGGAAATAGCTTGAATCTAAAAATAAAGATGAAGGTAAAAAACAACAGATGAATTTCGTCAATAAAAAGTGGAATGTGTGAAAATATTAAAAATGCTCTTTTGAGCAGATATTGTAAGCACTTTATCTCGAAATAGTCCTGAATTTTTAGAGTCTTTTTTAGTGCAAGTATTTAGAAGGATCGTATTAAATATGGCGCAGATCAAGAAGACTCAGATTAACGCTATAGCGTTAAAAGTCTTGTTTGTGCTATTTTTGCTATTAAGAGTCTGTTTAAGAAAATAAGGATAAGAAATAAAATGAAATTTCAGGCGCGCGTTTTAACCCTTTATCCTGAAATGTTTCCTGGTTTTTTAGGGTATTCTTTAGCAGGGCAAGCTTTAGAGCGTGGAATTTGGTCACTGGAGACGGTACAGATTAGGGATTTTGCTTTAGACAAACACCATAGCGTTGATGATAAACCTGCTGGTGGGGGAGCTGGTATGGTAATGCGGGCGGATGTATTGGCGGCGGCTCTTGATTGCTGTCCACAGGATTCGCCAAGATTGTTGATGAGTCCACGTGGACGCCCTTTTGACCAAGCTTACGCGCATAGCTTGGCTCGTGATACGGGTGTAACGTTAGTTTGTGGACGTTTTGAAGGGGTTGATGAGCGAGTCATAGAAGCACGAGAATTAGAAGAAGTTTCTATTGGTGATTATATTCTTTCAGGGGGTGAAACAGCTGCATTGGTTATCTTAGATGCTATTATACGTCTTCTGCCTGGAGTGATGGGGAATGCAGCTTCTGCAAGGTGTGAAAGTTTTGAAAATGACTTGCTGGAACATCCGCAATATACCCGCCCTTCTCTTTTCGAAGGGCGGGGTATTCCGCCTGTATTGCTCTCAGGTCATCACAAAGCGATCGCAGATTGGCGTCAAAGCCAAGCCGAATTGTTAACACGTCAACGTCGCCCTGATCTTTATGCACGTTATAATAAAAATCATCAGAAAACTTGATTCATATGATAAGGTGGTGTATTGCATGGCTCTCTTTTTAGAGAGTTTTTTATAAAAGGTTTTCTGTAGTTCCAAAATTAAAATGAAGGAATGGTGTATTCGCTCCTGTGTAAGACATAGCCTAAAGAGCTCCTTATTCTTAATAAAGGCTTTTTTGGTAAGAGTTGAGCGCTCTGACTGTTCGATAAAGAACATGAAGGATAAAAGAAATGAATATTATCGCACAGCTTGAAGCTGAACAATGTGCAAAAATTGAAGAAAAGCGCCAATTTCCAGCATTTCAGCCAGGAGATACAGTCCGTGTTATGGTGCGTGTGACAGAAGGTACACGGACGCGTGTTCAGGCTTATGAAGGTGTCTGTATTGCGCGTTCAGGCGGTGGGTTGAATGAGACCTTTACAGTACGCAAGATTTCTTATGGTGAAGGGGTGGAGAGGGTATTTCCTGTTTATTCTCCTTTGATTGAAGGTGTTGAGCTGGTGCGCCGTGGTAAAGTGCGCCGTGCAAAACTCTATTATCTACGTGGCTTGAGAGGTAAAGCTGCACGTATCGCTGAAAAGAGAGATTATCGGAAAAAAGCTGAAAAGGTTGTTGAGAAAGTAGAAGCAGCATCTGTCAGCACAGATGTTGAAAAGCAAGTTTCTGAGTAAAGATTATATCGGCTAAACTTTATGCAAAAGCGGCTTTTATGCCGCTTATTTGTGTCTTTCTTGATTCGTTTTGCCTTTTAAAAGGCTTGGAGTGGACATAAAAATGTTCAATCTATCAATTTTTCCTCTTTTTATTCTTAATTATGGGTGCAGTTTAAGAGACTATTGCATATATCGTGAATACTCAAAAGGATAAGTTTAATCTGAAAAAATGTCTGTTTATATTTGGAAACGATTTTAGACCTTTGACGTGAAGATAAAAGTGTATTAGATTAAGGCGAGTTTTGCGGATCATATCCAGGGAGTAATCGGTTTTTTTATGCGTGACCTTTAATCCGTTATTTGAGACAACCGACCTGTAATATCGGTATCTTGAGATGCCAAACAAGTAAAAACGAGAGAGTATGTTTAGTCGTTTTGCGCGACTTTCTCGTTCATTGCGGTTGCAAAAACCAGGTCAGGATATTTTATGATAAACCAGGTCAGGATATTTTATGATAGAGACAACTAGGATAAAAGAGCGCCCTCGTTCCCCTCATATAAGTATTTATCGTTGGACAATTACTATGGCCATGTCCATTGCACACCGAATTACGGGTATGGCGCTTTATGTTGGAACGGTTTTTCTTGCTGTTTGGTTAATTGCTATTGCGTGTGGCGAGGAGACATTTAAAACAGTTTACGAAATTTATAGTTCTTGGTTTGGATTGTGTATTTTGTTTCTTTATACTTTGGCAGGGGTTCATCACATGGTTGGTGGTGTTCGCCACATTGTTTGGGATCTGAAGCCTTGCCTTTTGGCAAAAGAAAAGGCAACAGTCACTGCTTGGGCGACAGTGTTTATTTCTCTTATTGTTACTTTTGCGATTTGGATTATTGGATATACCGTTGTTTAGCTGGGGGTGAAAAGAGACATGAAAAAAGATTTTCGAACGGAACTTGGAAAAGTACGGGGGCGTGGCAGTGCTCATGAAGGAACAGAGCATTTTTGGCTAGAACGTTTGACGGGGTTTATCAATCTACCACTTTTGATATTTTTTATTGTTCTTATTCTTTCGCTTGTGGGCAAGGATTATAGTATTGTGCGTGCAAGACTTGCACATCCTATTGTTGCTATTTTGATGGGATTGATGACTTTTTCGGTCCTTTATCATATGAAACTTGGTATGCAGGTGGTGATTGAAGATTATATTCCACGTGAAGGTTTTCGGATATTCTTTTTGACGTTAAATATTTTATTTTGTTTTCTCATAGGTGGTATCATTATTTTTTCTCTTTTGAAAATTGCATTAGGGGGTTAAACAAGTATGGCGGGTACAGGATCATCTCTGGGTGCTAAAGCAGGTAACGCCCCTTATCGCACTGTGGATCATAAATTTGATGTTGTTGTTGTTGGGGCAGGTGGTGCAGGATTACGTGCGACACTGGGTATGGCAGAACAAGGATTAAAGACAGCTTGTATTACGAAGGTTTTTCCAACGCGCTCACATACGGTTGCAGCACAAGGGGGAATTGCTGCATCGCTTTCAAATATGGGTCCTGACAATTGGCAGTGGCATTTATATGATACCGTGAAAGGTTCTGATTGGTTGGGCGATACCGATGCAATGGAATATTTGGTGCGTAATGCTCCTGCTGCTGTGTATGAATTAGAACATTATGGCGTTCCTTTTTCGCGAACGCAAGAAGGCAAAATTTATCAGCGTCCTTTTGGTGGACATACGACACAATTTGGTGAAGGTCCACCTGTTCAGCGTACTTGCGCAGCAGCTGACCGTACAGGCCATGCCATTTTGCATACGCTTTATGGACAAAGCTTAAAGCATAATGCGCAATTTTTTATTGAATATTTTGCACTCGATCTCATCATGACGGATGGGGTTTGTACGGGGGTTGTGGCATGGAATCTCGATGATGGTACAATACATCGTTTTTCTGCCAAAATGGTTGTTCTTGCAACCGGTGGTTATGGACGCGCTTATTTTTCTGCGACATCGGCGCATACCTGTACGGGTGATGGTGGTGGAATGATCGCACGTGCTGGATTGCCACTTCAGGATATGGAGTTTGTGCAATTCCATCCGACAGGGATTTACGGTTCTGGCTGCTTAATTACAGAAGGAGCTCGTGGTGAAGGAGGCTATTTAATCAATTCTGAAGGTGAACGCTTTATGGAGCGCTATGCACCTTCCTTTAAGGATTTGGCTTCACGTGATTTGGTTTCACGTTGTATCACACTTGAAATTCGTGAAGGACGTGGCGTTGGACCTAAGAAGGACCATATTCATTTGGTTCTCAATCATATTGATCCTGCAATCTTGCATGAGCGGTTACCAGGGATTTCAGAATCAGCACGGATATTTGCAGGGGTGGATGTAACAAAAGAGCCTATCCCCATCTTGCCAACGGTTCATTATAATATGGGTGGGATTCCTACCAATTACTACGGGGAAGTTCTCAATCCAACGGCTGATTCGCCTGATCGTATTCAACTAGGGCTGATGGCGGTAGGAGAAGCAGGATGTGCTTCTGTTCATGGTGCTAACCGCTTGGGGTCAAATTCATTAATTGATCTTGTGGTGTTTGGTCGTGCTGCTGCCATTCGCGCGGGTGAAGTTATTGATCGGAATGCAGAAATTCCACCCATCAATGAAGAAGCTGTTGACGAAATTATAGCTCGTTTTGATCGTTTACGTTTTGCACAAGGGGCAATACCAACAGCTGTATTGCGTGAAAAAATGCAACGCACGATGCAAGAAGACGCAGCAGTCTTCCGTACAGAAGATTCTTTGAAACAGGGATGTCAACGGATGAATAAAATCTGGGGGGAATTGTCGGATCTCAAAGTCACAGATCGTTCTCTGATATGGAATTCTGATTTGGTTGAAACATTAGAGCTTGAAAATCTTATGGCGAATGCAATCATGACTGTTCATTCTGCCGAAGCACGTTCAGAAAGCCGTGGCGCTCACGCTCGTGAAGATTACCCAGAGCGTGATGATAAAAACTGGCGTAAACATACGATTTCACATTTGTCAAAAGAAGGTAAGGTGACATTATCATATCGACCTGTCCATGTGGACCCGTTAACATCTGAAGCTGATGGTGGGATCGATTTAAAGCGCATTGCACCTAAAAAACGGGTTTATTAAGGGGAGAATAAAATATGGTACAAATTAAGCTTCCCAAAAATTCTCAAGTAAAACCGGGAAAGGTTTGGCCTAAACCTGAAGGTGCTACAAAGCTGACGGAATTTCACGTGTATCGTTGGTCGCCTGATGATGAGGAAAATCCTCATTTAGATACTTATTATGTGGATCGTTCTGCTTGTGGTCCTATGATTCTTGATGGGCTTTTGTTTATTAAAAACCATATTGATCCAACTTTGACACTTCGTCGATCATGCCGTGAAGGCATCTGTGGTTCATGTGCGATGAATATTGATGGAACCAATACATTAGCTTGTACCAAAGGGATGGATGATGTAAAACATCCCATTAAGGTCTATCCGTTGCCTTCCATGCCGGTTGTTAAAGATTTGGTTCCTGATTTAAAGCGTTTTTATGCACAACACCGAGTCATTGAGCCTTGGTTGCAAACAGTTTCTCCTGAACCTGCAAAAGAATGGTTACAAAGTCACTCCGATCGCCAAAAAATCGATGGCCTTTATGAATGTATTTTGTGTGCGTGTTGTCAGACTTCATGTCCAAGTTATTGGTGGAACGGTGATCGTTATTTGGGGCCCGCTGTTTTGCTTCAAGCTTATCGCTGGATTGCGGATTCACGTGATGAGATGTGTGGTGAACGTCTT
This sequence comes from Bartonella sp. AA56HLJMS, assembly GCF_042197145.1. Lineage (NCBI taxonomy): Bacteria > Pseudomonadati > Pseudomonadota > Alphaproteobacteria > Hyphomicrobiales > Bartonellaceae > Bartonella > Bartonella sp. AA56HLJMS. The sequence goes on along the minus strand of NZ_JBHIRL010000001.1, from coordinate 7,603 downwards.
GATAATTTAGAAGATCCTTTCCGCCTTTATCGTTGCCATACGATTATGAATTGTGCGCAAACTTGTCCAAAGGGATTAAATCCAGCGAAAGCAATTGCTGAAATTAAAAAACTCATGGTTGAACGCCGCCTCTGAAAATTTACTGATTGATCAAAATAAAGCGCAAGGTGGAAAATTGTATCTCCTTTTAGCAATTAAATCTCTAAAAGAAGATCGGCTGCTTATGGGGGCGCAGTAGCTATAATCATTCTAAAAGTGAAGTAATCCCTAAAAATTTAAGCAATCCTTGTAGAAGCAATCCTTGCAATGGCTGAGCAGAAAACTCATAGTTGAATATTATCTTTGAAAATTGACCGATTAACGAACAGTAAAAAGAAAAATAGAAAATTGTGCGTGTTTTTGTGCCTCTTTGAGGCTTAATATCTAAAAATTTATTGGCTTCTATGAGGCGGTTAGTATAGTTATTATTGCCTTTAAAAGGCATTAGTCTTTCGAGTAAACTATACTTTAAATAGCGTTCTATGTAAAAACAATAAAATCAATATGCCATGTGTTTTTATTTTTATTAAATTCGCATCATAATTTATAATTTGATGCAGATTCAAGTAATCATTTTTTATAAAAAATGATTACTCTGTATAAATAGAGCACAAAAAATAAATGCTGATACAAATATTATAACGCATGTAAATTATCTAAATGAAATACAAAGGAGTGATCATTATGACAATTCGTCATTTTACGACACATTTATTGTAATATCGAAAACATTGCTAATATTCAAGGATTAGGAATTTTTGATAATATCATTATATATATATAAAGGTCATATTTTTTGTTTTAAAGATTGGATTGTTAATCGCATTAAAAAGCAAAATTTATAGTTCTTAAAAAATGGAGAACGTAAAATCCCTCTCTATTGTAGAGATAGATATATAGTTAAGGGGGTAGTAATTTAAAAATATTGTAACATCATAGATTTAAATTCACTAAAGAGCAAATAAGACGTTTTTAAAAAATATCAAATTTATAGTTTTTTCTAAAAATTTAGAAAACACTAGTGAGAATTCTAAGAACACGTGTTGCGAATGTGGAATAGGGATGTTTATAGGTTCGTTTGAGTTGAATGAATTCAATCATCAAAGAAAACATGTTGTATTTTTATGAGTTTCGTGGGTTTTTATTTTATATGTTTTTATCTATAAAAAATAGAGATTTCTAGGTTTAGGTCTTATTTATAATGTTAGGGGATTTCATTTTTTCTTGTATATATGCTGAAGAAAGTTATTTAAGCGGTAAAAGTGTTTTTTATTTTATTTTTTAGCATAAAGATATTTCTTAACATGAAAGAGAGGTGTCCAAGTATTAACGGTATAATCAGCCATTGTTTTGGTATTTATTCTGTTGTGCTGTAAAACACTATCTTATTTAGGATGTGGTAATTAGAGTGGTTAGAAGGTGAAATCTGCTAGGTGAGGGGGCGGATTGTTTGCAGATCAGTGGCGTGTTAAGAGGCTTCGTCCTTTGAGGTGTGATAGGTGGAGTCTGTTAACCAATTACGTAAACTAGAGCGAAATCTACGTGGACAGGTTTTTAACCTAACCTCTCTTATATATTGTGATAGGAAATTCACCTTAATAAGGACTACGACCGGTTACAGAAAACAGAAATCATTGCGAAAAAACAAGCGTGCTTGTTTTAAAATTTTTAATATTTGTGATCATAGTGACATGCGAAATCTCCTGTAGTATCACGCAGACCGTTCGTATTTTCGAGCCAAGAGTTGTCCATATATCCTCTTCAATCTGATCTTCACGAATTGATGCAAGAGATGGGTACGAACACCTGTAAGAATAAGCAGACGCAAAGCCAGTTGTATCATTATTGTTGCTTTGCAGAGTGTTTGATAAAAATCTGGAACATTTCTCCAATTCATTGCCGGTTTATTAATGACTTTATGGCGTTGTTTTTCTAAAAGAGCTTTTGCTGTTGCAGCTTTTACTTATCAAATGGGAGTTAAGAGTATTATGTATCTCTGTTGGCGTAATCTTTGAAAGTTGCTATACAGCCGCCTAATTTGAGGAGAATATGAAGCTGTAAAGGTGCAAACCAGTTTCCATTTTTAGCATCATTTTTTAATTCTGCTTTACGACTTTCAAAAGTATCTAGAGTAATGTCTTTTAAATAATAGAGATTACGCATTGCTTCACGCTTTTGTTTCTCTCGTTCTTTAATAAGATCAAAACCCTTATGTAAAACAGAACGCCCCGAGCCAAATACACTTTGCTTGTCAATTTGCAAGCTTGTTTTTAAGAAACCTTTCTTTAAGGTGCCTAAGCTTATTTCACTACAGAGCTCGTGGATGGTATAATGGTAAAGCCCCGATGAATAATATAAAATTTATAGAGCATCTCCATTTTTACACTTCATAAAAGAGCAAGTTGGGCGCCATTAGACACTTTGCAAACTCCCAATGTTGTGATAATTTTTGGCATTTTGGATGGTTTATAAAAGGCATTTTTAGTGCTTTTTTGTACAGTTTCATTCTATACGGCTTTATTTACTTATAATGTGCAAGAGACATGGTTTTGGTTAATAAACAGCTTTGAAATGAGAGAATCCTACGGTACTAAGATCTCTTATCCAACACGCAAAATAATGAACACTCTTTATAAGTCAATGTGACGTGGCTTAAGAAGAGTGATTGTAGGTCTGTTCTTTTAGGAATTTTTGCTTTTTGTGGTGCAGAGAAGAGAGCAGGAATATTCAGAGTAGAGCTTACCTTATGGAATCTATGGATATCGTCTTTAGGAGAGGGACATAAGCCACGTGATATGGTTAGCAAAGCTTGCCTAAGAGAAATTTGGTTGTTTACGAACAATTGGAGGTTAAGAATCTTTCTTCGTCCGAAGAAGACGTCTATATACCACTATACTTTTTATTACCAAATAGAACGTGGTTTATGGATGCTAAATCGAAATGATAATTTATTTCGTATGAGGTTTTCCGTATTTGGAGATTGTTTGGTTAAAAAACATATTTATTAATCACTTGAAAATAGTGCTTAGAATTTTTAAACGATAAGTTTTGGTCTTGATGACGATAATTATTTGTGATGATCGAAAGTACCTATTTTACGAAGCTTTCATTGATAAGCGAATCAAAATTTATTCTTTTCTTTTGTTTAAATATTTATTTTGCAGCTATTTTTTCTTTTTTGCATCAAAGATACTTTTTCAAAAGGTAAATGGAAAGAATGATCAAAGGCAAGAGAATAAAGAGAGCCTTATGTATAATTTGGTTTTCTCGTAGAGTTGTTGTCTATTAACTTTTTTCTTCATGAAGAGTGTAGAAAATCCATCGGAGAAGCAAAGAGAATAGGAAAAGTTAAATAAATAGCCGTAACAATTAGTTACGGCTATTTTTGTTTGCTTCATATTACCGAGAGAGGAAGCTCCCCTTAAGCGATTTTTGATTTAGCAAAAATCGGGTCGTAAAAGACTTCAGAGAGTTTTCTATCTTTAAAGAACAACACTACGTCAACTGTTGTATAGAGAACGATTTTTATCATTTCTAACTCGAGTTGCCGGCCAATTTCTGATCTTTTAATCAAGGTGGCACATCGCTCAAATGTCTGCAAAGCGCTGTTAGCATGCGTTGTTGTAATCGATCCGGGATGACCAGTGTTGAGCGAATTGAGATATTCCCATGCTTCATTGCCTCGCAATTCAGCGAGAAAAATTCTGTCAGGCGACTGACGCATACACGCATCTAGGCATTCTTCAGCTGAAACACGACCTACATTGTTACCATAAATCATATGTACATGATTGGGATGATTGGGTAGAAAAAGCTCATGAACATCTTCAATTGTGATAATACGCTCCTCTACAGGGACCTTTTCAATTAAAGAGCGAGCAAATGTTGTTTTACCAGATCCTGTTTTGCCTGCAATAATAATGTTGCGTTTGTGAAGGACGCATTCTTCCAAAAATTCAAGAATTTTTCCCTCACGTTTACTTTGTAAGAGTTGAACTTCAAATGGTTCCAACCGTGTGAAGTCTTGCCTCGATAACAAGTTATTGGCTTCTTTTGCTGAAGGCTTATTAAAACTTACATCAGAAAAATCGTCAAATGCCCCTTCTTCTTTGAGTTCTTCTAACGTTTTAACTATGAGAGAATGTTTACGAATTACAAAGGAAAGAGCACCATCAACAACAGCTGGTGTTTGTATAATTGTACCACGTTGTCCACCAGGCAAGAGCACATAATTAATACTTCTGGGAGCCATACCGTTATAAACGATAATAGCTGTAATAAGCGTTTGCAAAAAAGTGGTTGTTAACTCTGGTACGCTATGTACTTGCCAACCCTTAAAGCTTTTCGTCCATACTTCACAGGGGCGGCAAATCGATAATTCAGTGATCGTGGGATCTTCTAAAAAACAATCAAGCGGTTGCAGAAGCTGAAAAACTGCTTGATCTTTTTGTATCGGGTTAACGTGTGACGAGACTGTAGACATCGCTGAAATCCAGATCACGAGCAACAAAAATATTTACTCGTTCGCCTTGGTTTTTGTAAAGTGTTGGTGTGATATTGATGGAATTTTGAAGAACATCGATTGCTATAGATTCAGCATTCTGAGCTCCTTTATTTTGTGAGTTATCTTTATTTTCTTTGCTGCTTTTACCAACTTTTCCTCTTACCCATTCTCCTAAATCACCGATAATGCTTACCATAATTGCACTACCAAATCGTTCCCAAAAATGTCTGTCAACCCAGCCACCAATACCCGCTTCACCCAGAGGACCTGTGCCTGGTGAGTCAAGATTGACAACAACACCAGAAGGCGTTTCAATGCGTAACCATTGCACAAACACGCGCGTTTGTCCTTGTTGTATGCCACTTTGGTAAAAACCAACGACTTTAGAACCACGGTCAAGCAAAACAACACGTCCACTCGTGGAATAAATATCGCGTGTTAAATGACACGTCGTCATTCCGGGTTGTGATGTAATGATTTTTGTTTCTAATGTACAATCTATTTGCGTTCCTTGTGTAATCAAAAAGTCACGGTTACGAAGTTGCATCGCATGTGATTGACCTAAACGCACAGGCTGAAGGTTATCAAATAATACGCCATTACCTCTATCATTATTCGATGCTTTATTATTTGTATCTGTAGATCCTTCGCTACCACCGTTGTTAAGGCTAGAACTGAGCATACGTTTGCGTGCTAATTCTTCAGAATCTTGGAGCATATGTGGAGGAATGGCTGTTTGAAGAAGCTTACTCAAGGCCGGTGGAATATCCAAGTTTGAATCTTCTGTTTGTGTTGATTTTTCTGCTTCTTCTACAATCTTTGGCTCTTCTATAATCCGAGGGACATAGTTTGGTATAATTTGCTGTACTATTTGTTGTGGTTTTTCTTCCTCAACCTCCACGGTATTACGCATTTTAAAAGCTTTCCAAGTCAAGGCAATCGGTATCGCTACTATGACAATAAGTCCTACCATTAACAATGCACGGGTACCTGGAATTGTCGGACGACGTTCAGAACCTAGTTCGGACCCTCCATAGGTACCTTCAATATGTTTTTGTTCGACGTTGTCCAGTTTTGTACCTTTTCCCTCTCCTTCCTTATTGTCAAACATCATTTTCCTCCTTTATTGATACGATAAACCACCGAAGATACTGTCCCTGTTGTGTTTGGTACGCCATTGGGGTCATAGGCTTCATTAAAAACAGCTAGAGCGCGTTTACCAAGCCGTATAAGCCATTTAGGATTGACCTTATGAACGGCGATAATATCATTAGAACTGCCGATAACGGTGCGTGGTATTAAGCTTTCATTACCTTCAGCATCTACGACATAAATCGATGGCATATCCATGTTAGCGGGAAATTTAAAGTAAGTAATACGCCCATTGTCCCAAGCATTTATCGGAGCAATATCTTGGTGACCACTCATGGTATAACTGAGATTATAGCCGTTGACGCTTTGGTGAAAACCACGTTCAATCGCAAGGCGTCGATTGTTTTCTTCTGACTTTTCATCGTTTGAATCGGGATAATGGAAAGCCAATTCATATGTTGATCCCGCACGGTCATTCCGAAATTGTAGTCGGAATTTATAACTCCGTTTGTCGGTTACAACGATGAGATTGGTATTGGCAAGTTCTGCTTTTGGTTTAATAAAAATATGCCGCCCTTTATGAGCAAAGGCATAGGCTTCAGAATCACCAAAGGCATGAGTTATGTACTGTTCACCTTCTTCAAGAATAATATGTGTTGCCACACCAAGAACTGTTTCAATTTGAACCACATCGGCTTCGTTATATGTTATATAGCGAATGCGGTGATCATATTGTGAATTTGATGGACTTTTGAGCGCCTGCACAGGTACCGTATAAAGAGAAGAAAACGAAGACAATAGAACAACGAACGCAAGTTTTTTCATAACAATCAATTCCTTAATCATTCAACAGTATTTCTGGGTCAGAACGGTAACTTGTTACTTGAAAACCAAGGGGGTTAAGCAATCGATCAGATGATTTCATGGGTGCACCAACATAGGTGTAACCAATTGTTGCAATTTGGTGCTGTTTTGGTCCAGTAGCAGCACCGTTGCTGTCAAGTTGCTGAGTCGTAAAACGTACAGTTGCTTGACCGAGTCCATTAGGCTGGATTGATCGTACTTTAACTGTAATACGTGCTTTGTTGGAAAGCACTTTGTCCCGTGCATTTTCTCCATCATAGATTTTATAATATTCTTGTTGAACAGATGCCGCACTTAAAAGTGCTGTTGTGTCATAGTTCAGTTGAATAGTATCGTAGTCGTAAGTTTCGCGGTTAAGTACATATTGGTTTAGCCAATATCTATCTACAACTTCACCATAGCTTTCTTCGTGTTCACGCATGATTGAGATAACATCAACTGCACCCGTCGTATTATCAACGCGCAATACTAAGGGAGTTGGAGCTGGTTGAGAAAATCCAACAACTCCACATATCATACCGAATAAGCCAAAAAGACCCACAGTACTCGCAACACGCCATGCCGTTCTGCGCGACCTTATAAATTCATTGATAAGATCACGTTCTAAGCCACGGCTTTCTTCATAATAACTTCTAAGTTGTTCGGCTTTCACTGGTTTTGCTTGTTTTGTTTTCATCTGTCTCCTCGCTTAATTTCGGCAGGGATTGTTTTATTAATAGGCACACGGTTCCTATCATTGGGCTGTTTTAGCTTTGGTGCTAATGCACAAGCCGATAAAAGGTTTGCAATCAAAATTACAAGTATGATTAACTTCATTTTGACATGACTCTTTTTTACTGTTATACACATTCTGATATTTGTTGTCATTATTATAATTTCGACACCAAAGTAAAGTGTATAGTTTACGATAATTTATCTTTTCTTAATTTCATTTTTTAATTTATGAAAATAGCTCAATTTCAGTGCAAATATTTTTTACTTTAGGATTGGATATCCTCGTTATTTTGTCATATGGATATTAAGGGCATCTGTTACGGGAACCATTGCTTTTTATCTCAGCTAGTTTTTATGTCTCCATAGATGTCCGAATGTAATGCCTTTTGC